>NZ_JBHMDN010000007.1:0-403932 GCF_042431195.1 Cohnella cellulosilytica
CAGCAAGCACGTCAAAAAACGCCTCCTGTCCCACATGAACTCGCAAAATTACCGAGTGGGAGAGAAGGCGTTGTGTTTAGCCACAGTTAATCGACGGCTTCTGCCAGGCCGTTACGCAGGCCCATTCGGGCAGATGCCCGCTTTTAGCGGTCTGCCAGGCCGTTACGCAAGCCCATTCGGGCAGATGCTTGGTCAGCCGTACAAAAAAAAGACCAATCGGATTTCTCCGATTGGCCCAGCCTGCCGCAGCGCGGTTTTCCCGGTCGTCCGGGGGATCAAGCGAATCTGTAATACAACAGCACGTAAGTCGCCAGCACGAGCAGGAAATTCAGCGCCACGAACACGATTCGCTCCAGCTTCGTCTTATGCATCTCGACCGGAGGCTTGTAGAAGCTCACGCCTTCGATGATGAACAGCGCCAGTACGATATGGATCATAAAATGACCGACGATCTCGACGTAGCCGAACAGCATCGTCGTCATAATGAAGATCAGCGTAAGCACGATGGACAGCAGCCGGTTCAAAATGCCGACGACGAGCAAATAGCCGACAACGAACTCGACGAACGCGGCGAGCACGACGAACACCGCCGGATCGAAGCCAAAGGTCGGCACGCCGTGATGCTCGATAATGTCCAGGCTCATCGCCGGGTAGATCCATTTCTCCACCGCCACCCAGCACAAGGACAAGCCCGTTCCCAGATACAGCAGCGGGAACGACCATTTCTGCATCGGCGTGCGATAGAACCCGAGCGCGGCGGCGATCGCCAGATAGAAGCCGTAGTCCAGCATGTGGAACAGGCCGTACTCGCCGATATAATAGACATAAAGCCCGAACAGAACGATCGAAGCCAGCTTGACCGACCAATGGTGCGGAATGAGCAGGAGCGCGATCGTCGCCCAGACCGTCAGCTCCAGCGCCCCCGCCGGAGGCGCGAACTCGGGAGCGAACAAGCCGCCCTCCAGCAGCGCCCACAACAAGGAGATTGCCGTTCCGTATTGCAAAATATGGAACGACCACGGCCTCAGCTTCTCGAGCCCGTTGTCCAGCTTGTCGAGCGCGCCGATTTTCATGATCGAGGGCAGCAGCTGCGTGAGCGCCGCCAGCAGCAGCGCCACGGCCAGCGCCGTGCCCGCGAATACGGGAGACAGCACATTATCCAGCGTCTCCTTGACCGGGGTCACATCGGTAAACCATTTTACGTGCGCGTAATTTATCATTCGTCGCTCTCCCCATGTCCGCTTTCCTATGAAAATCATACCAAATAAGCGGGGAACGAGTCTATTCTTTAGAAACGAAACCGTTCATGCCCGGTCGGGTTCATCGCCGCAACGCCCTCCAAAGCCAAAATCGCCTTCTTCATCTCCAGGCCGCCCCGGAATCCCGTCAGCGCGCCGTTGGACCCGACAACCCGGTGACACGGCAGCACGACGGGCAGCGGATTGCGTCCGATCGCGGTCCCGACCGCCCGCACCGCCGAAGGCTTGTCCATCGCCTCGGCCATTTGCCCGTACGTCCACGTCTTCCCGTACGGGATCCGCTGCAGCGCCGCCCATACGCTTCGCTGAAACGGCGTTCCCCGCACGTCGAGCGGAACGTCGTCGAATTCGACCGGCTCTCCGGCGAAATAACGCTCCAACCGGTCGATGATCCCGAATTTGGCGAAAAGCTCGGGATTCTCCGGAAGCCGGGAGTAATCTTCGGTAAACCCCGCCTGCTCGGCCACCTGCGGGGGATAGATCAGCTCGCTGATCCCTTGCTCGGTCGCTACGAGCGTCCAGGGCTGAGCGAATCCGATAATCGTCTGCCGATAGCGGTTATCGTCGTTCATTGGATGTGCCTCCTTTATTTATGGCGCGAAATTCCGAGGGAGAGATGCCCGTTTTCTTGCAAAACCAGTACGTAAAGTAAGACGGACTGCCAAAGCCGACAGATTCGCCGATCTCCGCGACGGGATCGTCGGTGGCGAGCAATCGCTCCCGCGTATGCTTCAGCCGGGTTTGCTCGATGCTCTCCTGCGGGGAAAATCCCCTCACCTTCTTGTACACCCGCTGAAGATGATAAGGGCTCATCGCAAGCGAGGCCGCCAGCCTCGTCAGCGTCAGCTTCTCGCCGTAACGCGCCTCGATCAGGGCGTCCACGCACTTGGCCAGCGCCGCATCCGGCCGGAGCGGTCCGTTCTCGTGCGGCCGGCATCGCTTGCACGGCCGGTAACCCGCGCGAATCGCCTCCTCGAGCGAGCGATAGAAAACCACGTTGCTCGCGAGCGGAGTTTTCGCCCGGCAAGTCGGCCGGCAAACGATTTTTGTCGTCTTGACCGCCGTATAATAAATGCCGTCGTAAGTCGTTGCCCGATTGACGACGCCTTCGTAAACAAGCTTAAACAGCTCCGGATCCATCTCTTCACCTCGCATCCTCCTTAGTATAAGGCAAAATGAAATTCATGAGTACGGAAGAGCAATAGGAGAGCAACATTTCGACAGCGGCCCTGCCGCAACAACAGGATTCCCCAACCGAATGCCCGACACTCCGGCCCCCGCGGTCCCGAACCCGATTCCGAACTCATTCCCGAACTCCGCCTTGACAAGCTGATCTATATTTAGTAAGATAATATCTTATAGAAGTTGTGACCCTCTGATTTTTCTGCGTTATGGGATCTATTCCTCCGTTTCCCCACACATTCCTTATTTCATCTAAATGAACGGCTGCTGGAAGGAAACACGAATTCTCACTGGCGCGGCCATGGAGCCGTAAGAGCGATAGAGAGGTAGGGCTATCGTTGTTTTCGTGATAGTGAATCAGGAAGATCGCGCGGTTGCGCTTCAATAACAAAGGGGCCGTTCCGCCAAGCTGTGCGCTTGGGGAACGGCCCCGTCCAATTTCGGTCAGTGTCCGATGATGATCGGCGCCTCCGCGTTCGCGGCGGCTTCGCCTTCCTGCCGCTTCGGCTTGCGGAGCAGCAAGCCCAAAGCCGCGCCCGCCACGGCGATGAAGACGAGAATAAAGAACGTATGGCCGAACGCTTCCGCGAAGATCGGCAGATCCGGAGCCGGCTTCTGCTGCGCGACCATCAGATCCTGCATCCGCGTGGTCGAGATCGTCGTCAGCACGGCGACCGCGAACGACATCATCACCTGCTGCGCGGCGTTCGTCAGCGAAGTGACGCGGCCTACGAGATTCAGCGGAGCGGATTGGATCAGATGCGTATTCAGCGGCATCATGAACAAACCCATTCCCGCGCCGAGCAAGCCGAGCGGAAGCATAATCGCCAGCTTGCCGTCGTCCGCCGAAATGTTGGACAGCAGGAAAGCCGCGACCGTCGTAATCGCCATGCCGACGATCACGAGCGGGCGAGCGCCGAAGCGGTCGGACAGCTTGCCGCCGATCGGCATGAACAGACCGGAGGCGAGCGCCTGCGGCAGCATCATCAAGCCGGCTTCCATCGGAGAGTAGCCTTTGGCCTGCTGCAGGAACAACGGCACGAGGAACAGCGTTCCGAACAGTGCGATCTGCGACACCCACTGCACGATAATGCCCTTCGTGAAGTTGCCGGAGCGGAAGACGCGAAGCTCGAGCAGCGGATTCGTCTTGCGCAGCTCCGTCACGATGAACAGAATAAGCGCGATGACGCCGATGCCGATGCCGATTACGGTCGGAAGCTCGGTCCACGTGGACTTCCCGGTCATCGGGTCGATGCCGCCTTCGGATACGCCGTAGACGAGCGCCGCGAAGGCAAGCGGCCCCAGAATCATGCCGAGCCGGTCGAGCGAAGCCACCGCTTGGCGGCCGATATTCGGCAGCGTGCGAATGCCGAGCAGAATTCCGATCACGCCGATCGGCAGATTGATCAGGAAGATCCATTCCCAGCTGTAATATTCGACGAACCAACCCGCCAGTACCGGGCCGAGCGCGGGCGCCAGCAGAATCGGGACACCCATCATTCCCATGACCGCTCCGACCTTGCTCGGCGGAGCGAGCCGGTACACGAACGCCATCGAGATCGGCACGACTACGCCGCCGCCGATTCCCTGCAGAATCCGAAACGCGATCAGCATCTCGACGCTTGTCGCCAGCGCGCACAGCAGCGAGCCGATCGTGAACAGTCCGATGGAGATCAGGAACACCCGCTTCGCGCCGAAGCGGTCGGACAGCCATCCGGCCAGCGGAATGACAGCCGCTTGCGCGAGCGCGTAGCCGATGACGGTCCATTGAACGAGCGTCAGGTTGGGCAAATTAAATTCCTGCTGCAGCTTGGGCAGAGCGACGTTAACGGCCGTACCGTCCAGAATAACCATGAAAATTCCGATAATGATCGCGACCAGCGGGCCCAGAATGCTGCGCACCGAGATCGCGTTGTCCGCCGTTTCCGGCGCTTGAGGGGAAGACATATACAACCTCCTATCCGAATGGAGAGGTTTTCGCTGCGCAATCTCTCTCGTCCATTGACCGCCGCGGAGCTCGGCGATACAATAGAAGCATATGGACGCTGCAAGGAAAACCCGTAACTAAACCGGACAATTGTCCGTTTAATTTCGATGTTACCGGACAATTGTCCGGTTGTCAACATACGGGAGAGCGATTTTATTCAGATTAGCGAGGTGACGAATCGTGGCCGATAGACGGGAACGCAGAGACGCGGTCGAGAATCGTCAGCTTATCCTTCAGACCGCCCACGAGCTGTTCAGCGAATACGGCGTACAGCCGGTCAGCATGCACCAGATCGCCAAGTCGGCCGGAATCGGACAAGCGACGCTGTATCGGAAGTACGCCCATAAAGGCGATCTGTGTCTGGATATGCTGCACGAATACGGCAATAAGCTGATCGACGAGATCGGAGATTACTTGGAACGCAGCGAGGGAGAGCCGGCGCGGGAACGGCTTTCCGTCATCCTGGGCTATTGGATCGACACGATCGAGGACAAGGCGGAGCTGCTGCTCGAGACCGAAGCGAAGACGAACTGCGTCGACGACCGGGGCAACTTCTTTCATTCCCCGATGTACCGCTATTCCCGGAGTAAAATCTCGGAGCTGCTGACCGAGATCGCCTCCGGCGAAACGGAGCCGCCTTTCGATCCGGACCTCGCGGCCCACGCGATGATCTGCTCGCTGTCCCCGATCGGATATTTCCAGATCAAGAAGGAGCGGGGGTACAGCCGCGAACAGCTCAAGGAGCATTACCTCCGGCTGTGCCTGCGCGCGGTGGAGGCGCCGGCCCCCGGCCGTCATTAACTCCCCCGCTTATGTCAAAGGCCGAGCCCTGGCAGATTTCGTTCTCTGCCGGGGCTCGGCCTTTGTTTACGCTCCGAAAGTGCTCTTCTGGCGCTCGCGCCACAGCCGGGCCTTCCGTTCGGCCACGATAAGGGCCGCCGTCACGGCTTCGACGAGGAACACCGCGCCCAGCACGTCCATAATGACGTGCTGCTTCACGAACAAGGTGGACAGAATAATCAGACTGGACATCCCCGTGATGAGCGCGACGTTCCGCTTGTTGCGGAACGAACTCGTCCAGATCGCCCTCATGACCATGTAACTGGAAAAGCAGTGGATGCTCGGGAAGCAGTTAAAGGGCTGATCCCGATTGTAAATGTAGCGCATCAGCATCGAGACCGGATCGTCTCCGACGACGAAAGGACGTGCGACCGTCGTCTGAAAAACCGAATAAATCAAATAGCAGAGCAGCGCGCTGATCGCGTAAGTCATCAGGTTTCGGTAATAGACGTTGATGTCCTTCTTGAAGAAATAGAACAAACAGACGTAAATGTAGAAAATCCAGATCGAATACGGCAGCGCGAACCATTTCACGAACGGGATCGTCCCGTCCACCGCGGTCGCCAAGCTGTATACTTCCTGGTTCTCGATGTCGTTCGTCAGCGCGTACATCCATCCGAGAACCGGGAACATCAGCATGAGCAGCAGCGGCGAGTATTTTTTCCAATCGGCCTTAATAAGGTTCACGCCCTTACCCCCCATTCTATATCTATAGCGCCAACCTTCTATTCATGCTTGGGCAAGTGACTCACATAGCTGTTCGAAAGCCGCAGAAGCTCCAACGCCCGGTCGTACTCCTCTTTGGAGGCGTCGAACTCCTCCGACCGGCCGCCGTCGAAAGGATAGCCGACCCCGTCCTCGTAGTTCAGGCCGGGAACGAAAATGCCTTTGCCGTTTACGAACGAGCCCGAAGGCAAATAATATCTTTGCGGCAGCAAATTGTCTGTCTGGTTGAGCAGATCCTGGCCGAAGTGAATATGTCCTTTAAGCGAGACCCCCAGCAGGTTCGCGATCGTCGGGAACAAGTCCGCCTGCCCCCCCACCTGGGGAAGCACCTGCGGCTCCGTCACTCCGGAAGCGGCAACGATCAGCGGAATGTTCATCATCTCGGAAAATCCGTACTCGTAGCCGTAGATTTCTTCCATCAGATTCTTCTCGTGATCGGTAAGCGAGTAGATGGGCAGTCCCAGATGGTCTCCGTAAACGACCAGCACCGTGTCGTCCCACAGGCCGTTCTCCTTCAGCCTGTCGATGAACTGGCCAAGCGCGTAATCCGTATAGTTCTGAGCCTGGATGTAATCGCCGACGAGCGTATCCCGATAGCGCTCCGGAAGCTCAAAGCGGATTTTGCGATCCGGAATGTTGAACGGATGATGGGAAGACATAGAGATCACTTGAGCGTAGAAGGGCTTGCCCGTCTGGCTCATCTTCAGCAATTCGTCGGCCGTCTTCTTGTACAACACTTCATCCGAAGAGCCGAAGAACACCAGGTCCTCGTCTCCGAAAAATTCGGCGTCGTAATAGCGGCCGAAGCCGAGCCCCTTGTACAGCTCCTTGCGGTTCCAGAACTGGACGTCGTTCGTATGGAACGTCGCCGTATTGTAGCCATGCTCCGCCAGCTTCCGCGGCATGCTCGGCAGCTCGAGGCCGCCGTACTCCTGCGCGGCCGCGCCGTACTGGGGAATGTAGAAGGACGTGTTGACGACGAATTCCGCATCCGACGTATTTCCCTGGCCGACCTGCTGATAGAAATGCGGAAAGTAGAAATTGTCCTTGGCCAGCTTGTTCATGACCGGCGTAATTTCCTTCCCGTCGATGGTGCGGTCGATCAGGAAATTCTGGAACGCCTCGAGCTGAAGCACGATGACGTTCTTTCCTTCGGCCGCTCCCCAATAGAGGGGAACCTCGGGCTCCCGGACGCCTTTCAACTCGGCGATCGTCTCCTCGGTCACCTTGCTCGGGTCCTCGATCTCTTGCGTGGAGCTGGCGATGACCGCATAGGCCTCGTAATTCAGAATTCCCATGTTCTCGGCCTGCTTCAGCTCGTTAATGCTGTCGCTGTGGGTCCAGACCGTGGCGACGCTGCCGATCAGGGAGACGGCGAATACGACGGAGACCAACGCGCCGGATTCCCTTCTCGCCAAGGTTTTGGTCCAGCTTCGAAACCTGCGGCTGGCATACAGGAGCAGCAGCACGACAATATCGGTATAAATGAACAGGAAGTACGGATGCAGCAGGGAAAATACGCTTCCTTTCACTTCCGTGACCTGGTTGACCTGCTGCAGCGCATGATACGTCACAATGACGCCGAAGTATTTGTAATACATAATGACGGCGAAATAGATCGACGTGACAACGACGTCCACCGTCAAGTACGCGGCCATCTTCCGTCTCGGCACAAGCCATTCGATCAGGCAGAACAGCACCCAGACGGACGGAATCCCCGTCGCCAGCTGCAGCCACATCGAGGCTCCGTCGAATACGACTAGCCGAGCCAGAAGGATTTTAAGCACCATTATGAGAGAGAAAAAAACGAACGGCTTGGAAAGCCATACTCTCCATCTTGAAGCTTGCATTCCCGTTCACCTCCGAACCTTACTTATTATACAAAATGTTAACTGGGCGTTAAAGCCTTACATGCAGGAAGATCACCTAAAGGTTGGCTAAAGAAATTCGATTCGCGTATAATGCAACCATAAACTTTGAAAGGGGAACGACCCCATGGCGATTGCCTATACGAGATCCTATGATCATATTCTGGACGACTTGTCCCGGGCTCTGACGACGGTGCCGCAATTTTACGAAGCGTTCGAGATGGAGGAGACCGACTGGAGCGAGCTGACCAAGGACGAGCGGGAAGTGTGCGTTCGGACGCTCGCCGACGACCTGTTCTATCTGCTCGGCTCCGAGCCGTCCGCGGAAGTCGGGCTGGGCACGGCGGAATACGATTCCGGCCACGCGATCATCAAGATTACGGCCGACTCCCAGCTCGTCCACGTCATCGCCTTGCGCGAATAAGCGCGTAGCTCTCCCGGATGCGGCCGAACTGAAAGGCCAGATAGAGGAAGAACAGCGTCAATACCGCGCCGATGCCGACAACCGAATGGTTGACGGGCACCTCCATCCGCCTGAGCGTCAAATACAGGAACAGGCCGACGACCGTCAGCGCGTTCTCCACGAAGTTCTGGACGGCGATCGTCCGGCCGGGTCCGACCAGAGCCTTGCCCTCCTCCTGGAGCATCGTGTTGAGCGGGATCAGGAAGATGCCGCCCATGACACCCGTGAAGAACAGAAGCGTGACCGTCAGCCACAGCTCGTGCGTAAAATTCGCGGCCATGACCGCTCCGACCATCGCGATGCCGTAGAAAAATCCGCGGTACAGCCGCCCTTCGGGCACCAGCCTCGGCGTCAGCCAAGCGCTTGCCACGACTCCGAGCGCCGTAACCCCGATGATCAGCGATTGCTGGTCGGTATCCACGATGCCCAGATTCAGCGGAAGCCAGGCGATCAGCGCGATTCGCAGCACCGACGCCGTCAGCCAGAACGCTCCCGTGCCGATCAGCGAGAAGCGGCTTCTGCGGTTGCGGAACAGCTTGAGCGTATCCCGGAAAAACTGTCCGGAGGCTTCCCTGTAGCGAATGTCGGGATTGCCCGGCTTAACCGGCACGAGGAACGTCATCGCGAGCGACAGCAAATAAATGAACAAGCAGACGAGAATGGCCGGCAGATCGGACCGGGCGGCCAGGAAGCCGCCCGCCACCGTTCCGAGCAGGATGGCGAGAATCGTCGAGCCTTCCACCTGGGCGTTGGCTCTGAGCAGCTCCCCCTCCGACTTCGTGAGCTCCGACAATATTCCGTATTTTCCCGGCGAGTAGACGACGGCGCCGACGCCGACGAAGAAATAGCACAGCGCGGGAGGCACTCCGACGAGCAGCAGCGTAATGCCGGTCGCCTTCATGACGTTGCCGAGCAGCAGCACGCGCGATTTCGCTTTCTTGTCCGCGAACGCTCCGACAATAGGCGCCAGCACGACGTAAGCGACGAGAAACGCCATTTGTATGTAAGTGACCGTGCCGTCGGGATCGGCGGCCCCCTCCCGCTTGACCAGACCCACGATCAGGAAAAAGTTCAGATTGTCCGCGAATGCGCTTAAAAATTGCGTCCATACGACCGTATTGAGCGGTTTTATTTTTTTGAGAAGAGCGAACAAAATTTTCCATCCTTTCGTATCAGCCCCCTTATTATACTCCTTCCCCCTTGAATGACAACAATGAAGCCACAGGCCTTGCCCGAAGACTCCCGTTCAAGCGCTCCGAACGACGGCCCTCTCTTGCCGGCGGCCGATTTCCCCCGTCCCGCCGAAGGCGGCAGGCTCGGTCCGGGGACACGGATCGAACGACCCCCATCTGATTCTCCCCGCCCATGCGGAACGGAGCTTCCGCACGCAGCGGCCGCTCCGGCCGGAATTTCGCTCCTCAAGACCTACGCAAAACGCATCTTAAGACCGCAACCGCCTTGTTCCACTTAGTCTCCCCGGCCGTTCCCAACCCGCTCCCGAATGTGGTTAGCTTATTAAGGCGTCTGCCAGGACAAATTAGAAACGGGAGGATCTTCATGCGTCGTTTTACGTTTTTCATTATTTTAGCCGCACTCATCGGCACGGGAAGTTCGGCCTATGCGCAAGGAGCCGGCACTAGTCCCTTCACCGACATCCGGGGGCACTGGGCCGAGGAGACGATCGCGGACATGGTGTCCAAAGGCATTCTCGACGGCTATCCGGACGGGACGTTCCGTCCCGACGCTCCCGTGAAGGTCGATCAATTCATCAAGATGCTCGTATTGTCCTATACCGACCTGCACCAGAACGGAGAGCGAAGCTGGAACGCCCCGTTCCTGCAGAGCTTAAGCGCGGAGAACCAGACGATTCTGAAGCAGGATTACCGCTACTTCGACTTCAAGCCGGCGACAACCGGATATTGGGCCAAGCCTTATATCGACGTCGCCAGCGATCTGCACTTTCTGAATCGCAGCCGCTACAATGACTTCCAGGACGATATGACACGGGAAAATGTTGCAGAGGTGATCTATTACACGCTTCAGGAAACGGAGTTTTTGGAGGATTCGCAGTTCAGCCGGCAGCTCGCGCAGGCTTACGGAGATTTGATGAGCGCCACGGAGCGGGAGCAGAAGTTCATCGCCGAGGCGTTGGTCAAAGGCATCATGCAGGGTTATCCGAACGGGTATTTCGGCGTCGGCGACAAGGTCACCCGCGCGCAGTCTCTCGTTCTGCTGAACCGGTTGACGGAGAAGAGCAATCGCATCACCGTAACGAACGGGGAGAACAACGACCTCCAGCTCGCCGTTCCGACGGTCGGAGGAGGTCAACGGACCGTCGTTTTCCCGGACGGCAGAATGCGCGACGCCTACGACGTTCTCAAGCAGGCGGGAGCGCTGCGGGGCTCCAATCACGATCTGCTGGATACGAAACTGAGACTGTTCAAGGACCAGAAGGAAAAAGACGCCGTCCTGTCCGCCGCCAATTCGGACAAGACGCCGGAGGAAACCGCGCTGTGGCTCGATCCCCAATACAATACGTACGGCATTACGATCCGGCTGCGCGAGGGCACGCTGGCGCGCAATCGGGAGGCGATCGAGTCGTTCGCGAACTATTTGTTCGGCTACAACTCGGCGACATTCCGCGACCGCTTCGACGACATTTGCGGCAAGGTCGAGTCCGGCGCCAAGGTCGCTTCCCAGCAGCTTGAGATCGGGGACGACAAAGTGGACGTCCTGGTCGACCTGACGGGCAAAACCGTCATTTTCTCCATCACTAAAAAAAGCGTGTAACAAGCAAAAACGCGTTCGCCGTCCTTAGGACGACGAACGCGTTTTTGTCGGAGACAATACAGACCATGATAAAGGTGAACCTGATAAACTCTGTATCGTCAAAAAAGACGGGGCTGGCTCCCCAAGTACAGAGAGTCGTACCGAACGATGATCGATGATGTAAGTCGCATCTATCTCCTTCCGCTGCAAGGTATCCCACACAATGACGTTAATTTCGAAGCTTATTCCGATTACTTTGCGGGGAGATAGATGCTTCTTTTTTCCCCGATCCTCTTGTACGACTTGACTTGGGGGACAGCCCCGCCTTTGTCTATCAGGACAATTCCCGAAGGGGCTCAGGCCGGAGACCGAGCCCCTTCCTGCGCGGCCGCCAGCAGACGTCCGATCTCCGCCTGGATGTCCTCCGGCTCGCTGGAGTAGTTGTACATGCCCAGGAACGTCTCGGTCGCCTGGCGATCCGCGCCGATGAGCCGGTAAGCCGCCGTCATCTCTTCCGGAACGGGCACGTTCTTCGTAAACTGGCAGCCGAGCCAGAAGCGGGACATCAGCTTCTCCTCCATCGCCGATTGATACGCTTCGCCCATCGACGCCGCGTTGGAACGCCATTCCTCCGGGGCGTGCCGGGACAAAATGTCCGCCAGCAGCCGCGCTCCGAACAGCGCGTCGTGCATTCCTTGGCCGACGCAGGGGTCCTTGAAGGTCAGCGCGTCGCCCAGCAGCGCCCATCCTTCGCCCATGCCGACGTACCAGTCGTTGTCATAGCCGTGAAGACCTCGAATCGGCTCGACGAACCGGGTGTCCCCGAACCGCTCCGCCAGCGTCGTATGCGCGAAGCCGTCCTCGATCAATTCCCGAAAGCCCGCTTCCGGATCGGCTTTGAACCGGGCGATGCGCGGAAAGTCGACGAGCGGGAACATCCCTCCGACGACGAACTGGTCGTCGCTGGTCGGGAAAAGAATCGCGATTTTGTCCCCGTTTTTATAAAACTCAACGTGCGCCTCCCCTTCCTGCCGGAATCCGGACACGTAACCGGTATAGGAGGCGTAATCGGTAGGGAGCGAGATTTTGCGCTCGCTTCCGACCCATTCCCTGATCTTGGACAAGCGGCCGTCCGCTCCGACGACGAGCCGGGCGCGAAAGCTCTCCGTCCGTCCTTCTCCGTCCCGGCGCCGGCCTTCCACTCCCGCGACCGCGCCGTTCTCCCGGATAAGCGAGGTCACCTTAAACCCTTCGATAGCCGTCACTCCCGGTTGATTCGCCGCGTGCTCGAATAAAATATGGTCCAAATATTTGCGCCGAACGCACAGGTTGCCCTGAATCCCGTTCGTCTCCGGAAACAGTCCGTCGATTACCGCGCCGTCGAAATGAACGTGCCCTCTGCGATAAATCCGGGTGTTCGTCCGCAGAACGGCCTCCAGTACGCCCATCTCCCGCAGCATGCCCAGCGAGTTGCCGAACATATTGTGCGTGGACAGCGTATCGCTTGGAAAGGTCGCCCGATCCAGAAGCAGCACCTTGCATCCCGCCTTGGCCAAGTAATAAGCCAAGGAAGCGCCCGCCACCCGGGCCCCTACCACAATCGCGTCGAAGCTCATCGTCTTCTCTCCTGTCCTTCCCGTCCTTGCGGACGGAATTGTCTTCCATCCATCGTAGTCGCGGACGAAGTCATATGACCAGTCACCCCGGTCACCAAGACGGTCATGAGCGCCGTGCAGGCAGCTTTGCCGGAAATCTCGCAAACAAGCAAAGGGGCTGTCCCATAAGCGAATCAAGTTGCTTGGAAAAATAATCGATACTAACGGTGCAAGGGGTATGTACCTCCTTCCGATGCTATACGCTCCTGAAATCTGAATAGGTAAACCCGTTAATGGGTGATTTCAGGAGCGTATGAGGCATTCTCCAGGAGGCACATACCCCTCTTTATTTATCGATTATCTTAAGCCACTCGGCTTATGGGACAGCCTCTTTGTCGGAGACGATTCAGGATAAGAATAGCAAATTTTATACTTTCCGAATCCCTAAAAAAAGACCCCCAACGTTTCCGTTGGAGGTCTTTCAGCGGCGTGTTAAACTTACAGTTTAACTACGTTTTCCGCTTGCGGTCCGCGGTTGCCTTGAACCACGTTGAATTGGACGCGTTGACCTTCGTCCAAAGTCTTGAAGCCTTCGCCCGTGATCGCGCTGAAGTGCACGAATACGTCGTTGCCGCCTTCAACTTCGATGAAGCCGAAGCCTTTGTCCGCGTTAAACCATTTAACTGTACCCTCTTGCATGTATTTCACCTCCAAATACGGATGCCTCATGAACTTTTTTATTCATACGAATAAAAAATTCACACAACGGCAGGGTTAACTTCAAAATGATAACCCTTTCCATTTTGTGAATTCAGGTCACGATTTCGATAGTCTTTACTATAGCAGGTTCCCGCTAAAAAAGCAAACTTATTCTTCTGTCTGAAATTCATTATATCCAACTTTGTTTCCTCCTATAAGCAGGCGAGCGATTTTTCGGCGAAATTGCGCGGGAGGAACGCGGGTTAAAGCCTTCCTATCCGACAAGAACAGGCCCCCCCTCCTCATCGAAATGTTCATGCCGTATCCGCGGATCGCCCCGATCCGTTATACTGACAATAGGAAACGGAGTTGAGATGAACATGTCAGCAGAGAGCAAAGTCGTTCGCTCGGTTTGCCCTTTCGATTGTCCCGACACGTGCAGCCTGCACGTCACCATGGAGAACGATAAGATCGTATCTATAAACGGAAATCCCGATCACCCGGTTACGCAAGGCGCGATCTGCAACAAAGTCCGCCATCTGCACGAGCGTGTGTACCATCAAGACCGCGTGCTTTACCCGCTGCGCCGGACGGGTCCCAAGGGAACGCACGAATTCGAGCGCATCACCTGGGACGAAGCCTACTCCGAGATCGTCTCCAGACTGGAGAACGCCATTGCCGCCAAGGGAGCGGAAGCGATTCTGCCCTACAGCTTCTATGGCAACATGGGCATTCTGAACGCCGAAGGGATGGATCGGCGCTTCTTCCATCGGCTTGGCGCGAGCCAGCTGGAACGGACGATCTGCAACGCGGCCGGAGCCGCAGGCTACCGTTATACGATGGGCGCGTCCGCGGGCACCGATCCCGAGACGACGATCCATACGAAATACGCTCTAATCTGGGGCTGCAATCTCGTATCGACCAACATGCACCAGGTGATGTATTTGACCGAAGCCCGCAAGCGCGGAGCGAAAATCGTCCACATCGACGTGCACCGCAACTGCACCTCGGCCTGGGCCGACGAGTTCGTGGGCATTCTGCCGGGAACCGATACGGCGCTGGCGCTCGGCATGATGCACGTGCTCATCCGGGAAAAGCTGACGGACGAGCGGTTTATCGCGGAGCATACGAAAGGGTTCGAGGAGCTTGCCGCCCAAGCCGAGAAATACCCGCCGGAGCGGGTCGCGGAAATTACCGGCGTCCCGGCGGAGACGATCGTCCGGCTCGCCCGCGAATACGCGGGGACGACGCCGTCGTTCATCCGCATCGGCAACGGCCTTCAGCACCACGACAACGGCGGCATGGCGATTCGCACGATCTCCTGCCTGCCCGCCCTGATCGGTCAATGGGGAGTTCCCGGAGGCGGGGCGATCAAGGGCAACAGCCACTATTCCGCGGTTAATTCCGCCGCGCTGGAGCGCCCGGACCTGCTGCCCGACCGCAGCGTCCGGTCGATCAATATGAACCGGCTGGGCGAGGCGCTGCTGGAGGCGGAGCCGTCCGTCGACGTGCTGTTCGTCTACAACAGCAATCCCGCCGTCGTTGCGCCCGATCAAAACCGGGTGCGCCAAGGACTGATGAGAGACGATCTGTTTACGGTAACGCACGACCTGTTCCTGACCGATACGTGCAAATATGCCGACATCGTACTGCCCGCGACGAGCCATTTTGAGAACCTGGATCTGTACTCGTCCTATTGGCACCTGTACCTGCAGCTTCACGAACCGATTATGGAGCCCATGGGCGAGTGCAAATCCAATTTCACTTTGTTTAGGGAGCTTGGGCTGCGGATGGGATTCGAGCCGGAGATCTTCGATATTACGGAGGAAGAAATGATTCGCCAGGCTTTGGCGTACGACAGTCCGTTCCTGGACGGTCTGACGTATGAGGAGCTGCGGCGGGAAGGCTCGGTGAGGATGAAGCTGGATCGATCGTCTCTCGCTCCGGGCAAGCTGCCGACGCCTTCCGGCAAAATCGAGCTCAGCTCCGAACGGATGCAGCGCGCGGGACTGCCGCCGGCGCCGGAGTTCGCTCCGCTGCTGGAGCCGGAGGAATTCCCGTTCCTGCTTGTCACCGGGCCGAACCACAGCTTCCTCAACTCCACCTTCGCCAACCAGGAGCGATTGAAGAAGCTGGAGAAGGAGCCCGTCGTCGATATGCACGCCGAAGACGCCGCCGCCCGAGGCATCGCGCACGGAGATCGCGTGCGAATGTGGAACGGGCGCGGCGAGGTTCGTCTGAAGGCGAAGGTTGCGGGCAACGTGCTGCCGGGCGTGCTCGTCACGCAAGGATTGTGGTGGGAGCACGGCAACGACGGCGTACAGGCCGTCAACGCTCTGACCTCGCAGCGTCTGGCCGATATGGGCGGCGGAGCGACGTTCTTCTCCACGCGGGTCGACGTCGAGAAGCTATAGCTTCACGACGTTTCGGCCCTTGGACTTGCCGGCGAGCATGACGGCCATCGCCGCGGGAACGTCGGCGAGCGCGATTTCCGACGACAGCTCGTGCAGCTTGACGGGCCGGTATTCGGACGCCAGCAGCTCCCACGTCCTTCGTCTGGCCGGCATCGGAACGAATACGGAATCGATGCCGATCAGCCGCACCCCGCGCAGAATAAACGGGAATACCGTCGCCGGCAGCTCGGTGCCCCCCGTCAGTCCGCTGGCCGCGACGGTTCCGCCGTATTTCACGCCGCCCAGCACCGCGGCGAGCGGCTTGCCGCCCACGCAATCGACGACGCCCGCCCAGCGCTGCTTGTCCAGGGAGCGGGGAACGGCCGGCGTCAGCTCGCCCCGGTCGATGACGCTTGCCGCTCCGAGTCCGAGCAGCTCGTCCTTCGCCTCCGGCTTGCCCGTGCTGGCCGTCACTTCATAGCCCAGCTTGGAGAGAATCGCCACCGCGACGCTGCCTACGCCGCCGGTCGCTCCGGTCACCAGCACCGGCCCGCCCTCCGGAACGACCCCGTTGTCCCGCAAAGCCTGAACCGACAGCGCCGCCGTGAAGCCCGCCGTTCCGCAGATCATCGCTTCCTTGAGCGTCAGGCCGTCCGGAAGCGGGACCGCCCAGTCGGCCGGAATACGCGCGTATTCGCCGTACCCGCCGAAATGGGTGACGCCGAGCCCGTAGCCCGTCGCCAAAATTTCCTCCCCTTCCCGGAAACGGCCGTCCTCGCTGGAGACGACGGTGCCGGCCAGATCGATGCCGGGGACGAACGGATAGGTTTTCACGACGTTGCCGTCCGGAGCGGCGGCGAGCGCGTCCTTGTAGTTCAAGCTGGAATAGGCGACGCGCACGAGCAGCTCTCCCGGCGGAAGCTGATCCGCCGACAGCCGTCTTATCTCGCATTTAACCCCGTTAACCGTTCGATCCGCGACCAGAGCATTGAAGGCCTCCATGTCCGTTCCCTCCCCAGGCTTTTAGTCTTCTCCCCTCAGCTTAAGCCAGCTCGGGCTTGGGCACAAGAACCGAATGCTGCGCCACCGTATGAAGATCGCGCCAAATCCGGTTGATCGGGTGATGCTCCATCAGCACGGCCATGCCGAGCAGCGGAAAAATCGCATGCGCATACGCTAATACGTTTCTGGACAATTGCTGGCAAACCCGTCCGACTTCGGCCTGCTCCGATTCCGGCATTTCGCCGTTCGCGAGGAAGGCGTCCCACGTCCGCTCCACCGTCCCGTAAAACCCGGCCGCGTCCGCCTCCAGCTTCGTTTCCTGCCCGGCAATCGCGCGCTCCGCTCCTTCGGCTCTTCCCGACTTGGCCGCATCCCATTCGGCGCGTTTCGAAGCGACGAACGAGCGGGCCTCCGCGAGAAAATGCCGGCAAATACCGAGGCATACGGCCGCAAACGACGTCTGCGCGAACGGCAGAAACGGATATCGGAAAATCGGATCGTCATAGTTGGGCGGGCTGATAATGCTGAAGGTGCGCTCCTCGGGCACGAACGCGTCGTTCACCGCCATCGAGTGGCTATCCGTGCCTTTTAAGCCGAACGAGTTCCAATCGCGAATCATGCGGACTTGATCGGGCAGAAAAGCGAACGAGCGGATTTCCGGCTCCGAATCCGCGCCCCGGTCGATGCGGCAGTTGGCCGTGTACAGGCTGGCGAACGTCGAGCCGCTGCAATATTTCCACTGGCCGTCGACCCGATAGCCTCCTTCGACCGGGAGGGCGACTCCGTTCGGATGCCCGCTGCCGGCCACGACCGCGTTCGCCGGACCGAACAGCTCCCGCGCCTGGTCGGGCGGCAGCGCCGCGGAGAAAAATCCGCCGCCCGACCCGATAGTCACGAGCCAGCCAAAGCTTCCGTCGAGCTCCGAAGCCTCCGCGAAGACGCGCAGCGCCTCGGGCAGCGACAGCATCAAGCCGTTCAGCTCCTCCGGCACGAACAGCTTAAACAGCTTGGCCGCGTAAATGCCTTCAAGCGCGTCTGAAGGCAGCGTCGTTCCTTCAGGCAAGCCCGCGTATCGTTGGGCCGCAAGCGCGAGCGGCTCCGGGATTCTCCCCGTTGCCGCCGCAGTCGGCTGCCGGGCTTGCGTTTCTGTTCCGGTTGAACTTCCCGCTGCCATTTCCTTTTCCGTTCCCGTTGTTTCGGATCTCGCCACCGTGAATTCCTCTTTTCTTCCCTCGCCTATTTTTAAAGCGGATTTTTTAAGTAATCTCTATAAACCAAATTTTCCGCGAGACGTCCCGCCCGGGAGCCTGCGGCATGCCCTCTTCCGCCCTGCATGCCAAGCGGCCGCCGGACACCCCCTATTGGACGGGATTGACCCGGACGGCCGCTTGTTTGCCGCTGAGCTGGATGCCGGTCTCCTTGCGCCCGACTTCCGCCAGCTCCTTCAGCAATTGCTCCAGCAATTCCTTCGCCCGTTGGCCTTCCTTGCCTTGAATTTTCACGACGAACTGCACCGCGTCGCCGGAGGCGAGCAGCTTCTCCGCCTGGCGCCGCTTCGTCTCGTAATCATGATCCTCGATATGGGGCGTCAGACGAATTTCCTTTACCTTCGCAGGCTGCGCGGCTTTGCGCTCCTGCTGCTTCTCCTTGGCAGCCGTCTGCTTGGCCGTCCCCCGCGGCGTCAACCGGCACGGAGGCGGGCTGCTCAGCAGCGAGGTGCACACCAAATCCGCCTTCAGCTCGCGCGCCAGAGCCAGAGCTTCGTCTCTGGAGACAATGCCCAGTTCCTCTCCGTCCACTCCCGTCAACCTCACCTCGGAAGCTTTTATTTTCTCGTTCATGATCAGCATGGCTTTCATCCTCTTCTCTCATCGCACGTCGGCAATGCCGACGTACGGCCACTGGGTTCCCAGCGCAAACGACAGTCCGAACAAGGCGGCCGCCGCGGCTCCGAAGACGATGTCCCGGTAGCTGAACCCGATAATATAATAATAGGTTCTTCGGGCCTGTCCGGCAAACCGCTTCGCCTCCATCGCGACCGCGATCCGGTGCGCCCGGCGGATGCTCTGCGCGAGCAGCGGTATCGCATAGCGGTGCCACGTCCGATGCAGCGTCTTCAGCCGGCCCTGCTTCTTCATTCCCCGGATCTTCAGCGCGTGGCGCAGCGTCTGGAACTCCTCGGCGAGAATCGGGAGCATGCGCATCGCGGCGAGAAAGCTGTAGGCGTATTTCGGCGGCAGCTTCGCCTTCTGCATCAGCGCGTAGAACAGGTCGACCGGACGCGTCGTCAAGCCGAACAGCAGGCCGACCGCGGCCATGCTCAGCGCCCTGAAACCGAGATGCAGCCCGCGGTAAAAGCTTTCCTCGGTAATGTTCACGATGCCCCACGAGTACCACGGCGTCTCCCCCGTTCCGAAAAACATCATGCCCGTCGTCGAGGAGACGAACACGAGCAGGAACGGAGAAGCGTACAGCAGCAGCCTGCGCCACGGATGGCCCGACCAGAGCAGCAGAAGCATGGAGCCGGCCGCCACGTTCGCCATGACGCTGAAGTCGTGAATGAGAATGACCGCGAAGAACCAGAGGGAAAACAAGACGAGCTTCACGACGGGATTAACGCGATGCAGCCATGTCCGCTTGTGCGGAAAGGTCAATTGCATCGGCCAGCCTCCCTTCCCGGATGCGCCAGATGGCCGTGCAGCAGCGGTCCGCGATTCGCGAATCGTGCGTCACCATCACAATCGCCATCCCTTCCGAGCGAAGGCGCTCCAGCAGCTCCAGCATGGCGAACGTATTGCGCGCGTCCAGCCCGAACGTCGGCTCGTCGAGCAGCAGCAGCCGCTGGCCGCGGACGATGGCGGAAGCGACGCTGAGCCGCCTCTTCTGTCCCATCGATAATTGATAGGGATGGCGGCTCGCGAATTGGGCCAGCTGCAGCTCCTCCATCAGTCTCTCGCTTCTCTCGCGCCGCTCTTCCGCTCCCACCCCGTCGACCAGCAGCGAATATTCGACCTCGTCCCGAACCGTATAGGTTACAAATTGAAACTCCGGATTCTGGAAAACAAAAGCCGCATGTTCAGCCAGTTGCTCCGTCTTCCGCAGCTCCCGTCCCGACACTCTGCACAGCCCTTCCGTCTTGATCAGGCGCATGATCGCGAGCAGCAGCGAGCTCTTGCCCGCTCCGTTATCGCCCATAACGGCGATCCAGTCTCCCGGCTTGATCTCCGCCCGCTCGACCTCGATGACCGGCTTCGTTCCTCTCAGCCCGCGATAGTTTCGGAGCTCGACAATCGGCCGGTCCGAGGGCTCGGAATTGATCTTCCCCCTCCGCCTGCCCGGCGCGCGATCGCGCTCCTCCCAAATGCCCGGATACCAGATTCCGAAGCGGTCCAGCTCCGATTGATAGTGCGTGAAGATTTCTTCCGCCGAGCCGTCCGCCACGATCTCTCCGTCAGGTCCCAGAACGACGATCCGGTCGAACAGATCGGCGACGCCTTCGATTTTGTGCTCGACGGCGATCAGCGTCCTGCCGCTTGCGACCGAACGAATCGTCCGCCACACCTGCTCCGTGCCTTCTTCATCGAGCAGCGCCGTCGGTTCGTCCAGGAACAGCACCTCCGGCTCGGTCGCCAGCGCGGTCGCGATCGCCAGCCGCTGCTTCATTCCTTGCGAGAGAGTCTGAATCGGCGCATGCGGGTCGGGCAGGTCGAGTCCGACCTGCCGCAAATGCCGGGAGATGCGGTCCGGCATCTCCTCGCGCGGCACCAGCAGGTTTTCCAGCACGAAGGCGATTTCCTCGTCCGCATAGGGCATGCAGAACTGCGTTTCCGGATCTTGAAAGACGAAGCCCCAACGCTCGGGCACGACCGTCTCGTCCGCGAGCATCGGCACCTCGATCGAGCCGGGGATGAGCCCGCTCAGCACCTGCAGCAGCGTCGACTTGCCGCAGCCGCTCGGCCCGAGCAGCAGCGTATGCTCCCCCTTGCGAAACGAAAGAGAAACGCCCCGGAACAACAGGGCGTCCTCTCCCGCGAACTTCAGCTTCAGATTGGCGACTCCGGCCGCGATAACACCGGGCCGCTCCGCCGTCGGCGTTGGCTCCGGGGAGTCGGCTTCCGGTGCGGATGCGCCGGAAACAGTCGACTCCGGCGAGGGGGCCGTCGGCGGAGTCGACGCGGAAACGCCGGGCAAGACCGGCGACGAAGCGTCCGCGGCATGCGCCGGCGCGGAGCCGCTCACGGCGCCCGCAGCAGCCGTGTTCTTCGTCATGTCCGGTGAAGCGCGTCGTAGTCCTGCTTCGAAGCGGGACGCAGCCCCTTGGTCACTCCCGTCAGCTCCAGCGCCTTGGACAGCGAATAAGCGAGGATGCCCGCGATGACGATGCTGCCGATCAGGCGCAGCCCGATGAACAGCGTATAATTCCACGCCGTGAGCCGATCGATGTAGCCGTAGCCGAAATCCAGCACCAGCGACCCGGCCGCCGCGCCGATCGCCGCCAGCGATGCGACCCATACCGAGAAATTGCGATACAGGAAGACGGCGAATACGATCTCGGCTCCAAGCCCCTGCAGCAGTCCGTACCACAGCGTCGAAATTCCCCATTCGCTGCCGAGCAGCGCGCTCACGCTGGCCGCCGCGACCTCGGCCAGCACCGCCGCACCAGGCTTGCGGATAATGAGGAACGCAAACGTCCCGGCGAGAAACCACATGCCGTACGACAGCTGCTCCGCATGCAGGCCGAGCGGCTTGAAGACGTCGTACATCGGCCCCCATATTTTGTAGACGATGCCGAATACAACCGCAATCACGATCGTGACCAGAATATCGGTCAATTTCAATCCCCGGGACCTCGTCCCTTGTCCTTGTCCGGCTTGCGCCATACCCTCAACACTCCTTCTCCCGAATGGTATAAATTGCTTCTTGAACGCTCAGAAGGGCAATCAAGCAACAAAGTCTCCCGGGCCTCCGCCGGCGCGCAATTCAAAAAGCCCGCCCTTAACAAGCAGGGCAGGCTAGCGCACGGCATCCGAAGATACGCGACCAAAGTTGTCTCTACGCTGGCATTACCCAGATCAGATCGACGGTCAGCGGCATACGGCCGCAATCTCAGCCTGACTTCATCAAGCACCCGTTTCTTTGCGATTCAATTATCTATAACTTATCTTATGCGGACGATTTTGACAATACGCGATTGAGCCGATCCGCCGGTCCGCTTCCGCCGTCCCCGACTCTTTCGCCTTATTACGGCTGAGGTCCGAACAGCTCGCGCAAATAATCTCTTCGACCATGCAGAATGCGATGGATAATCACCGTATCTTCTACGAGCCTGTAAAAAATCAAATAAGGAGGTGCGACTATAAAGCGATATCCCCGCTGTATGAGAGGATAATCATCGTCCGACAATACCGCCCCCCTATCGGGAAATTCGGCCAACGAAAAGATTTGACGGTTGATTTGCTCCAGGAGCTCTTCTGCTGCCGATAAATTGTTCTCTGAAATATAAGAGAAAATCTCATCCAAATCGTCAACTGCGGCAGGAGTGTATTTTATGCTACTCTTTGACCGCATTCAGCTTCCTCCGCATGCGGGTCATCACTTCCTCGTGATCGACTAGTTCCTCTCCCTCCGCAACCTGCTTCTCAGCCACCAATAGCTTAGATTGCAATTTAATGCGGGCCTCCATGCGTCGATACGTTTCATGACTCATCACGACGAGATCCGCTTCGCCGTTACGAGTCAGAATCACAGGCTCATCCAGTTCATGACAGTATTTTGAAAATCCATTGTAATCCTGACGAATTGTCGTAGAAGGTTTAATATTCATTCGCCACACCTCACATACATAGCATTATTCTAACGATATTATATCATTAAAATAAATCCTCAATCCATTTTTCAGCTTGGAAAAAGTGAAAAGACGATCATCATTACCGTCCGCCACTGCCTCGCCCTGCTATTTTCCGGCTTGCCGGTAGAGCTCGCGGCTTTTGTAGCCGGCCTTCATAATCGCTTTCATCTCATCCCGCCGCTTCGCCTGCGTCTCCTCCTGCTTTGCGCTGTATACGTAGCGGGCCCAATCTTTGCGATAACCCGGCGTAAGCGATTGATAGAAGGCCAACAAATCGGGAGAATCGGCCAAGTCCCGCTCCACGCTCGGAATCAAGGCGACGTAATCGTCCACCCGCTGGCTCGGCTGCGACGATCTTGGAGCCGCCTTCCCTTTGCCCGCCTCTGCGTCCGCCTTAAAGCCGACGACGGTGAACACCTCGTCCAGTCCGACCATCCTCGCGAATTTGACGGAGCTTCCCGCGATATACCCTTCCTCGTCGGCGCCGAGTCCCGGGAACAGATCGTCGCGGTGAATAGACGTCGCGTACTTTTTATTGCCGAGCTTCGGATAAGCGGCGAACAAATAACCGTTCGGGCGGAGCGCCCGCTCGGCGACGACTCGTTCGACAAGGCTCTTTAATTCCGCCATATCCAGCGTAAAAGCGAAGATCAGATCGTATCCTCCGTCTTGAAGCGAAGTATCGTACCCCGTCAATTCCGCGAGATAATCCGTCTCCTCCGGTTGGTTCAAAATCGCGACCCGATCGTATTTGCGCAAGCCCAGCTTATCTACGATTGTTTTCGGCATGGCTTCATCCTCCAGGCGATTATCGGTCTGTACGATCATTATAGCCGATAACCCCCGCCCGATAGAGCCCTATAGACGGACGACATTCAAATTATCTGCCCGTTTGACTCTCCAGCATGCGGAACGTTCCCGTTCCGTACGCCAGCAGCTCGCCGTCCTCCGTTCTGACGCGCGCTTGCGTCGTGGCCGTCCTGCGGGATAAGTGTACGATTTCCGCTTCTACCAAAATTCGGCCCGATCGGACGGGCGCGACATAGTTCAGGTTCAAGTGCGTCGTCACGACGCCGGCGTTCGGGCGGGCAATCATCGCCGCAAGTCCCATCGCGGAATCGATCATCGTCGCGTGAACGCCGCCGTGCAGAATGCCGATCAAGTTCAGATGGCGGGGCTTTACGTCCAGCGACACCACAATCCGCCGTTCGTCCACCCTCTCGAACGCGCAGCCCACCCAGCCCCAGAACGTCAATTCAGCCTTCGCCTTCCACTGCTCCATTTCCGGAGGAAGCTCGACTTCCTTATCCGTCTCCATCCGTTCGTCCCTCCTCCCGTTTTCCAGACTGCTTCCGGATTAAGCCACGATCCTCGCCGTCCGGCCCGGCTGCCCGCAGAACCTCTTTTCCGTTTTCCGAAAAAAGAGCTCGCAGCCCCTCGCGAGAATAGCCCCCATGCCCCGGCCTTCCCCCTCACACGACGTACTTTTCCGCTTCGATCACCTTGGCCGCGATCCGCCGCTTCAATCCGATCGTATCGACTGCCGCGCGCCGCCCCAGCTTCTTCAGAATGGACAGCTGCGTCCGCAGCATGTCTCCCGACTCCATCGCCGCCAGCGCCTCCCGGGCCCGCTCCTCGACTTTGCCGAACCCCTCGTGGACGAAGACGGTCGTCATGTCGATCGCGTTGGCCGCTTTGGCTTCGCCGCTCCGGCCGATCAGCTTGCGGGCGCGCAGCAGCGCGCTTTCCATGGCGAACACGGAGATCAGCATATCGCCCAGATGGCTGAGCAGCTCCTGCTCCCGGTCCAGCTTCGTCTGATACTTCTGCACCGCCTGGGCCCCGACCAGCAGAAAAATCTTCTTCGCCATGGCGAGCAAATGCGTCTCCTGCTCCAGCGCCCCCTCGAACTCCCGGCCCGGCATTGGCTCCATCAGCTCCGCCTGAAGCGCCATCGCCCTCTGCATCAGCGGCAGCTCGCCCTTCAAAGCGCGCTTGAGCAGCGCTCCGGGAATGAGCAGGCGATTGATCTCGTTCGTCCCTTCGAAAATGCGGTTAATGCGCGAGTCCCGATAAATGCGCTCGATACGATACTCCTGGATGTAGCCGTAGCCGCCATGGATCTGCACGCCCTCGTCGGCGACAAAGTCGAGCGCCTCCGAGCCGAACACCTTGTTGATCGAGCATTCGAGCTGATATTCCGCAATCGCCTTGGCCGCCTGGAAGCCGACGTTGTCCGCGCCGTGATCGACCTCCGCCAGCCCTTCGTCGAACAGTCCGGCCGTGCGGTACACCATGCTCTCCAGCGCGAAGGAGCGGATATTCATCTCCGCCAGCTTCTTGCCGACGAGCGGGAACGAGGAAATCGGGCGGCCGAACTGCACGCGCTGATTGGCGTATTTGGCGGACAGTTCGATCGCTTCCTTGGCGGTTCCCAGCGTACCGGCCGCCAGCTTGAACCGGCCGATGTTCAAAATGTTAAAAGCGATCAGATGACCTTTGCCGGCTTCCCACAGCAAATTTTCCGCCGGCACCTTGACGTCCTCGAGAATGAGCGGGCAGGTGGACGAGCCTTTGATGCCCATCTTCTTCTCCTCTGGACCGATGCTGACGCCCGGCATCGTCCGCTCGACGATAAACGTACTGAAGTCGGTGCCGTTAACCTTAGCGTATACGATGAAAATGTCGGCAAAGCCCGCGTTCGTAATAAACTGCTTCGTGCCGTTCAGCACGCAGAACCGGCCGTCCTCCGTCGGCGTCGCCGTCGTCTTCGCCCCCTGCGCGTCCGAGCCGGAAGAAGGCTCCGTCAAGCAATACGCGGCCAGCTTCTCTCCCGAAGCCAGCTCCGGCAAATACTTGCGCTTCTGCGCCTCGGTGCCGAAATAGACGATCGGCAGCGTGCCGATGCCGACATGCGCCCCGGCGGACAGCGCGAAGGAGCCGGCCTTGGCGAAACGCTCGCCGATCAGCGTCGTGCCGACCTTATCCAGGCCGAGCCCGCCGTAGGCCTCGGGCACGTCCGCGCCAAGCAGTCCGGTCTCTCCCGCCAAACGCAGCTTCGCCACGGTCAGCTCGTAGTTCAGCTTTTCGATCGCTTCGTCATGAGGCGCGATCTCGGCCGCGACGAAATCGTCGGTCGTCTGCGCAATCATCCGATGCTCCTCGGTAAAGTCCTCCGGCGTAACGATCCGATCCGCATCGATATCCTCGATGATGAAGCCTCCGCCCAGCACTTTGCCCATCGCTTTATCTCTCCTTTGACTTGATCTAGTACGCCTCTCGCGACTTTGACCCCCCTCATCCCGTGAACGCCGTGGCTCAGAGGCATTCTTTGGGCCTTCACGAAGCCGGCTTTATCCGGCATACACTTCGAATACGCCCGCCGCGCCCATGCCGCCGCCAATGCACATCGAGACGACGCCATAGCCGCCGCCCCGTCGACGGAGCTCGTGGAGCAGCGTCGCCGTCAGCTTCGTGCCCGTGCAGCCAAGCGGATGGCCCAGCGCGATTGCGCCGCCGTTCACGTTCACCTTCTCCTCGTCGATGCCCAGTTCGCGAATGATGTGCACGCATTGGGAGGCGAACGCTTCGTTAATCTCGAACAGCTTGACGTCGTCCAGCGAGACGCCGGCCATTTTCAGCGCCTTCGGGATCGCCTTGACCGGTCCGACGCCCATGATGTCGGGGTCCACGCCGGCCAGCGCAAACGAACGGAAGGCGGCGAGCGGTTTCAGTCCGAGCGCGTTCGCCCGCTCCCGGCTCATCACGACGACGGCGGCCGCTCCGTCGCTCATCTGCGAGGCGTTGCCCGCCGTCACCGTGCCGCCAAGCTTAAACGACGGCTTCAGCTTGCCGAGCGTCTCCACGTTCGTATCGGAGCGAACCCCTTCGTCCGTATCGAATATCAGCCGCTCCGTCCGCAGTTTGCCCTTGTCGTCCAAGCTTCTCCGCTCGACCGTCACCGGCACGATCTCGTCCTTGAACCTGCCCTCCGCGATCGCCTTCGCCGCCTTCGCGTGCGACCTCGCCGCGAAGGCGTCCTGGTCCTCCCGCGACACGCCGAACCTTGCGGCTACGTTCTCCGCCGTATGCCCCATGCCGATGTATACCTGCGGCATCTCCTCAACGATGCGCGGGTTCGGAGAGATTTTGAAGCCGGTCATCGGCACATGGCTCATGCTCTCGACTCCTCCGGCCACGATCGCGTCGGCGTGGCCGAGCATGATCCGTTCCGCCGCGAACGCAATCGCCTGCAGACCGGAGGAGCAGAAACGGTTGATCGTCAGCGCGGGCACCTCGCTCGGAAAACCCGCGTACAGCGACATAATGCGCGCGAAGTTCAACCCCTGCTCGCCCTCCGGCATCGCGCAGCCGATGATGACGTCCTCCACGTCTTCCTTTCGCAAGCCGGGAGTCCGGTCCACGATCGCCTCCAGCACCGCCTTGCCCAAGTCGTCGGCGCGCGTCTGCGCCAGGCTGCCCTTCTTCGCCTTGCCCACCGCGGTTCGCGCAGCGGACACGATTACAGCCTCTCTCATCGCCTTATCACTCCCCTGCAAAGTTAGTTGCGTGGCAGTTGGTCCCACACGGTCACCCTCACAGACTCTTTCACGCCTCGCTCCACTCCCGGCAAAGTCAGTTGCGAAGCGGCTTGCCCTTGGTCAGCATGTGCTGCATCCGCTGCTGCGTCTTCGGCTCGCCGCACAGGCTGAGGAACGCCTCCCGCTCCAGATCGAGCAAATACTGCTCCGTCACGAACGTGCCCGCCGGAACGTCGCCGCCCGCCAGCACGTGCGCCAGCTTCTTGGCGATCTTCAAGTCGTGGCCGCTGATATACCCGCTCTCCCTCATGCCGATCGCGCCGAGCTGCAGCACCGCCTTGCCTTCCGCGCCGGCGACGCGAATCCGTTCCTCGCCGATCGGCTCGTAGCCCGCCTGCGCCATCCGCAGCACGGCTTGCTTCGCCTCATAGACCAGATGGTCCTGATTCGCAAGCACGCGGTCCTTCTCGCGCAAGTAGCCGAGACCCTTCGCATCGTGCCCGCTCGATGACACTTTGGCCATGCCGATCGTCTCGAACGCCCGATTCAGATACGGCTGCAAGTCGGCTTCCGGAAGCCCGACGCTCTTGCTGATTCGCAGAGCGAACTCCTTGCAGCCGCCGCCCGCCGGAATCAACCCCACACCGGTCTCGACAAGCCCGTAATACGCCTCGGCGGACGCGATGACCTGATCAGCCGGCATGCACGCCTCCACGCCGCCGCCCAGCGTCATCCGGTGGGGCGCGGCCACAACCGGCTTCTCCAGCTTTTTCACGGCGTACATCGCGTTCTGGAACAGACGGATGATATTGTCCACTTCGTCCCATTCCTCTTCCTGCGCTTCCATGAGCAGCAGCAACAGATTGGCGCCGACGCAGAAGTTGCGGCCCTGGTTGGCGATGACCAGCCCCTCGTAATTGCGCCGTACCTCCTCGACGCTCTGCGCGATCATACTCAGAATGTCGCCGCCGATCGCGTTGTTCGGGGAATGGAACTCCAGGCACGCCACGCCGTCGCCCAAGTCGATCAGGCTGGCTCCTCCGTTGCCCCGGATCGTGCGTCCGCGCTCCTTCAGGCTGCGCAGGGACACGACCTCCGGCCGCTCCTCGGCCTGCTTGTATTTCCCTTCATGGACGTAGAACAGGGAGCCGTTCTCCTTGCGATAAAACGTCTCGTTCCCCTGCGCGATCCAATCCTTGACCCACTGCGGGACCGCCGTCCCTTCCCGCTCCATTCGCTCAACCGAACGGGCGAGGCCGATCGCGTCCCACGTCTCGAACGGTCCGAGTTCCCAGTTAAAGCCCCATTTCATCGCGTTGTCGATCTCCTCGATCGTGTCCGCGATTTCGCCGACTTTCTCCGCGGAATAGACAAGCACCTGCTTGAGCAAGCTCCAGGCCAACTCGGAGTAGCGGTCGCCTCCGCCCAGCAGCGCCTTGACCTTCTCCCTCGCGCCCTTGGCCAGCTTGGCGGCCTCCAGCGAGCCGGAGGTCACCTTCTTCTGCGGCGAATAGGTCATCGCGGCCAGATCGAGCGAGGCGATCTCGCTTCGGCCGTCCGGCCCTTTCGTCTTGCGATAGAAGCCCTGCCCGGACTTCTCGCCGAGCCAGCCTCTCTCTACCAAACGCTTTAATGCCTCCGGAGCGATGAAAGCCTCCTTCTCCGCTTCGTCCGGAACATTGTCGTATACGTTGTCCGCCACATATACGAACGTGTCGATGCCGACGAGATCCAAGGTGCGGAACGTCGCACTTTTCGGACGGCCCAGGGCGGGACCGGACACCGCGTCGATCTCCTCCACCGTGAACCCGCCCGCTTCCATTTCCCGCAGCGTCGCCAGCATCCCGAATGTGCCGATACGATTGGCAACGAAGTTCGGCGTGTCCTTGGCAAGAACAACGCCTTTGCCGAGCGTATTCTCGCAGAACGACTTCATCCGGGCGACCAGCTCCAGACTCGTATCCCGGCCCGGCACGATCTCCAGCAGCTTCATGTAACGGGGCGGGTTAAAAAAGTGCGTCCCCATAAAATGCCGCCGAAACGCTTCCCCGCAATGCGCCGACATCGCGTCGATCGAGATGCCCGACGTGTTGGACGAGACGATCGTGCCGGGCTTCCAGTAACGCTCTACTCGGGACAGCAGCTCCCTTTTCACCCCTAAATTCTCGACGACGACCTCGATCACCCAATCGACCTCGCCGATCGACGCCAGATGATCGTCCAGATTGCCCGGCGTAATGCGCTCCGCGAACGCCTCGTCGTAGAGCGGGGGCGGGTTCGTCTTCTTCAGCTTGGCGACGGCGGCCGCGGCCAGCCGGTTGCGCACAGCGGGGTGTTCCAGCGTCAGCCCCCTGGCGGCCTCCTCCTCGGTGAGCTGCGCGGGCGTCACGTCCAGCAGCAGGCAGGGGATGCCGACGTTGGCCAGGTGGGCGGCGATGCCGGAGCCCATAATGCCCGAGCCGATGACGGCGGCTTTGCGAATCGGTTTGCTCATCTCCTCTAACCTCCGATCGATTGATTCCGGCGAAGCGGCGAATCGCCGAACACGGCCTGCTCCAAAATTTCCGCAACGTCCTTCGCCTGCACTTCGTCCGCGACTTCCTTCATTTTCGTCCCGTCCTCCATCATCGTGAGGCAGTATGGACAGGCGCTGCCGATGACGGTCGGCTTCACTTCCAGCGCTTGCTCGGTGCGGGCCAGGTTGACGCGCTTGCCCGCCGTTTCCTCCATCCACATCATGCCGCCTCCCGCGCCGCAGCACATTCCGTTCTCGCGGTTTCTGGCCATCTCGGCCAGCTCGACGCCCGGAATCGCTTTCAGCACGCGGCGGGGCTCGTCGTACACGTTGTTGTAACGCCCGAGATAGCAGGAGTCGTGATAGGCGATGCGTTCCCTGACCTCATGGCGGGGATGGAGACGGCCTTCCCGGATCAGCCGGTCGAGCAGCTGCGTATGGTGCAGCACCTCGACGCCTTCGAGTCCGAAGTCGGGATATTCGTTCTTGAACGTGTTAAAAGTATGCGGGCAAGCGGTGACGATCCTCCGCACGCCGTATTTGCGGAACGTCTCGATGTTGTCCGACGCGAGCTGCTGGAACAGCATTTCATTGCCCATCCGGCGCGGCGTATCGCCCGAATTGCGCTCCTCGTTGCCGAGGATGGCGAAGCGGACTCCGGCCTCGTTCAGCAGCCGGGCCAGCGCCCGCGACACTTTGCGTGCCCGCAAGTCGTAAGCCCCCATCGAGCCGACGAAAAACAGATAGTCGAAATCGGGATTGTCTTTTACCGTAGGCACGCGCACGCCTTCGATCTCTCCGGTCCATTTGTCGCGATCGCTGCGGCTCAGCCCCCATGGGTTGCCTTGGCGCTCGATGTTTTGCAGCGCGCGCTGGCCTTCGTGGGGGATGCTTCCCTGCATCAGCACGAGATGGCGGCGAAGGTCGACGATCTTATCGACGTGTCCGTTGCCGACCGGGCATTGATCCTCGCAGTTGCGGCATGTCGTGCAGGACCAGATTTCGTCTTCCGTCATAACGCCTCCGATCAGCTCCGTCTGCTCGGGACTTGCGGTGGACGCTGTCGTCCAGGAGGCTTGCTGCCAAGCAAATGTCGGGCGAATGTCGGTGATCGCCCCTCCTGCGCCGTCCCATACGAATTTGTTGTCCGATGCGTTCGACAGCGAATGTGCCTTCGCAGCTCCTCGGAACGCAAACTCCGGCTGCCAGGGCGACTTGCCCGTCACGGCGGCTCCTTTTTCCGTCAGGTGGTCTCTTAGTTTCGTAATGAGGTGCATCGGGGACAGCGTTTTGCCGGTGTTCGAGGCCGGGCATACGTTCGTGCAGCGCCCGCACTCCACGCAAGCGTAGAAATCGATCATCTGCTTCCGCGTGAAATCCTCGATCCGGCCGACGCCGAACGATTCCGCCTCCTCATCCTCCAGGTCGAGCTTCATCAGCTTTCCGGGCGTCTCGGCGCGTCCAAGCCAAAGATTAATCGGGGCAGAAATCAGGTGAAAATGCTTCGACTGCGGAACATAGACGAGAAAAGCGAGCAGAATGAGCAGATGCAGCCACCAGAAGAAATAGAAGAGCGATTGCGCTGCAGCGGCGGGCAGATCTTGGAATGCTAGCGCGATCGCGGAGGATACCGGCGCGTAACCCGAATAATCGAGGCCGAGCCACAAGCGCTCGAAGCCGAGTGACAGCAGTACGGACAGCATGAGCGAGAAAATAAAATAGAGAACGAGGCCAGGCTTCCAGCCGCGCTTCAGCCGGCTCAGCTTCTCCCCGTAACGCCGGTAAGCGGCGTAGCCCATCGCGACGAGAATGAGCAGCACCGTTATTTCCTGCAGCAGACCGAACAGCTCGTAGGCCGGGAGCGGCAGGTGGCCGCCGGCGGTTAACCCTTTTACGACCAGATCGATCGCCCCGAATTGCAGAATAATGAATCCGTAGAACACGACGAAGTGCATAAGCCCGCTGCGGAGGTCCTTGAACAGCTTTTTCTGGCCGAATACTTGCGAGAGGAACGTCCCCGCTCCTTCTTTTCCCCGCACATGGAGCTCTCCCGCCTGCCCCAGATTTACGTACAGGTACCGGTGGTATACGGCTTTTCCGAACAAATAGCAGCCGTACCCGGTTACCGCCGCAAACAAAACCGCGTTTATCGTCAGCCACACCGTCGCCCGCCCTCCCCTCCCGCTTTTTCTCATGATATGGGCGGAAGGGGAATAAAATGAATGAGGCTTCATTCAGCGATCGATTTTTTCCACTGGGGTGCGTGCGATGACGGGAAGAAAAAGGGAGAAGTACGGCCTCATTCTCGATGCCGCCGAGAAAGTGATCGCCCGCAGCGGCTACCACGGCGCTCAAGTGTCGCGCATCGCGAAGGAAGCCGGGGTCGCGGATGGCACCGTCTACTTGTATTTCAAAAACAAAGAGGACCTGCTCGTGTCCCTGTTCCGGGAACGTCTCGGCTCCCTCGTGCAGCGATTTCACGACAGCATACGGGAGACGCACACCGCCGGCGAGGCGCTCCGCATCGTATGCGGCATCCACTTCACGATGCTGGAGAAGCACCCTGATCTCGCCCACGTCACCCAGATCGAGCTGCGGCAGAGCTCTCCGAAGCTGCGGAGCGCCATCGGGCTCACCGTTAAGCCCTATATCGTGCTGATCGAAAATATCGTAAGAAAGGGGATCGAGGAGAACACGTTCCGCGCCGATCTGGACACGAAGCTGACCCGGCTGCTCCTCTTCGGGGCGATGGACCAGGTCGTCACCTCGTGGATCATCTCCGGACGGAAATATTCGCTGTCGGGGCAGGTGGACAAAACGGTAGATTTCTTTTTGAGAGGGTTGACGGTGCAGGAAAGGAAGATCCGCTGAATGGATAAAGAGGATGATAGACGACGTTGGCGGGAATAGGCACTTGGGGCGGTTCTAATGGTCACAGAGATATCCAATGACGGTTCGCCTCAGTCCAACGGACTTCCAGGGATTCAACTTCTACCAAAGAAAGGGGAGCATGCCTATGAACATTTACGTCATTATGAAGCAAACGTTCGACACCGAGGAGAAAATCGTGCTGCGGGACGGACGGATCGAGGAGGATGGCGTCAAGTTTGTGATTAACCCGTACGACGAGTATGCCGTGGAGGAGGCGATCCGGTTGAAGGAGCGTCATGGGGGCCTTGTCGTCGCCGTCTCCGTGGGCCCGGACCGTGCGGCCGAGGCGCTAAGAACGGCGCTGGCGATGGGAGCTGACGAAGCCGCGCTAATCGCCGACGAACGCATCGGCGGAGACGAATATTCCGTCTCCAGAGCGCTGGCCGCATATTTCGCAACCCAGGCCCCGCAGCCGTTCGACCTCATCCTCGGAGGCAGCTTCTCGATCGACAACGGAAGCGGGCAGGTGGCCGTGCGGCTCGCCGTGCTGCTGGACATCCCGCATGTCTCGTCCGTCACGCGGCTGACGGTCGACAACGGCCAGGCCACGGCGCTGCGCGACGCCGAAGGAGATTCCGAGACGATCGAGCTGGCGCTGCCCGCGCTGATTACGGCGCAGCAAGGGCTGAACGAGCCGCGTTATCCTTCGCTTCCCGGCATCATGAAGGCGAAGAAGAAGCCGCTGCGGACGCTGCGCCTGGAGGACGTCGGCCTGACGGAAGCCGACATCACGCCCAAGACGGAGCGGCAATCGCTGGCGCTGCCTCCCGCCCGCCAAGCCGGAAAGCTGCTGCAGGGCGACCCGGCGCAGCAGGCCGAGGAGCTGGTCCAGTTGCTGCGCACGGAAGCGAAAGTGCTTTAGTCCATATAGAAAAGGAGGAATAAAATGAGCCAGACCTATGCGGTTATTGCGGAAACGCGAGAAGGCAAGCTTCGGCAGGTGACTTTCGAGGCGATCGAAGCGGCAAGACGGGCGCAGCAAGGAAAAGCTGCGGTCGCCGCGGTGCTCATTGGGCATCAAGTGACAGAGCTGGCCGAGGAGCTGGCGCGCTATGTCGACGGCCCGGTGCAAGTCGTCGACCGTCCCAAACTGGCAGCCTACCATGCCGAAGCGACGTTCCAAGCCGCAATCGCCGCGCTGAACGGGTTGAACCCAAGCGCCGTCTTCCTCGGCCATACGGCAATCGGACGCGATCTGGCTCCGATGATCGCCGCTCGCCTGGAAGCGGGGCAAATTTCCGACGTGACCGCAATCGAACACGCCGGAGGCGATACGATCTACGTCAGGCCGCTGTACGCGGGCAAAGCGTTCGAACGCAAACGGTTCGCGGAAAACCCCGACGGTACGCAAATCGTGACCGTCCGGCCCAACAACTTCCCGGCGGCGGAGCCGCTCCCCTCCTCCGGCCCGGTCGTCACCTCAAGCGAAACGCCGCTGCCGAATCTGCGTTCAGCCGTGAAAGAGATCGTCCGCAAGACGTCCGGCAAAATCGACCTGACCGAGGCGAAGATCGTCGTCTCCGGCGGGCGAGGCGTGAAGAGCGCCGAAGGCTTCCGGCCGCTGGAGCGGCTCGCCGAGGTGCTGAACGCCGCCGTCGGCGCTTCCCGCGCCGCTTGCGACGCCGGCTACTGCGACTACGCGATGCAGATCGGACAGACCGGCAAAGTCGTCACTCCCGAAATTTACATCGCCTGCGGCATCAGCGGCGCGATCCAGCATCTGGCCGGCATGAGCCAATCCCGCATTATCATCGCCATCAACAAAGATCCGGAGGCTCCGATCTTCAAAGTGGCCGACTATGGCATCGTCGGCGACCTGTTCGAGGTCGTCCCGCTTCTGACGGAAGAGTTGGAAAAGGCGCTCTCCTAGCCAGAGATTCCCTCGCACGAGTTGGTGCTTCCAGGCACACCCATACAATAAAAAGCGCAAGCTCGCAGGCAGCATCCGCCTCGAATTGCGCTTTTCATCTTCCCAAGCCGATCAACCGTTCGCTCCCCGTCCCCGGACTTGCGCTTTTCCTCTCCCCGAGCCGTTCAACCGTTCGCTCTCCGTCCTTCGTCCGCGCCCGTCATCCCCAAACCCCGAAGCTGGCGGGGGGACACCCGATACCTCGCCCTGAACGCTCTCACAAAATACGCCAGAGTATTAAAGCCCGCCGCATAACAGATTTCCGTAATCGGAAGATCCGTCGCCTCGATCAGCGATTTGGCGAACTCGAGTCTCATATCGCGCACGTGCGTTTGAAAGGTTTGCCCGGTCTGCTTGCGAAAGCTCTCGCTGAAATAATTGACCGACAGGCCGGAAAACCGGGCGACCTCCTCCTGCAGCAGCGGCTCGCGAAAATGATGCTGCAAGTAGACGAGCGCCTTGCGGATGGACGGATGCATCGACAGGATCGGCTCTCTGTCAAATGCCGGCTCCGACAGCGAGCAGCCGCGGCACAGATCGACGAGCAGACGCTCGATGCATCCTTTTACGACAATGCCGCTAAGCTCCCGCCAATTGTCCGATTCGCGGATAATCCGTTCGAATTCATGCTCCGCATCCGCGTACTCCTCATGACCGTACTCGCAATAATACGCATTGCCGCGCTCGAACAGTTGACCCGCAAGCTCGTCCGAGATCATTCGCTCCGTAAAAATCAAATTATACTGCCGAAGCGTCTGACCGGGATCGGGAACGATGCGGTGAAAATCGGCGGGAGTCAGCAGGAACGCATGGCCCCTCTCCAAGCGAACCGGAACGCCGTTCACGTGATGGACACCCGTACCGGAGACGACAAGTCCCAGCTCGTAAAATTGATGCCAATGCGTATCGATCGTCCGATTCAGCACATGCCGCTCTATCCGAAAGGAGGACAAGGAATCCATATACTCATCGTTCAGCAGCCTCTCGGGCAAATCCTGAATTTTCAAGAGCTTCTCCCCTCTCCGACAGAACTTGGCACCATGAAACCTAAGCGTTCACGAACGTATTGTCTCCCAGATCCCGGCCGCGCGCCAGCCAAACCTTGAAGCCCGGATTGGCCTCCGGGATGACGGTAGCCTCCGTGGAGAAATACCGCATCGTGTAGCCGCAGCGGCGATGAGGGCTCGTGTTCGGCGGGGCGCCATGGATAATTCGCGAGTCGTGCAGCGAACACTGGCCGGGCTCAAGCTCGAAGTACACCGCTTTCGATTCGTCGATCTCGCTTCTTCTGATCTCTGACGAGAAAATATTTTGCCCCTCGTCGACATTCTCGTACTTCGAGAAGCCGTTCCGGTGAGTGCCTGGAATCACCCTCATGCAGCCGTTCTCCTTGTTGCTTCTGTCGATCGCCAGCCACACCGTTACGATCTTGTCGAAGCGGGTCAGCCGGCCTTTCCAATAAGCCGAATCCTCGTGCCATGGCGTCTGCTTTCCGGTCAACGGCTCCTTGCAAATGAAATGGCTGGACCACAGCCCGATATTCGGGCCGATGATCGGCTCTACCAGATCGAGCACCTCGTCGGCCAGCAGAAATTCCAGCAATCTCTCGTCGCGAAAATGCGGCGTATCCAGCTCGCTGTTCAGCTTTCGGCCAACCGCCGCCCACTGCTCTTCGAAAATATCGGTGAGCTTTTGCATTTTTTCCGATCCGAACAACGGCTCCCGATACAGCGTGTATCCCTGGTCCTTGTACTGCTGCAACTGCTCCTCCGTCAACCTTCCGTTTGCCGCCATATTCGTTTTCTCTCCTTATGGTACACGATTTCGGTTACGCTTCCATCATAAAAAATCGCGGCGTTTAATGCTTATCTTCATTACGGAAAAAGTTGACTTTATTTCGGATGTTGAAAAGGCACACGCGCCTCCTTTCCGGAGAATGCATGTGCCTATGCGCTTCGTCCGTCTACGCCAGGGAGGACAAATCGGCCGTCTCTAAGTTACAGGAACGCGAAAACCCACCTTTGGCTGGGAAACCTTGGGGTGGGTTTTTACTTTCTCTTGTATTGGAGTTCACCCCTGCAAAAAGAGGGCCGCCGCTTCTTCCCTGCTGTATAACAATACGCCGTCTCTATTTATGCTTTCGAGCAAAGGATCATCGTCCAACTCGTTCATTCTCACGATGTCCAACGAATACAACCCCACGTTCTCCCGCAGCTTAGTATGGAGAGAAAGAGGGATAGCGTCGCCTATTAAAGCCAGATCGATATCGGAGCTCGCTCTGGCGTCTCCTCTGGCTCTTGATCCGAATAGCAGAGCCTTCTCCACTGTTTTTTCATTGGACAAAATCGAGACGATTCTATCTTTGACGCTCTCAGGAAGGTCTGACATGATTACGGATCACCTCCCCGATCTTAACATGAAGATAGCTCAATTCGGGGTAATAAATATCTCGAATGGCTGTATAAACAGCCTCTGCTGTCCTTAGCTTATAAGTATGAGTCGTAAGGTTGCGGTCCTCGATCATCGCTTCCCAATGCTCCTGATTAACGATCCAGCCGGAAGCGTATGCTTCGCTGAAAATCTCTTTCGGATGCCTCAGCTCTACTCCTTGATACGACAGAACGGATTTAATTGCTTTCCATGCGGTTTCATAGGTGTATTCGAATCTTTGTATGATGGCATCACGAACGTATTCGTTAAAGTTCGGTTCGCGGATCGCTGCACCTAGTGACTCCAAAGCACTTCCAAATTGTTTCTCGCTATACAGCACTTTGTTGGCCTTCACTTTTTGGCTCATTGCCTCCGCTCTCCTTTAACCGAACCAACTGTCCATCTATTCCATTATAACACACTTCCAATAACCTCTAACCTCAATCTCGTAGCGGTTTTCAGAGCACGGCAGCGAATTAATCATTGGACGCTCAATAATTCGATCCGACCTATGCAGAAGCGGACAGCCTCTCTGACTACTCCCGCTCCAGAGCCAGTTCCCCCGTCTTGTCGTTCTTCAGCACGATCCGCGCCTCGAACGCCTCTCCGCCGCCCGTGCCCGGGAACTTGAGCTTGCCCGTCCGGCCCTTGCCGATCAGCGATTTGACCATCGCGTCGGTCAGCGTGCGGCCCAGGCTTTCCTTCCAGATGACGAACTTGCAGCCGGTTTTGTAATGGCTGCATCCGTAGCCTTTGCGCCCCATGAAAATGCTGCCCCCGCATCCGGGGCTCGGGCAGACGCCGAGCACGGCCGGCTCCCCGCTCTGCTCCGCGGTGGACGCCTTGACCGCCGCCTTCCGCTTCGCCGGCGCCTTCTTCGCGGCGACGGCCACCGAACCGCCCGACTCTCCGCCGCCTGAAGCCTTCTTGCCTCCCCGCGCCCCCTTCGCCGGAGGCTCCGGCCGGGCGAACGCGTTCCTGGCCGCCGGACGCTGAACGTTAACCTTGTCGATAATTAGCCGCGTAAACTTTTTCACATTGCCCATGAATGCTTCCGCCGAAGCTTGTCCGCGCGCGATCTCCGTCAGCCGCCGTTCCCACTGACCGGTCATCTCCGGCGACGTCAGCAGCTCGACGCCCGCTCCGCGGATCAGCTCGACCGCCATTCTTCCCTTGGGCGTAATGACGATGCGCTTGCCCTGCATATCGATGTAGCCGACCTGCTTCAGCCGCTCGATCGTCGCCGCGCGCGTCGCCGGCGTGCCCAGACCGGAATCCTTCATCGCGTCACGCAGCTCTTCGTCCTCGATCTGCTTGCCCGCGCTTTCCATCGCCTTCAGCAGCGTGCCTTCGGTATACGGCTTCGGAGGCTGCGTCTCCTTCTCCTTGACCTCGGCGTCCGCGCAGACGACGGGCTTCTGCGGATCGACCTCGAACGGCGTATCCGTCTCCTGCTCCTCTTCCTCCGCGGCTCCGTCGTCCTTGTCCTTGGCTTTTTCCTTGCCGCCGCCCTTGGAAGCCGGAGCGTCTCCGGCATAGATGATCTTCCAGCCGAGGGAGAGCAGCTGCTTCACCGTCGTCTTGAACGTCTCCTTCTCCACCTCCGTCAGCACCGTATGCACCTTGTATTCCGCCGCCGGATAGAAGTGGGACAGGAATCTTTTGACGACCAGATCGTACAGCTTGCGCTCGTCCGGGCTCAGCCCCTGCGGCTTTCTCATCGTCGGCATAATCGCGTGGTGATCCTCGACCTTGGCCGGATTGCACACGTTCTTGTTGTTCGCGTGGACGAATCGCTTGTTCGCGCCGTTCACGAAATCCCCGTAATCCGGAGAATTCCGCATCGCGTCCAAAATTTTGTGCATCTCCGGGATGTTCTCCGCATTCACGTAGTTCGAGTTCGTACGCGGGTATGAAATGATCTTGTGTTTCTCGTAGAGCGCCTGCGCGACGTCGAGCGTCTTTTTGGCGGAGAAGCCGAACTTGCCGTTCGCCTCCCGCTGCAGCAGCGTCAGATCGTACAACTTAAACGGGTATTCTTTCGTATCCTTGACCTCGTAGCTCGCGATCGCTCCCGTCTTGCCCCTCACTTTGTCGGCGATGGCTTTCGCTTTCTCGGGATCGGTCAGCCTGTCCCCCTGCCAATTGCCTTTATAAGCGATACCTCCGCTCTGCTCGAACAAACCCGCAATCTCGTAAAATTTCAGAGAATCGAACGACTCGATCTGCTTCTGCCGATCATAGATGAGCGCAAGCACCGGCGTCTGCACCCGCCCGACGGACAACAGCTCGTTATGCTTCGTCGTGAACGCGCGCGAGCCGTTCATCCCGATCAGCCAGTCGGCCTCGCTGCGCGCGCGGGCCGCCTGAGTCAGGTTGTTGTACTCCGTGTTGTCCTTTAATTGGTCGAACCCTTTGCGAATCGTCTCCGCCGTCAGGTCGGAAATCCACAGCCGCTTCACCGGATGCCGCAAGCCCAGATGCCTGACGATCAGGGAGAAAATATGCTGCCCCTCCCGCCCGGCGTCGCACGCGTTGACCAACTCGCCGCAGCGCGCGGCCAAATCCGCAATCACTTGAAGCTGGTCCTTCGTCCGGGGATTCGGAAGCAGCTTGAAATGGTCCGGAATAATCGGCAGATCGCCGAATCTCCACTTCTTGTATTTCTCGTCGTAGAGATCGGGCTCGGCCAGTCCGATCAGATGGCCGATCGCCCAGGTGATAATATAATTTTCGCCCTCCAGATAGGAGCGCTTGTTCTGCGCCTTCGGCTCGATCACGGCCGCGATATTGCGGCCCATATCGGGTTTCTCCGCGATGACCAGCGTCTTCAACACGGCTTCGTCCTCTCCGTCAGCAATCCGCGCAACCGCTCCGCAAATTGGTCGATATAGGTCGATTATAGCACAGGATGAGCCCCGCCTAGCGAAAATGAACCCAGGGCCCCGTTCCGTCGTTAGTTACATAACAAGACAAAAAGGATGGATTTTCCTATGATCGATTTGAAGCTGAGACGGCTCGGAGCGGCAGCGCTGCTCGGAGCCCTGATGATCGCGGCAGCATGCGGCTCGGGCGAGAAGGAATCCGGCAGCCCGGCGGCGGGAACGCAAGCCTCCCCGGCCGGTATGGAAACTGCGGCCTCTCTGTCCGCATCCGGACCGGCGGCATCGCCCGACGCCTCGGCGGAGCCGGAGTCGGACAAGCCCGACGAACGGCAGACCTCTCTGCCGGAGCGGCTTCAGTCCGAGCTGGACGGCGCGAGCATTCCGGAGGAACAATTTGCCGAATGGCTTCGGTCGCGGGCGGAACAAGACAATCCGGGCGATGATCCGATTACCGTCGTCCGGGCCGATCTCGACGGGGACGGCTTGGCGCGCGAATGGGCGGCCGTCGTTTACGAGAACCGGCTTATCGAAAATGCCGAATACCGCTATGCCTACGGAATCGTCGCGGCTTTGCGCAGCGGCGAATACGAATGGCAGAGCTTTATTTTCCCCGAGGAAGATGGCGGACGGGCGTCGATCCTCGATACGGGCGACTTGAACGGAGACGGCAAACCGGAGATCGTCTGGGCTTCGCTGGGGATCGGCGCCCACACCTCCACCTTCACCTATACGATATCCGGCTGGAACGACGGGAAGCTCGACCGTTTCCAGGGAGCGGCGATCGTTCCGACCGTAACCGAAGCCGGGGTCCGCGACGGGAAGCTGGTCGTCTCCGGAGGATTGATCAACTCCGCGGGAGCGGGACCTTGGCAGCGCGAGTACACCGATACATATACGATTGCGGACGGCGCCATAAAACGGACAAGCCGGATTTTCACCGAAGCTGCGACTCCTTTTCAGCGGCTGTTGGACGGCTTGTGGGCGGAGGCGGACGGCGACGCGAAGGGGGCGCTTCGGCATTACGAAGCGGCGGCTGCCATGAAGGCGGAGAGTTATCGGGATTTTGCTTTTATTTTCGGGAGCGATTGGGTCGAAGGCGGAACGATGGAGGACGAGGAAAAGAAATTCGAGGAGGTCGTTCACCGGTTCGCCGGCTTCCGAAGAGAACGGCTCAACGCGATATCGCAAGGGCAGAACGAGGAGAACGCGTGCGCGGCCGCCAAGAAGAAAAGCGGCTACGATGCGTCCTGGATCGCCTATCTCAACGCCCCGGCCGGCTACGCCAATCCGGTATGGAGCGACGATACCGTATGCGCCGCGATCGATGAACAGTCAGGCAGTTAAAAGCTGCTGTTTTTCGGGGACGAGGATTGTCGGTTCATTCTTTTCTTGAATACGAAAACGGCCAGCAGCATGATGCCAATCGCGACCGACAAAGCGATCATGACCTCCGACGGCGACATCGACAGCCATTCCGCCACCTGAACGGAATAAGCGAGCAGGAATGAGGTGATCAGCTTGGACGCGCCCGCGATCAGCAGGAACTTGCGCGGGGTCACACCGCTCACTCCGGCGCCGACGCAGACGATCTCGTCGGGCAGCACGGGAATGACGAACAGCACCCCCATGATGAAGCCTTCGTTTTTCCGGACGAAGCGGTGATAACGCTCCAGTTGCTCGGCCTTCACAAGACGGCTGACAAGTCTCGTTCCTCCGATGCGAGCCAGGTAGAACATCGTCGCGATACCCGCCATCGTTCCGGCAAAGCCGAACAGGAACGCCTGGGAGGCGCCGAGAATCGTGCTTCCCGCCAATATCGTAACGGCTTCGGGAACCGGGAGCAGAATCGGCTGCGCAAAGCAGATCGCGATATAGATCCACTGCGCGGCCGCATGATGGTCCTGAAGCAGCTTTTCCATGCCGTACACGTCGGTGAAGACGATAATCCGGCTTACCAGGTACACCACCCATATCACGCAGGTAAAGGCCAGATAGTAGATCGACACCCACTTGATCACATGCGCCCAACCGCAGCGCTTCATCAGCAGAGCGACGAGACCGAGAACGAACAGCAGCAGGCCAAACCCGGTTAGCGAATAGCGAAACTCGGGATTAAGCGTCTGAATAAATTCGAACTTGAACAACAAAACGGGAATGATCGGAAATAACAAAAGAGATAGAATAGGCATTTTCCGGGTCATTGACTAACGACCTCCATTGCTTGCGTCTCTTCATCAGTTTATACGAACCGGGGCACCGCGGGCAACCGCGACCCGTTCCCGCCGCCTCTCCGTCGGTCTTCCGGGCCTCCCGCTTTGGCTAATCCGCCGCTTTTCCCCTCAAGATCCTCAAAATTACGCCAACTTCCTTTATCAGAGTGCAAAATCGTTGATTTGTGTCATTGTTTTCATGCCCACGCTGGATTAAGGTTTAGCTGAATTCCTATTTGTAAGCGTTTTAGCGCAGGCGATTCTCTTCGGAAAGGGGTGAAGGGGAGGTTATTTCAGCTGGAAAAATCAATTCAAATCGATGAACGGAGGAAAATGAAACATGAACAGGAACGCGGCACGTTTGCGCAAGACGATGCTTCGGGCGGCCTACGGCTTCCTTGTCCTGACGCTCGTCGCCGGCCTCGCGGAGATCTTCCCGACCCGGACGGCTTACGCGGCTCCATCTTACCTGCTCTCGCTGGACCGCACGGCCTACGCCTCCTCGACGGAAGGCAACAATACGCCGGATCTGGCCGTCGACGGAAATACAGGCTCGCGCTGGAGCAGCGCCTGGGGGGCCGACCCGCAATGGATTTACGTCGATCTGGGCGCTGCGGCGACGATCGACCAAGTAGTCATCCGCTGGGAGGGCGCCTATGCCAAAGCATATAAAATCCAGGTATCCAACGACGAAGCGAGCTGGACGGACATCTACTCGACCGCGGCCGGAGACGGCGGCGTCGATACGATCACGCTTTCCGGCAGCGGACGTTACGTCCGCTTGCTGAGCACCGAGCGTTTTCTGACCCAATACGGAGTATCCGTCTTCGAATTCGAAATTTACGGAACCGGCGGCATCAATCCCCCTCCGGCCGTGCTCGGACCCAACGTCGCCCTGAATCGGCCGGTAACGGCCTCTTCCTACGAGCAGTCGGGCTATTTGCCGCCGGGATCGACGCTGCCCCAGAACGCGGTAGACGGAAATACGTCGACGCGTTGGTCGTCCAACCCCGCGGACGGGGAATGGATCTACGTCGACCTCGGAAGCCCGAGAACGATCGGACGCGTTCGCATCCAGTGGGAAGCGGCGGCCGGCAGGGCGTACGACGTCCAGGTGTCCAACAACGCCTCCGACTGGACGACCGTCTACCGGGAGATGACCGGAGACGGGGGCCTGAAGGATATCCCCCTGTACGCCAACGGACGTTACGTGCGGATGAAGGGCATCAGCCGCGCCACCAGCTTCGGCTACTCGATCTTCGAGCTCTCGGTTTACGATTACGTGCCCGGGGATCCGCAGCCCAGCTACCCGATTCCGCCGCTGCCGACGCCATCGACCGTCCAGGTCGGCCAAGGCAGCTACTACACCAACGACATCGCGATGCCGCAGCCGAAATATCCGCTGTATAAGGGCGCTAACATTACCGGGCCCCTGCCGTCCAACGATTGGTGGCAATCGGTATTCGTCAATCAGTTGGGCAACGGCATCATTACGCTGCCGCTTAAATCGAAGTATACCAAGCAAGGACTAAGCGTCTTGAACCCCGGAGCGGGTTGGGTCAACGGCCGTTCCCAGGAAGCGGCGGGCAGTCCGGATCTGTTCCTGATGGCGAGCAACATCAATTCCTCGTCCATGTCCAACAAAATCGTCGGCTACGGGGATTGGTCCGCCACCGTCTCGCTCAGCGACAACGCGACCGACAAAATGAAGACGACGTTCGTCAAGGGTTCGCCTTATCTGTTCAACGAATTCAGCGATCCGAATTCCCCGGAGCTGTACCTTCCGGCTTCGGTCCGGTTTTTCGACGACGGCAACAATACGATTCTGGGCGCGGACGGCGCTTCGGTAACCGGCGACCGCATCGGCATCGCCGTCACGAATACGGACGGGGCTCCGTCTCCGGCGACGGTAACGCGCTATTACGGTATTTTCGCTCCGCCGGGAACGACGTTTAAGCGGGTCGGCTCCAAGGTGAAGCTGCAGCTTGGCGGCGGGCAAAATTATTTGTCGCTGGCCTCTCTGCCCGCCGTCGGAGACTTGAACTACTACTATCAGCACGCTTACGCTTTCGTAACGAACACGGCGGTATCCCCGTCCTTTAATCCGGCCACCTCCGAGGTGACGACCGTCTTTAACGCGACGACCGCGCAGAAGCGCTCCGGCTTCCCGACGACAACGCTGATGGCGCTCCTGCCGCACCAGTGGAAAATTACGACCTCGCCGCTTACGTCCCGCAGCTACGCTTCCATCCGGGGGACGATGAAAGTGCGCGAGGGCAATTCGTTCACGACGTCGGACCGGTTCTACGGCATCGTCCCGCAGTTTACGGAGCCGAACGATCCGACCTATTCCCGCCAGACGCTGCTGCAGTATTTGGCGCTGCTGGACCAGGATACGGCGACGAATCCGATGCGCGCCGACGCCTACTGGCAGGGCAAGGTATTGCACCCGTTGGCGATGGGCGTTCTGATCGCCGACCAGATCGGCGCGGCCGATTACAAGTCTCTGTTCCTCGCCCGAATGAAAACGGTGCTGAGCGACTGGTATACGTACACCCAGGGAGAACCCGATTATTTCATGTATTACGATCCGACCTGGGGAACGATGTACTACAAGACAAGCGAATTCGGCGCCAACACGGGCATTACCGACCACCATTTCACCTACGGCTACTATGTATTCGCTTCCGCCGTCCTGGCCACCTACGATCAGGATTTCCGGGACAAATTCAGCCCGATGATCGAGCACCTGATCCGGGATTACGCCAATCCTTCGAAAACCGATCCGATGTATCCGTTCCTGCGGAATTTCGACCCTTACGAGGGCCATTCCTGGGCAGGCGGGTACGCCGACAACGACAGCGGCAACAACCAGGAGGCGGCCGGGGAATCGCTGTTCGGCTGGGTCGGCCAGTACATGTGGAGCGTGCTTACCGGCAACACCGCATATCGGGATACCGCCATCTACGGGTTCACGACCGAGCTGAAAGCGGTGGAGCAATACTGGTTTAACTACGACAACGACAACTGGCATCCCAACTATCCTTACAAATCGGTCGGCCAGGTATACGGCAGCTCCAATTTCTTCGGCACGTTCTTTAACGGAGACCCGGTCTACGTGTACGGCATCCACTGGCTGCCGACCGCCGAATATTTGACGAGCTACGGATTCGATCCGGCCAAAGCTTCCGCTCTTTACAACGGCTTCGTCGCGGACAACGGCGGGCCAGAGACCGACTGGTACCACATCGTCTGGCCGATTCAGGCGCTCAGCAATCCGCAGGCCGTGCTGGCCAAGTGGAATACGGCGGGCATGCAGCAGAACGAGGTGTTCAACACCTACTGGTTCGTGCACTCCATGGCGTCTCTCGGCCAACGTACGAAGGACATCTGGGCGACCGGAGGCTACAGCGCGACGGTCTACAAGAACGGCGCGGCCTATTCCGCGCTCGTCTGGAATCCGACGAACGCGCCGATTACGGTCACGTTCCGCAACGCCGGAGGAGTTACGGGCACCGCGACGGTCGCAGCCAAAACGCTGGCCAAGGTTAATCCCACGGGCAGCAATCCCGGCTTGCAAACTCCGCCGTCGTTAACCGCGGATACGACGCAAAACACGGTCGGACAGCCGATCGAGCTGACATTCGCGGACAATGCCGCCTGGCGCGGCGCGATTACCGGCGTAAGAGTGAACGGCGCGGCCCTGTCCTCGGGACAGTATGCCGTCTCGGCGGGCAAGCTGACTCTGAACGCCTCCGTTTTCCCGCAGGCGGGCGCCTATTCGGTATCCGTGCAGGCCGGCGGATACAGCGACGCTTCCGTCTCGCAGACCGTCCTGCCTTCGGGAGGCACGGGCAATCCGGGCGGCACGAACCTGGCGCTCGGCAGGCCGGCCACCTCCTCTGCGGGGCAGCTGCAAAGCGCTTCTCTCGCGGTCGACGGCAATACCGGAAGCCGCTGGGAATCGGCGTTCAGCGATCCGCAGTGGATTCAGATCGATCTTGAAACGACGGCGACCGTCGACCGGATCGTCCTGAATTGGGAAGCCGCCTACGGAAGCGCTTATGCGATCGAGGTTTCGACGAACGGCAGCTCCTGGTCGACCGTCTACTCGACGACGACCGGCGACGGCGGCATCGACGACATCCCGATCACGCCGGTCAGCGCCCGCTATGTGAGGCTTACCGGCACCCAGCGCGGGACGCCTTACGGCTACTCCCTCTGGGAATTCCAGATTTACGGCACGTCCGGCGCGCCCGTGAATCTGGCGCGGAATAAGAGCGTCGCCACCTCGGCCAATCCGATTACGGCGGGCTCCTGGGCCGTCGACGGCGATCCGGGCACGCGCTGGGAGTCGGCGTTCAGCGATCCGCAGTGGATCAGCGTCGATCTCGGCGCCCCGGCGACCGTCGGGCGCGTCTACCTGAATTGGGAAGGGGCCTACGCCTCCAGCTATGCGATTGAAGTATCGACCGACGGCAGCTCCTGGTCGACCGTCTACTCGACGACGACCGGCAACGGCGGCATCGACGATATCCCCTTCGCTCCGGTAAGCGCCCGCTACGTGAAGCTCACCGGCACCCAGCGCGGAACGCCTTACGGCTACTCCCTCTGGGAGCTGGAAATCTACTCTCAGTAACCGCTAACTTCTATCGTCTAACTTCAAGCCTCACGGTAAAGAAACCCCTCCGTTGGAGCGGGAATGCGCAGGGGGATGTCTCAAAAGGTCTATATGCGACCTAAGAGACATCCCCTGTTTTTATGCTCACGATCCAGTATATGCGAAGATGTTTCTCCATCCATTAACCCACTTACTTATTCGACAGAACTTCATTGGAGCGCCGATGCTCTCTTCCCTAGCCCCCCCTCGATAACCGATTCCTTAGAATATCGCCCCTCCATTCTCGCCTTTTCACGCTACGATAACCGATTCCTTAGAACATCGCCCCTCCATTCCCGCCTTTTCACACCACGATAACCGATTCCTTAGAACATCGCCCCTCCATTCTCGACTTTTTACGCTACGATAACCGATTCCTTAGAACATTGCCCCTCCATTCCCGCCTTCTCGCGCCACAATAGCCGATTCCTTAGAACATTGTCCCGCCACTCCCACCTTTTCGCGCCACGATAACCGATTCCTTAGAACATCGCCCCTCCATTCCCGCCTTTTCGCGCCTCGATAACCGATTCCTTAGAACATCGCCCCTCCATTCTCGCCTTCTCGCGCCACGATAACCGATTCCTTAGAACATCGCCCCTCCATTCCCGCCTTTTTCCGCCACGATAACCGATTCCTTAGAACATCGCCCCCTCCATTCTCGCCTTTTCACGCCACGATAACCGATTCCTTAGAACATTGACCCGCCACTCTCGCCTTTTCACGCCACAATAGCCGATCTCTCGGAGTCGGTGAAAAGCATTGCATGTCAGAGTACGGGTAGAGTTATAACGAGAGGTTAATCTATTTTGTACATGCTTGCTTAAAGAGACTCAGGCGAGTTCATGTACATCGATTAGTCGGTCGTAGAAAAAGAGAAAAAGCATCTATCTCCCGAAAATTGCCTCAGGAGACAGATGCGGCTTATACCATTGTCGTCTTTTGATATCACTCTGTTTACTTGTGGAACAGCCTCGTTCGTCCTCCCAGATTAATAGATCGCGATCTCGTAAATCGAATATCCGTAAGGGGGCATCGCTCTCTCCGTTCCGGTAATTTTCACATATCGAGCGACAACGGGAGCGAAAATCAGCGTATCCTTCAGACCGATCGGATTTGTCATCGAGTACGCCTCTTCCCAGTCCGTTCCGTTCACGGATACTTCCACCGTATACGCAGAGGCTCGGGCGCCCTCCCAATCGATGACCAACTGGCTGATCGTGTAGCTTGCACCCAGATTTACCGTAATCCATTGCGGGTCGACGCCATGCACGCTTTCCCAACGAGTACCCGGATTGCCGTCAATCGCCAGCTCCGCTGCCTCCTCCCCGGAAGAAGCCTCCGCCGTCACACCCGGACCGGCAGCGAGATTTATCGGCAGCACCGGCTGGATGACGACCGCGTCGCCGTAGCCGACCGCGACGACTCTGATCTCATAGTCCTTCGCCGTCGGAAGAAGCGCGGCCGGAATGTCGATCGTTCCCGCGTTCGCATAGACGGAATCGGCAACGCTGACGGAATCGATCCGGATGTCCGTAATCGCCGTTCTCCAGGCCGGGTCGTCGGCGAAGGCGACGCTGACCGCCTGCCCGATCGTATTGCCCGTCGTATCCGCGATCAGCAGCGGCGGCGTCAGCAGGCCGCTCGGATCGTACGGATACACCTCGAAGTCCCAGATCGAATAGCTCCATGCCTCGTTGATCCGCACCGTTCCGGTCAGCTTCACATAACGCGCCTGCACGGCCGGGAAGCTGAACGTATCGATGCCGCCGTCGCCGTCCGCCGTCGCGTACACTTCCTGCCAATGCGATCCGTCCTCGGAGACCTCTACCGCGTAAGCTTTGCCGTACGCCCCTTCCCAAGACAGCTTGATCCGACCGATCTCGTACGTGTCGCCAAGATCGACCTGAATCCATTGGGGATCGCTTGTCTCCGATTCCCAGCGCGTGCCGGAATTGCCGTCGAACGCCATGGCGGCATTGCCCGAAGAAGCGGTGTGCGCCCCCGCCGGTCTGCCGGCCGCCAGATCGGTCGTCGGCGGAATCCGGGATATCGTCTGCACGACGACAGCGTCCTGGTAACGCAGCGATTCGACCGTAACGACGTAATCTCCTGCGGTCGGAAACGCGCTTGCTTTAATGACGAGCTTCTTCCGTGTCGGCTCGGTCGGCGCGAAGTCCTCGACCGTGTATTCCGTTCCATACGCCAAGGCCGTTCCGTTCACCTTGACCGAAGCGATGCCGTTCCTCCACGTCTCGTCGTCCGCGAACGCGATCTCCGCGTCGCGCTTGATGATCGCATTCGTCGTATCGGCCTCCAATACGGGAGGAGCGGCCGGTTCGACAACGTACCCCGGATCGTGCGGATAAACCGCGAACTCGTACAAGGAATACCCGTAAGGCGTGCCACGGGCCGTTCCGGTCAGCTTGACGTACCTGGCCGACACCGGCACGAACCGGATCTCGTCCGTTCCGCCGTTGCCGCCGTGCGTCGCGAACGCCGTGCTCCAGCTCGCGCCGTCCTCGGAAACCTCGATCGCATAGGCTTTGCCGTATGCCGCCTCCCAGACCAGCTTCACGCTGTCGATCTCCTTGACGCCGCCAAGATCGACCCTGATCGACTGCGGATCGCTCTGCGCCGACTCCCAGCGAGTCGCGGGATTGCCGTCGAAGGCCAGCTGCGCATTGCCGCTCGTTGCCGTCGCCGACCGATTCAGCGCCAGATTTTCGAGCGCTCCTCCGCCGAGCTCGGGCACCGTTTCGGCCGTCTCCGCGAGGAACACGTTGTCCAGATAGATCCGGTGCGGCGCGACGCCCCCGGAAACGTTGCCGACGATGAAGTTGATCTTGACGTCGTCCCGGCTGACCCGGGTCATGTCGAAGTCGAAGCTGTACCGGGTCATGCCGCCGCCGAGGTCGACCGTTCTAAGCAAATATTGCGGATCCCCGCCGTCGATCTCTACGGCGACGCGTATTTGCCGGGCGACCGTGGAACGGGCGTCGAAGGACAACCGGTACTGCTTGCCCTGCTTAAGCGCCGCGCCGATCTGGTTGAACTGCACGCTCCAGAACTGCGAGCCCACGCTGCCGATGTCCAGCACGGCCTCACCGTTCTCGATTCCGAACGAAGCGGACGCGTTCCCGGCCCAATCCTCGGTGCCGACCCACAGCGTCCAAGGCTCCTCGGCGTCCATCTCCGCATTGGCGACCAGATTCGGCGCCAGCTCGATCCAGTCCAGATTGACACCCTCGCCCGACAGTCTCCACGTGTGGCTGCCGGCAGACAAAGCGACCAGTTCCGTTACGACGGCCCATTTCTCGTAGCCGTGCGTGGCCGGCACGGATAGAGCCGTCGCGGCTCCCTCGTCCAGCGCAACGTTCAGAGCTTTGCCCGCTCCGATGGCGGATACCTTGTAGGAGACGATATACTCGCCCGCTTCGGCAACATCGATCGCGCCTTCAATGAAATCCCCGGCATCGGCGAAGGCCGCATAATGCCCTCCGCCCGTCTTCGGCTTTAACGCCGCGCCGTTCACCGTTTCGAACTGCTCCGCTCTCCGCATGACGCTTAGAGGCGGAAAGTAACGCTTCAGCGCCACATTGTCGATATACGCGTCCGCATCGTCCCCTCCGAGCAGGAACGCCAGCTCGCCCGCCAACGTATCGGGATCGGTCATCTGGAATACGAACTCGTACTCTGCGTTCGCGGTCGACAGCGCGAAGTCCTCGCGCTTGCCCGCAATCGCCAGTTCGATCTGCCGCGGCGCCTCCGCACGTGCCCGGAACGCCACCTTGTACCAGCTGCCCTGCTCGAGAGGAAGACCTCCCTGCTTCAGCCGCACCGCCTCCGCCGACGCTCCCCCGTCCGCGATCGCGGCGTGAAATTCGCGGTGCCCGATACGTCTGTCGACCTGCGCCTCGGCCGCGGCTCCTCCGGCCGTCTCGAACGTCCAATAGGACAAGTAGTTATTGCCCAGCTCGAACTGTCCGTTGTACACGTAATTGCCGTCCCCAAGCGGTTGCCGCTCCACCGCCGTATCGTCCGTCACTTCCTCGAACCGGACATCGTCGATCCAGACGGAGCCTGCCGCCCCGCCCAGGTTGATCTCCAGGCGGGCCGTATAGTGCGTGCCGGACAGCATGCGGAACGCGTAGGAGTACGTCCCCTCCTCGGTCGTGACGGCCATGCCGCCCTTGCCGTAATCGGTCCAGCCTCCTTCTCCGCCCTGGCTCAGCTTCACCTCGATGCTGCGGTTGGCCGAAGCCCGGGCGTTTAAGGTCACCTTATACGATTTTCCCGTCCGCAGCGGAATCGGCTTCTGAATCAACTGCACCGCATACGTGGCATCGCCGCCGTTCGCGATGTCCACCTTCATCTTGCCGCCCGCGTTCGAGACCGACGCTTGCGCGCCGAAGCCGCTGACGAACGTCCAGTAGTCGGTGCCGGCCACTCCCGCGATGCCTTCCACAGCCGGATCGTCCTGATCGAACGAGCCGTTGTACACGTAATTGCCGTCCGCCGTCGGCGCTTTCGCTTCTCCCACGATGCCGCTCGTATCCCGCGGTCCCGGGCGTTCGCCCGGAACTGGACGATAATTCGCCTCGTCGAGCTGATAAACCCTCACGTAGTCGACCTTCATACGCTGCGGGAATACGGTGGAGGCGTCCGGATTGCCCGGCCATACCCCGCCCACCGCCACGTTCAACTGCATATAGAAATCGCGGTCGAACGGAGCCGGATACGTATAGACGTCCGGATGCTCGTAGCCGTAAGCAAACCAGTCGTTCTGCACGGCGTACAAAATATCGTCCGCGTAAAATCTCAGCTCGCCCGGCTCCCACTCGACGGCGAACGTATGGAAGTCGTCCGTGAACTTCCTGCCGCCGGGAAGCGTGTAGCTGTAGCCGGTGTTGGCGTGCTCGACGCCGTAGTGCAGCGTGCCGTGAACCGTACCGGGCTCGTGTCCCAGCGCTTCCATGATATCGATCTCCCCGGAAGCCGGCCACGTGCCGTAGACGTCCATATCGTGCGGCATCATCCAGATCGCCGGCCACAGCCCCTGGCCTTCCGGGAGCTGCGCCCGAATCTCGTACCGGCCGTACGTCCACATCGCCTTGTTGTTCGTCTCCAGCTTCGCCGACGTATAATCGGAGCCCTCGTAATTTTCCTTGCGGGCTTCCAGCACCAGTTCCCCGTTCTCGATGCGGACGTTCTCCGGACGGTTCGTATAATTTTGCAGCTCCTGGTTGCCGTATCCTCCCCCGCCTTGAACGAAGTTCCACTTCGAGCCGTCGATCGCCGGGCCTTCGAATTCGTCGCTCCAGACGAGCTGCCATTGCTCGCTTTTGACTTGCGGCTCGCCCAGCTCGATCAGCTTGAACCCGACGATGCGATGCTCGGCGTCCGCCTCGTACAAGCCGACGTATTTGTTCGTCTCCGCGTCGACTCCCGACAGATCCGTGCCCGCAGCGTACGGATTAACGACGGTGCCTCCGGTCGGAGCGCGCGAGCCGACGTTCGGCGTCGGAATCGGCAGATGCGACACTTTCGCGACCAGATGATGACCCGGCGCGACGCTTGCGGAAATCCGCGTCGTCGCGTGCGAGCCGCCCGGCTGAATCGCGCTTGTCGCGAGCTCGGGCGCGGGTTCCGTCGCTTCGCCCGCCCGAATGTCCTGCTCGGTCAGCGCAAACAGCTTAAACCTGACGATCTCGTTGCTCGCGTTCGCCTCATAGACGGCTGCGTAACGATTGGACGACGCATCCGCGCCGAACAGATCGTCGCCGCTCGCGTACGGATTGACGACGTTCCCCGTCCCGGGCACCCTGTCGCCGACGTTCGGCACGGGAACCGCCGAGCTCCCGATCGACACGGCCAGATGATGGCCGTCGTCCGGCGTCGCCCGGATAAGCGTCGTTCCCGGCGCCGTTCCCGACTCGACGCTCGCGGACAGCGACGGAGCCTTGTTCGTCTCCCTCAGCTTGACGTTGTCGATCCAGATCTGGTGGCTGCCGATCGCCCCCGCGTCGCCGACGTTGCCCAGGAAAAACACCAGCTTGCCGATTTCCGCCGCTCCTCCCACGCCGAATTCGAGCGCGAAGGAAGCGGTCGAGGTCGTCAAGTCGATCGTCCGGTTCGGCAGAATCCCGGTGTTGTTCGCCCTCTCGATCGCCAGGCCGATTTTTCGGGGGGCGGACGCGCTGGCGTCGAACGACAGCGTATAATACTTGCCGGCCTCCAATGCGACGTCCGATTGGGTCGCTTGCACGCTCCACGACTGCCCGCCGACGTTGCTGACGGATATTTTCAGCTTGCCGGCATCATTGGACGGCACGGCAGCCGCCTCCGTCCAGAAGCCCCACTGCTCCAGGCCGTCGTTGAACTGCCCATTGCGGATCAGATTGCCCGCATCGTCGTCCGGGAAGTCTCCCTCTCCGGCCGCAATCGCGAGCCAGCTCAGCTTCATCTCGCCCGAGACGGCCTCCAGCTTGATCATCTGCTTGCCCGCGGAGAGCGAGACGGGCTCGCTCACGCAAGTCTCCCAACCGCCTGCCGTATCGGCTATCGCGGTCGTTCCCAGAACGCTGCCGTCGGAGGAAAGCCGGATCTCGCCGCCGCCGGACGCAACGCGGTAAGCCAGACGGTACGAGCCCGTCTGCGCAACGTCGATCAAATATTCGAGCGAGTCTCCTACCTCGAACGAGTCCGCGTAATTGCTCCCGCTGCCGCTTGCTTCCAAACGGATTCCGCTTTGATAGAAATAATGCTCGGCCTGGATGTAGACCGGCTCGTCGGCCACGACGGCAAGAGCCCGCTCGTCGATGCGGAAGTCGTCCAGCGTGACGGTTCTCGCGGAGCCCCCCAGCAGCACCCGCAGCTTCGTCTTGCGATCGTCCGGGGAATCGAAATAGAAATAAAATTGCTTCCGCTGAAGCTCCGTCGTCAGCGCGATCGTTCGAACGCCGGAGTAGCTCTCGCCGGTCGCGGCATCCGCGACCTCCAGCCGGATATCCGAAGGAACCGTAGATTTGCCGTCGAACGAAACGACGTAATAGGCGTTCCTCTTCAGGTAAATCTCGCTCTGCGTCAACTGAACGGCCTCGGAGCCGTTCCCTCCGGCGGAGATGCTCGCCACAAGCGGCTTTCCTTCCGCCGCCGTTCCCGCGGCCGCGACGGCCGAAGCCGACGCTCCCGTCTGCCAGGTCCAATACGCCAATCCGGCCTTGCCCAGATCGAACGAGCCGTTGTACACGTAATTGCCGTCGGTCAGAGGGGCGCGGTTATCCGTTTCCTCGGCGTCCGTCTTCGCGACTCTGACGTTGTCGATCCAGACCGGACCGACGGCTCCCCCGAAATTCAGCTCGATCCGGGCGTTATTGTGCGTGTACGCCTGCATCTTGAACGTAAATTCGTAAGCCGTCATCGACGTATTCAGGTTAAAAGAATGCTCGGCGTAATCCTTCCAGCCCCCGTCGCCGCCGCTGCCCAGCTTGACGGCGAGCGGCCGGTCGGCGGACGCGGCCCGCGCGTCGAACGACACCTTGTACGTCTCGCCGAATTGCAGCGGCACGGGCTGCTGCACGAGCTGTACGGAATAGTTCGCGCTGCCCGTATTCGTTACGTCGACCTTCATCGCGCCGCCGTCGTTCTGCACCGTGGCCTCACCGTCGAAGCCGACGAGGAAGCCCCAATAATCGGAGCCCGTCACGCCTTCGATTCCGGGAGCGGCCGGATCGCTGCCGTCGAACCCGCCGTTATAGATCAGATTGCCGTCGGGCAGCGGCGCTTTGGGCGGAGTAACGCCGCCCTGGTCGCGCTGCCCGGGACGCTCCGCGGCAGGCTTGCGGTAGCCGTATTGCGAATCCATCTCGTAGACGCGCACGTAATCGACTTCCATCTTCCGCTCGCCCGCGAAGATCGCGTCGTCCGGATTGCCCGGCCACGTGCCGCCGACGGCCACGTTCAACTGCATATAGAAATCGCGGTCGAACGGAGCCGGATACGTATAATCGACGGGCTGCGAAGCGCCCAGCGCGAACCAGTCGTTCTGCGTCGCGTACAGGATGCCGTCCACGTACCAGCGCATCTCTCCCGGCTCCCACTCCATCGCGAACGTGTGATACTCGTCGGCGAAGCTTTCTCCCTCGGGGAGGGCGTAGGAATAACCCGTGCTCGTATGCGGATTGCCGTAATGCAGCGTTCCGTGCGCCGTTCCGGGCTCCTGCCCGATCAGCTCCATAATGTCGATCTCGCCGGAGGCCGGCCACGTGCCGTACATGTCCATATCCTGCGGCATCATCCAGATGGCGGGCCACAGTCCCCGTCCTTCGGGAAGCTTGGCGCGAATCTCGTATTTGCCGTACGTCCAGCGGCCCTTGTTCTCCGTCGTCAGCTTCGCCGACGTATAATTCATGTCCTGATAGCTTTCCTTATGAGCTTCGATGACGAGCGCGCCCTGCTCCACGCGCGCGTTCTTGGGACGCCGGGTGTAGAACTGCAGCTCGCCGTTGCCGAAGCCGTCGCCCTTCTCGACGAAGTTCCATTTCGTCTCGTCGATGCCGGGCCCGTCGAACTCGTCGTTCCAGACGAGATTCCACCGCTTCGGCGCAATGCTGGCCTCCGTCAGCTCGATCTGCCGGAAGTCGACAACCTTATGACTGGCGTCCAGCAAATAGACGCCGACATATTTATTGATCTCGGCATCCACGCCGCCGATATCCGTGCCCGGCGAATACGGATTCATTACCGTTCCCCCGGTCGGAGCGGCCGCGCCTGCGGGCGGCGCTTCGATCGCGCTGTGCGACACCAGAATCGCCAGATGACGGCCCGCCGGCACGCCGGACGCGACCTTCGTCGTGCCGGCCGCCGTTCCCCGCGAAGCGGCCGGACGGAAGACGCCGCTGGACGAACCGCCCCCGGAGCCGCTCGAACCGCTGCCCGAGCCGCCGTCCGCGCCCGTTTCGGAAGCGGAAGCTCCCTTGGGCACGTTCTGTCCGTCGTGCGTCACGCCGTCCGCCGCGTTGTCGATCGCGCCGACCTTCCCTTCCAGCACGCTTCCCGCAGCCGTCGGCCCCAGCTTCACCGTCCCGACGGAGCCTCCGGCCGCAACGACGAGGTTCGCCCGAAAATTCAATTCCAATACGTCGATCGTACCGTCGACGACGATCGTGATCGCTTCTCCTCCCGCAGGCCGGGCCTCCGTCCCTACCTTCGCGAAACGCCCGATCAATCTGACTGTGGCCTCCGGCGGCAGGGAACCGGAGATCACGACCTCTCCGAACGCTTCCCCGTTGTCCGTGCCGTTCTCCAGGATCGCTCCGCTGTTCGCGCGAACGCTGCCGGCGGTCGACGTTCCCTGCAGCAGAACGCGCAGCTTGTGATTGCGCTTCAGCACTTTAATCTCGTTCAGCTTGGAATCGGTCAGCCGGAGACTGTTTTCTCCGCCTCCGAGGACGAACGTGGTGCCGGTAACGGTTACCCCTTCCAGCGCCACGTCGCCTTCCCCAATCCCCTCGGTCAAGTAAAGATCGCCGAAAATCGTCGTATTCCGCAATACCGTTCCGGACGCGTTAACCAGCACATTCCCCTCCGCTTCGGGCAGCTCGCTTGCGCCCGCTTCGCTCACGATTCGCGGCGCGATTCTGTCCATGACCGACACCGCTTCCGCCCGCGTGATCGAACGCTTGCTCCGGAACGTTCCGTCCTTGTAGCCCGTCAAATAGCCGTTCCCCGACATGGCGGCCACGGCTCCGCGCGCATACGCGCCGATGGCTTCCGCATCCTCGAACGCGGGCGCCGCGGCGTCCTCCTCCGGCTCCAGTTGGAACACGCGAGCCAGTACGACCGCCGCCTCTTCCCTGGTAATCGGATGAAGCGGCCTGGCCGTATGGTCCGGATATCCGGTCAAGTAGCCCGCCGCTTGCGCCTTGGCGATGTCGGAGGCGTACCAGGCTCCCGGCTTCACGTCGGCGAAGCCGGAATCGCCCGCTTCGGGCAGTCTCAGCAGCCGATTGACGAGCGCGGCGAACTCGGCCCGGGAGATCGGCCTGTCCGGCCGGAGATCGCCCGTCTCGTCGCCCTGCAGCAGCCCGCGGTCCTTCCATTTGTTTAACGCCTCCGCCGCCCAGTGGCCGGCGGGTCTGTCCGGGGTCTCCCCGGAGGGCGCCGCGAATCCGGCGGCCGGCTGCAGCGCGCCGATCAGCATCATGAACGCGAGCAACAAGGAAACATTCCTTCTCATATAAGCACATTTCTCCTCGCTATTATGGAGTTTAACTCCCATTCTAGCGAGGAAGCGCTTGCACAAACACTGCAGGCATCAACGAAATGTATTCAAAATCAACGCACATATTTCGGGAAACGGATCGTTACGGTCGTTCCCTCCCCGATCGAGCTGTCGATCGACACGCCGCAGCCTTTGCCGAATTGCAGCTTGATGCGCTGGTCGACGTTGCGGATGCCGTAGCCGACCCCTTTCTCCGTCGGATCGAGCACCTGCTCGACCAGCTCTTCCTTCATGCCGATCCCGTTGTCCTCCACCTGCATGACGACGTCGTCCCCCTCCAGCGCGATGCGAATGCGCACATGGATCTCGTCGTCGTACCAGGCATGCTCGATCGAATTTTCGACGAACGGCTGCAGAATGAACTTGATCGTCTCGTACCCGAGCGCGGCCTCGTCGATGTCGTACTCCGCGACGATCCGGTCGGCAAACTTGATTTTCTGGATATCGATATAGGACTGAATGATCTGCAGTTCCTTCTCGATGGAGATGATCATCTCTCCCTTGTTGAGCGACAGCCGGTAAAACTTCGCCAGCGCGCGCACCATTTCGTGCATTTTGTCGATTTCGCCGAGCTTGGCCATCCGGCTGATCGAGGAGAAGGTGTTGTACAGGAAATGAGGATTCATCTGCGAATGAAGCACCTGCAGCTCGACCTCTTTTTTCTCCAGCTTGCTTAAATACACCTCGTCGATCAGCTTCTCCATATTGGAAGCCATGTCGTTGAACGCATCCCCGATCTGGGAGAACTCGTCGTTGCCCGGCACGACCATCCGCTTGTGAAAATCTCCCTCCTTAAAAGCTTTAAGCGAGCGGATCAGCTTCATGAACCGTTTGGAGAAATAGCGCGATACGAGCCAACTGATGGCCGTCAGCACGATCAGGCTGACGAGGCTGATCCAGATCGTCAGATTGCGGACTCTCTGGGAATTTTCCTGGAACGACGAAGTCGGAATCCAGGCGACGAGTTCGGCGTCCATGTTGGCGATCGGCTGTCTGATCTGCATATAGCGATCCGGAGGGCCGCTGAATCCGTTCTTGGCCACCGTCAGAATGTTCGGGTTCATCTCGTCTAGCGAGCTCGTGTAGAGCAGCTCGTCGCTGCCGTTCACGACGAACAGCAGGCTGTCGTCGCCCAGCTGCGTAAAATCCACGTCGAAGAAAATGTCTTTGAGCTTGGCGCTCATGCGGATGAGTCCGATCGGCAGCAGCGTATCGTAATTGATGACCGGACGCAGGAACGAGATGCTGCCGCGGGTGACGTCGTCCTCGACCTGCATCCACGTTTTGAAATCGTACGCGGAGGACAAGGAGCGGTACCACGGTTTGTTTTCGATCCGGTTCAGGTGATAGATGGAGTATTGGCGCCCTCTCGTCTCCTGCCCCTGGCTGTTTGCTTTCTCCATCTCGTCTTTATAGTAAAAATCGCTGATATAGTAATATTCGCTAATATTGGTGTTGCTCAAATAAACCGACAGCTTCGCGTCCAATACGGGCAAGTTCGCCGCGGACTCCAGCTTCGGCAAAATATATTGGGTCATGATCGTATACTTCTCGTAATCCAGATAATAGCCCGACAAAATCCGGGACAGCGGCTGGTCGGCGAAAATATCGTCCGAGCTCCGAATCACGTCGCTCAGCCGGTAGTCGACGTTGCTGGCGATTTGCCGGACCGCGATTTCCAGGTTGCCGCGGGTATGCTCCTCGCTCGACTTGACCGACGTGAAGTAGGAATAGCTGCCGAGAACGAGCACCGGAGTCATGACGAGCAGCAAATACGAGCTGAGCAGCTTATACCGCAGCGGAATGTAGGCGTTCGGCTTCTTGAACATCGTTATCCACTCTGCTTTCGATAATCTCCGGGCGTAATCCCGAATTGCTCGCGAAACAGCCTGCTGAAGTAGGCCAGGCTCTTGTAGCCGACCCGGTCGGCGACCTCGTAGATTTTCAGGGCAGGGTCCTTCAACAGCGCCCGCGCCCTCTCCATCCGGTTGCGCACCAGATACTCGTTAAAACTCTCGCCGGTCTGTTCCTTGAACAGGTAACCCATATGGTTCGCCGAATAGGAGAATTTGTTCGCGATTTCCCGCAGCGTAATTTCCTGGGCGAGATTCGCCAGGATGTACTGCTCGATCGGCTCGATGAGCCGTCGTCCCTTCGTCTGCTTCTTCAGGAACAGCCGCTCGGATATTTCGAACAGCGTCTTGCGCAGCCACGATTTAATATCCTCCGCCGTCTCGAACTGCCGCACGACGTCCAGGTGCTCGAAGCCCCAGCCCAGCAGGCTTTCGTAAGTCTCGTTGACCGTGCTCAAATAAGCCTCCAGCTTGGAAGCGATATGAATCGAAAAGCTGTACACCTGCACCGGCTGCTCGAAGAAACGGACGTTGTCGAACAGTTCGTCCATGCAATCGCAAATATGGACAAGCGCGTAGTTGGCGACGGCCGCGAACATCGCTTCCAGGCTCGCGTTCAAATCTTTGGCGTCCTTGGAAATTTGCAGCTTGGCGGATTGCGGCGGAATGACCCGATTTTTGCCGAGAAACATTTTGTTGCCGATCAGTTCCTTCGCTTGGGCGTAAGAACGGGAGATTTCATCGGGAAAATGGGCCGGCTCCCCGTAGCTTGAGGTCAGCGTATACGAGGTCAGGCTTCCGACGTGCGCGCCCAAAGCCGTCAGCTCCTGCTCCAGTCTTGCCGACTCCCCTTCGTAGACGAAGGCGAGCTGGGAATCCGACACCTCGCACCACGCCCCGAGCTCGCGCTCCTCGACATAATCGGCGATCGCTCTGACGGCCGCCTTCAATTCCGCGCGGCCCGCCTCGGGAGAACGGTTCATCTTCCACAAGGCGTCGTCCAGCTCGACGACGACGGCTCTCGCGGCTCCGGAAGGAAGCGGTTTCGGATATCTCGCGAGGAAAAACGACAGCGCCTCCTTGTCCGTCTTCCCTTCCAGCAGATGCAGCAGAAAATCTCCGCGAATATAGGCGAACGACTCTTCGAAGTGCTGCTGCTCCTCCAGCTGCTTGCGCGCCTCTTCGATTTCCGCGACGACCTTCCTCAGCAGCTCCGCCACCTCGTCGTCGTCGATCGGCTTGAGCAAATACCCGTCCGCCTTCAGATTCAGCGCCGCCTTGGCGTATTCGAAATCCTGGTAGCCGCTGATGAAGATGGTTTTCAGGCTCGGGTTTTTCTCCTGCGCTTTGCGCGACAGCTCAAGACCGGTCAGCACCGGCATTTTGATATCGGTTACAAGAATGTCGATCGGGTATTGATCGATATAGCTCAGCGCGGCCAGCGAGCGATTCTCGCTGCACACGACTTCGATGCCGAGCTCCTCCCAGGGAATCAGCCGGCGCAAGCCTTCGAGATCGTACTTCTCGTCGTCCACCAATACGGCTTTGTACATATCGTCTATGCGCTCCTTTTATGGAGAAAAGAGAGGGTATGTTGAGTATACCCTCTCTTAACGCTTTGGGATAGATTAATTGCCGGCCAGCTTCTGCAGGTTGGCCTGCCACTGCTCGGCCTTCCAGGCCAGCAGCTTGTCGTAGCCGATCTTCGTCGCTTCCTCGTCGGCCTTGTCGATGAGGCCGAGCACTTCCTCGTCGCTCTTGGCGAACAGAAGCTTCGGAATCAATTGCTTGTGATAATCTCTCAGACGCTGCGCGATAATGCCTTCCTCCGAATTCGGAGCCGGCTCGAGATTGGAGAACTCGGTGACGTCGCGCGACGTCTTGAACGATACGGTCGTCTGCGCGACCGTCGTCCAGTCCTGAGCCGCGTCAGGCAGCAGCTGCTCGCGCTTGCCCTTCGTGGAATCGACGTAAGCGGTATTGCCGCTCCAGTTGAATTCGCCGATTTTCAGCTCGTCGTACTGTTTGAGATCGCGGTTGATGTACGCATCGTTCGGAATCGGAACGCCGTCCTCGACCGAATCGTAGAACAATCCCGGAGGCCCGAAGAAAATAATTTGCTGGCCTTGCGGGCTGGACGCCCAGTTGTAGTACGAGAAGATCGCTTCCGGGTCCTTCGCGTTCGTCGTAATGACGTTAACGTTCCAGCCCAGCGTATTGTAGCCCGACGGGAACACTTGATTTCTGTCCACGTCCGCTTTGTGAACCGGCCAGATGACATCGTATCCGTCCTCCGGATCGACGGCCTTCAGCAGGTTGTTCGCCTCGCGGCCGATGCCTTCCACAACGGAGTCGTAGGCGCCGAACACGGCGATTTGGCCCTTCTTCAGCTTCTCCAGAATCTGGTCCCGCGTTTGCGTGAACATATCTCCGGAGGTCAGGCCTTGGCGGAACAGCTTGCTGCTGTATAGCGCCGTATCCTTGAAGCCTTGATCCTTGTAAATCGAAGTCAGATCGCTGCCGCTCGGAATGCCGAAGATCGAACCCGAGCCCGGAGAGATAAAGGCCGGAGTCGCGCCGTTGGCCGCGCCGCTGTACAGCATGCCGACCATCTGCACGTCCTCGCCTTCGCCGCGGACTTCGCCGAAGTCCAGCGGAACGATATTCGGATATTTCTCTTTTACGAGCTTCAGATAAGACTCCAGATCTTCCCACGTCTCGAGCGGAGGGGAACCGAGCGCTTTGTAGATTTTCTTCTCGACGAGGTAAGCCGCGTTGCCGTTGCCGTTCTCGCCGTTAATGAACCAGTTCGGCAGCTGATACAGCTTGCCGTCCTCGCTGCGGAGCATGTTCAGCGTCTTCTCGCCGACCGTCTGCACGTATTCCGGATACTTCTCCAGGAACGGATCGAGCGCGACGAGCTTGCCGGCTTGCTGCAGACGTTCGATATCTTTGCCGCGGTCGGAGACGATCACGTCCGGAAGCTCGTTGGAGACGATCATCGTGTTCAGCTTCTGCGCGGCGGCGCCGTTCGATTGAACCGGTTTCAAAGTCACTTGCAGATTATCCGTAATCCATTGGCCTTGCGGACGCTCCTCCCAGGTCGGCGCCGTGTACCAGTCGTAATTGACGAACAGGGAAAACTCCACCGGCTTGACCTTGGATTGAACGTCGCCGGAATCGGCAGGGTTGTCCGAAGCGCTTGCGGGTGCGGTTTCCGACGGACTGGCCGCCGGCTGGCTTGCCGGCTGCGAAGCCGAAGGACTGGCATTGCCGCCGTTGTTGCCGGAGCAAGCCGAGAGCAGCAAGCTGAGCGTCAACACGCTTCCCGTGACCAGGCTTGCGCTTTTCTTGAACTTCATGTTCTTTCCCCTCTCTGATTTGTCGAATTGGTATATGTCATAAGCGGATGCCGCATGCAGACACCGCGTATAACCGCAATGGAAAACCTACTCCTTCAGCGAGCCTACCAGCGCGCCCTTGACGAAATACTTTTGCAGGAACGGGTAGACGACGAGGATCGGCAGCGTGGCGACCATCATCGTCGCCATCTGCAGCGCCTTGACGGTGACGGAATTCTGTACGGCGCTCTGCGCGTACGAATTCAGATTGGCGATCAGCGTCGCCGTCTGTCCGGCGTTGACGATCTGCACGAGCAGCGTCTGCAGCGGAATCAGATCCTGGTTGCCGATAAATACGGCGGGCGTGAACCAATCGTTCCACAAGCCGACTGCTGTGAACAGCGCCAGCGTGGCGACGACCGGTCCCGAGATCGGGACGACGACGCGGAAGAAGACGCCGAAGTTCGAGCACCCGTCGATTCTTGCCGACTCCTCCAGGCCGTCGGGCAGCTCCTGGAAGAAGGTGCGGAAGATGATCATGTTGTAGACGTTGATCATCCCGTGAATAATCAGAAACGTGAACGTATTGTAAAGGTTCAAATGATACACGAGAATAAAGTACGGAATTAAACCGCCGCTGAAATACATCGTCACAATGCAGACGATCATATACCCTTTTTTGAAGACGATGCCTTTCTTGGACAAGCCGTACGCGAACAATGCGGTGAAAAACATCGAGACGGCCGTTCCGATAACGGTCCGGGCGATCGTAATGAGATAGGCCTGGAAGATCCGCTTGTCCTTAAACACGATCTCGTAATTCTCCAATGTGAACTTCCGCGGCCAGAACGTAATTCCTCCCAGCGAAGTATCGCTCCCCACGTTAAAAGAGATGGCGAGAGAGTTCCAGAAAGGGTAAAACGTCATGAAGGCCAGCAGGACGAGCAGGACGTAAATGACGGTTTGCAGCACTTTGTCCGAGAAGTTTAATTTCATCTTATCGCTTCCGTTTCCTGAGAATCGCGTGGTCCTACCACAGGCTTGCCTTGCCCAGACGCCGGGCGATGCCGTTGGCGATGAAGAGCATGATTACGCTGAGCACCGACTTGAAAAGGCCTGCCGCCGTCGCGTACGAATATCTCTGATTGTGAATGCCCATCTGGTAGACATAGGTGTCGATAACTTCGGCGTACGGCATGACGATTCCGTTGGACAGATTTTTCGTCATCAGCAGAATGTCTTCGAAGCCCGCGTTCAGGATGTTGCCGACCCCCAGGATGAGGAAAATGATAATGACCGGCGAAATGCTCGGTATCGTAATCAGAAAAATCTGCTTGAAGCGGTTGGCCCCGTCCATCGCCGCCGCCTCGTACAGCGCCGGGTCGATGCCCGCGATGGCCGCGAGATAGACGATCGAGCCGAAGCCGATTTCCTTCCACACGCCGACGGAGACGAGAATGCCCCAGAAATATTCCGGCGTGGACAGCCAGTTGATCGGTTCCTTAATGAGCGAAAACTGGATCAGCACGTCGTTGACGGGCCCGTTGTCGACGGCCAGCATCGAGAACACCAGACCGGATACGACGACCCAGGAGATGAAGTGCGGAATATAGGTAATCGTCTGCACGACTCTCTTGAACAGCGCGTTCCTGACTTCGTTCAGCATGAGCGCGAGGATGATCGGAGCCGGGAAGGCGATAAACAGCTTCAACAGGCTGATGGCCAGCGTATTGCGCATGATGTTCCAGAACTCCGGCGATTCGAAGAACATCCGGAAATGGTAGAACCCCACCCACGGACTGTCTCCGAACCCTTTGAACAAATTGTACTCTTGAAAAGAAATCAGCACGCCCCACATCGGAATGTAGCTGAAGACGATGATGAACGCGATAGACGGCAGTATCATCAGTTGGTAGTCCCACTGCCGCGCGAACCGGCTCCATACTCCGTCCTTGCTCTTGCGGAGCTCGCCCGGCGGTCTCTGCGCTCCCGCGCCCGGCAGGGAAGAAATCGTGTCGCCCTTCAAGTCATCACCAGCTTCGTTTGTTTTGTATCTTTATGCTAATAGATGTCGAATCCGTTTTCTACGCAAGCGATTAACGATTATTTGACTAAATCAACGGAAAAAAATCGCGGTTGACCGATTGTCTTACATTGGCTTGTTGAGGTCTCTTGAAGTACGAAAGCGCGAAATACCAATTAAGCTTTTTCGTCATGACCTCATCCGTGCGCCGATCGTGCGCCAATGGTGCGCCGTTCATGCACCGATAGACGATTCCTTAGAACAACGTCGTCTATTTGAGCACCATTCGTGCGCCGATGTACGATTCTTTAGAACAACGCCGTCTATTTAAGACCCGTTTGAGCGCCGATGTACGATTCCTTAGAACAACGCCGTCTATTTGAGCCCCATTCGTGCGCCGATGTACGATTCCTTAGAACAACGTCGTCTATTTGAGCCCCGTTCATGCGCCGATACACGATTCCTTAGAACAACGCCGTCTATTTGAGCACCATTCATGCGCCGATACCCGATTCCTTAGAACAACGCCGTCTATTTGAGCCCCATTCGTGCGCCGATACACGATTCCTTAGAACAACGCCGTCTATTTGAGCCCCATTCGTGCGCCGATACACGATTCCTTAGAACAACGCCGTCTATTTGAGCACCATTCCATTCTTCGAGTCTTCAGGCTCCAAAATCGGTCGAAGCCGCCCAGTAACGGCCTCTCAGACCGCTAAAAGTGGGCAGTTGCCTGAATTGGCCTCCGTAACAGCCTCTCAGACCGCTAAAAGCGGGCAACTGCACGAATGAACCTTCGTAACGGCCTCTCAGACCGCTAAAAGCAGGCAACTGCACGAATGGGCCTCCGTAACGGCCTCTCAGACCGCTAAAAGCGGGCAACTGCACGAATTGGCCTCCGTAACGGCCTGCCAGACCGCTAAAGGCGGGCAGCTGCACGAATTGGCCTCCGTAACGGCCTGCCAGACCGCTAAGGCGGGCAGCTGCACGAATTGGCCTGCCGGGACGCAAAGAGGGTTGGTAGAGTAGAGGGGGCGCGATTCCTTCGAGTTCATGTATGAGAATAAAACTACGGCTGATGGCCGGTCATAGAAAAAAAGCTCGCATAAAAAGCAAGCTTCCCCTCCCATCCGTGAGCCGCAGCCACAGCCGTCGCCAGATCGAGTGAATATTGGTCCCTGCCGCCGAGGCCCATGCCGGGCGCATAATGAAAAGCCTTTGGAAACCGGGAGCGGTATTCCAAAGGCTTTTTTTAATATTATTTTGTCGCCGGATGGCTTTCTTCTTCCTCTTCTTCGAGCCCGGCCCATACGTTCTCGTCGTCGTCGGGCTCTTGCTCATTCGACTCAGGGACGAAATCGTTGTCGTCGACCTCGTAGCCGGGATCGAACGCTTCGGGAGGCAGCTTGTCCGTCGGAGCGGAGGACGAGGCGGAAGCCGTCGTCTTCTCCAGCGTGCGCAGTCCCCCCCGCAGCAGCCCCATCTGCGGCATCGCGTTGCGCCGCAGTCCGGATCTCAGCCGCATCAGCGTCGCCAATTCGCGATCCGCCTCGTCCGGCTCCCGCTGGGCGGAGGAGACGTCCGTCATCTGCAGGCGGTCCTGGAACGTGCCGAGCAGCGCCTTTTTCTTCTTGACCGCGAAGCCTCGCGCTTCCTCCACCGTACCGGCTTCGGGAGCTCTTTTGACGCGTTTTCTGACGGCTTCGTCCGACATCTCGCCCTTCATGATCGACTCTTCCACCGCCTGGAACTGATGAACGGCTCCCGCGCCCGTCGAGCTGATCGATCCCGGGAAGTTGAACGCTTTTGTCTTCAATTCGTCGGAGTCCGAATCCGCGTCCGCATCCCCCGTCTTCCTCTTGCGCTTCTTCTTGACCTCGCGCTCCTCCGAGTCCCCGAAAGCTTCCCCGAACGGCTTCGGCGTTCCGGTCGTGTGGGCTTGATTGGCGATTTCCATATTGCTGACCGCTCCCATGAGCGGCGATCGCTGCACTTCCGAGAGATTCGTAATGGTCGGAACCGACATCAGCTCCCGTTCGCGACCCTCGAAGCCTTCCGGCACTTTCTCGCCGCGATTGACGGCGTCGAGCGCCTTCCATACCTCTTGCGTGCTTGTGCTCGAAGACGTCATGTCCTCAAGATGCTCGGCCTCTCGCGGATAGGGCGTGAACTTGCCGCCGGCGTCGTAGAAATGCTGCTCTCTCTGCTGCCCGCGCTGGTTTTTGCCCTGCATTCGGCCCAGCCTGTGCCTCTTCCCCCGTACGGAGGGAGAGGCGGCGTCAAGCCGGACGTAACTGTGCGAATGGCCCTGGTCCCGAGCCTCCCTCACCAACGCGGCCCGGTCCGAAGGCCCGCTCAGCTCCGCCAAGCGCCGTCCGTCCTCCTCTCGGTTCAGGTCGGGGAACAGCTCCCGATCGCTCGCGCTCGGGGCGTGCGAATATCCGGTTAACAATTCCTGATTGAACTCCTGAATCAGCGGCGCCTGCGGCAGCTGATATTGGAAGCCTTCCGAGCTGACGCTGAACGTATTCGCGGAGGGCGTCGCCGTGGGGGGCACCGTGCCGAGCATGCCCAGCGCCTGCTGGTTGCCTCCCGTCTGCTGCATTTCCAGCAGAGCGTCGCTTACGGCCGAAGACGACGAAGCGGGAGAGGCCGGCTTTTTGGCCGGCGCCTTCGTTTGTTTCTCCTCGTTCTTTTTTGGCATCCCGTTTCCCTCTCATTCCCCTAACGCTTTAAACCAGCTCTCCACTTCTTTCAGCGCCGCCTTGTCCGACAGGATGCCGTCGTGATCGCTGTCCCGAATAAGGCTGACCTTGGCCTGACGGCATTCGGCGAACAGAGGCGCGTATTGTCCCGGCAGGAACATCTCGTCCTTCTCGCCGACCAGCACAAGCGTCGGCTGGGTCATCGCCCGCAAATCCTTTATGTACTTGGCCTTCGTCGTTCTCGACTGCAGCAGCCTGTAGCTCAGCTCCAGCGTCTCGCGTCCGTGCCGGCGTTCGAGCGGCTTGTCGATGCGCAGAACGGTCCGCCCGTTCCAGAATCGCAGCCCGATCGCATTGAGCGCAGACAACACCGCGAAGCGGAACTTGTCCACCTGAAGCTCGCTCCACGGGTCCTTCTTGTGATTGATCGGCGCTTCCGGATGAACGGACGGAGCCAGCAGCAAATAACCGCCGATCCGCTTGGCGAGACGGCGCCGGGCCATCCGGATCGCATTGCCGCCCCCCTGGGAGTGTCCGGCGAGAATGATGTCCGGCTCGTCGCCCGACTTGTTCCGCAGCCAGCCTACCAAGTCCTCCAGATCGTGGTCGTACTGTCCGATATACTCCACGTCCCCCCGGCGCACGGGATGAAAGCCGTAGCCCCTTAAATCCGGCACGACGACCTGCGCCAGTCCGTTGCCCGAGATAAACTCGGCCAGCGGATGCAAATACTGTCCGTCCTCGGAAATGCCGTGCAGCAATATGACGATTTTACCCGATTCCGCTCCGTAATGACGGTAGCATAACGATTTGCCGTCCCTCGCCTCGTAAGTCTGAACGGGCGGCAGCGCTCTCTCGAACATGACGTTCCTCCGGCAGCCGACTCATCCGCGCGGCAACCCGGCCAGCCGACTGCCACTCCCGCAGATGAAAAGCAATTTCGACTATTATATCATAATCGGACAAAAATTTCCTTCGAAATTAGGTCCATAGACTTATTCCGATAAGCCGCGTCGAAGAGGAGCGGACCGTGCCGGCAGCAATTATGCCGATACGGAACCGCGCCTGCTTCAAACACCTCCCGATTAATGCGCCCGGGCGGCGTCCGCCGACAGCTCCAGCCTTTCCTTCAGGAAGGCCGGCAGAGAGAAGCAGCGGCGCACAAGCTCCTGATTCGCATACGATGCGGTTTTATTGAAACGGATTCGTTCCGGTTCGGGCAGCTCTCGCTTGGAGCCCAGCGTGAAGCTCCACAGGCCTCCCGGATAAGTCGGAACGACGGCCGTATATAGACGGGTGTGAGGAAAAATATGTCCGATTCGCCGATACGTCTGCTCCATGATGTCGCCGTGAAATATCGGGGACTGGCTCTGGCAGACCATAAGTCCGTCCTCGCGCAGCGCCCGGTGCAGGCTTTCGTAGAAGGCCGGCTCGAACAGCATTTGCGCCGGGCCTACCGGGTCGGACGAATCGACGATAATGACGTCGTAGGCCGCGGACGCCCGCTTGGCAAAATCGACGCCGTCGTCATAGTAATAATGGACGCGCGGATCGGACAGGTTGCCGGATACTTCCGGCATATAACGTTTGCTGGCCCTCACGACGGCTTCGTCGATCTCGACCAGATCGATCCGCCGAACGCTCTCGTACTTGGCCGCTTCTTTCGCGGCTCCGCAATCTCCTCCGCCGATAATCAGCACGTCTTGGGGACGCGGGTGGACCGACAACGGAACGTGGGTAATCATTTCATTGTAAATATGCCCGTCCTTCGATGTCGTCTGGACAACGCCGTCGAGCACGAGCATGGGACCGAAATCGAACGAATCCAGCACCATCACATGCTGAAACGGGCTCGATTCCTCGAATAAGACTTCCTTGATGCGGTAGCTGATTTTCAAATTGTCCCTCTCGTCCTCGGTCAACCACAGTGTACCCTGTGAGTTATGAATATACTTGGGTAACCGTATCAATTTTCAACCTCCCTTGGAAATGTAGTCTACTCTATTGTATCAAAAATTGGCCCAAGGGTGACCGCACGGTTCAGCCCGCCCTCCGGGAGCCGCGAAAAAATTCGCTTGAACGGCGAGTGCCGCTATGATTCAATGGGCTTAAAAGGAGGGACGGGCGATGTGCGGACGATTTACGGTCGTGGCGACGATCGACGAGCTGATCCGGCGTTATCTGATCGAGCAGCCGATGGCCAGATATCATACGCCCCGCTACAACGTGGCTCCAACGCAGGATGTGTGGGCGGTCATCCACGACGGGAAGAACAATCGGCTCGGCGAGCTTCGCTGGGGGCTCGTGCCTTCCTGGGCCGCGGACGACAAAATCGGGAGCAAGATGATTAACGCGCGGGCGGAGACGCTGCTGGAGAAGGCTTCGTTCAAAAAACTCGTGGGGAGAAAAAGAGCGATCGTTCCGGCGGACGGTTTCTACGAGTGGAGGAAGGACGGCGGCCGCAAGCAGCCGATGCGCATTACGATGAAGGACGGGGCTTTGTTCTCGATGGCGGGGCTGTACGATACGTGGCAGACTCCGGACGGCCGCAAGCTCGGCACGTGCACGATCATTACGACGGCCCCCAACCGGCTCATGGCCGACATTCACGATCGAATGCCGGCCATTCTGAGTCCGGAGGACGAAGCTTCGTGGCTGGACCGCGGCAACGACGATGTCGAGTCGCTTATGGCGATGCTGCGGCCCTATCCGGCGGAAAAGATGCGCGCCTACCCCGTCTCCCCGATCGTCGGCAGCGTGAAGAACGACACGGAGGAATGCATTGCGGAGCAGCCCGCCCTGTTCTGACGGCCTCTGGAGAAACCCGTTGCGATCTATTTCTGTCGATTCAATTTCTGCACATTGGCCGTTGTGCCGCCGTCTACGCGCAAATCCGTGCCGGTGATGTAGGAGCTTTCCCCGCTGCACAGAAATTCGACGGCCGCCGCGATCTCATCGGCCGTTCCCTCCCTGCCCAGCGGAGTCATATCCAGCAATTGCTTCATCATCGGCTGCCGGGCGGCTTCCTGCCTGCCCATAGGCGTATCGATCGTCCCCGGGGAGACGGACACGATCCGCGCCCCTTTCCGCCCCCACTCCCACGCTTGGTCTTCGACCATCAGAATCACTCCAAGCTTGGAAAGACCGTATGCCGCGCCCGGATTATCTTGCGTGAACGGCATCATCCTCTCGACAAAATCGGGAGCGAGCGGCTGAGTCAAAATAGAGTCGTATGCCGCGTTCCTCGGCGTGCTGTGTCCGGCCATTGAAGCGACGCATACGGCTGCGCATCCCTGACCCGCAAGCGGCAGAAAGGCTTTAAGAACGTATCCCGTACCGATCGAATTGACCTCCAGTATTCTTCTCGCATCGGCCATTGTCGGAGACAGACCGCCCGTATGGATTATAGCCCCGAGCTCCCCGAGTCCGGAAGCGGCGACGGCCAGCTCGTTAACCTGGTCTTCATCCGTGATGTCGACAACTCTATGCGCTACCTGTGCCGCGGCGAGCGGCTGCAGCTCGGCCGCGGCCTGCTCCAGCCGCTCCGCCGACACATCCGCCAGCAGCACGGTTCCCTTTTGGCAAAAACGCCGCGCGATCGCTTTCCCCATCCCTCCGGCTCCGCCGGTAATGACATATACTTTCGGCATTCGTTATCCCTCCGTCGCAAATGATCAGGTTTTTGGTTGATGCTATAATCATTGTAGAAGCCTGTCCGAGCGCGGTTCAAGCGACAAAACGGGCGGAAATGTCCATTCCTGGAGAAAGCCGCGGTGAGCGCAATGAGCGAGAAGCCGTTGGATTCCGCATGCGAATACATCATCGAAGCCTTCTACAGGCTCTTCGCGAGGTATCCGATCGACAAAATTACGGTGAACGATATCGTGAAAAAAGCGGGAGTGAGCCGCTCGACGTTTTATCTGCATTTCGAAGACAAATTCGACTTGCTCGGCCGGGCGACGCGACGAGTTCTGGACGAGCTGAGCCGGTTCTACAACTCCGGGGGAAGTATGGAGGACGTCCGGTCCCTCGGTCCGCGAGAGTGGCTCATGCGGCATAACGCGGCCCTATGCGAGCACGTGCATTTGCACGGTTCGTTTTATCTCCGGCGGCTTCGGGATATCGAGTTCGTCGTCTATTTGTCCGCCTTGCTCAAAAACTGGATGCAGGCCAGCCTTCTCGACGAGTCTCGCGCGACATTCGCCGCACACGGAACGATCGGCCTCCTCCGCGAATGGCTGGAAAACGAGCGATTCCGCTCGATCGACTACATGGCGCGCAAGCTGACGAATATCGCGTTCTATTTGGTGCCCGACTTCGCCGAAGCCGAAGCCGAATCCGACGAATTCCGAACGTAGCGCGCCCGGCAGCCCGGCGCATCCCAAAAAGGCGTTCCCCGCCGCACTCGGCAGGAACGCCTTTTCATTGGTTCTCACAAGCCCTTGACCATTCCGCCGTCGACAAGCAGAGCTTGCCCGGTGACATACGTGTTGGCGAACGAGCCGTAAAAGACGGCGTGTCTCGCGAACTCCTCCGGCGTCCCCGCGCGGCCGAGCGGAATCAGCCGTTCGGCCTCCGCCCGGATGTCCTCGACCGTCCGTCCCCGATCCGCGGCCTTCTTGGCGTCGAGCTCGGCGATTCGGTCGGTCCCGATCCGGCCGGGAGCGACGGTGTTGACGAGAATACCGGACTCCGCCAGCTCCGTCGCCAAGCTTTTCGTCAGAGCGTAGACGCCCGCGCGGAAGACGTTGGACAGAATCAATCCGTCGATCGGCTGCTTGATGGAGACCGACGTCAGATTGACGATCCGGCCTCCGCCCGCCGATTTCATGAACGGCAGCGCCTCGCGGATCATGCGAATCGTGCTCAGCAGGCTCAGCTCGAAGCCCTGCGTCCAGTCGGCGTCCTCCATGTCGGAGAAGAAGCCTCCCCGCGGACCGCCGGCGTTCGTGACAAGCACGTCCAGGCCGTCCGCCGTAGCGGCGGCCGTGCGGATCGCATGGCTGACGTCCTCTCCTTTGGACGCGTCCATTTCGATCATCGACACCTCGACCCCGGTCCGCTCCCGAATGTCGTTGCGCGCTTCGACCAATCTGTCCAGGCTTCGGCTCGCAATCGTCACCTTGGCCCCTTCCTTCGCGTACTGCAGCGCCACGGCCTTGCCCAGACCCTTGCTCGCCGCCGCCACGAACACCGATTTTCCCTCCAGCATCAAATCCATGCTCTGTCGCACCCTTTCCCGATCAGCCGATCGCTGAAATATTCGACTTCCGTTCGTCTAAGATAAGAGTGCCATACGGAGGGCTCCGACGCAATAAGACGGGTCTGCGGAACGGTTTTCGACCAAATTCTCCGCCCTCGTCCCGGCCGTGCCGGAAAGCCTCCGAACAGTCTCCGGATTCGCTCCGGCGCTTGACACTCCTTCCAAAGTCCGGTATATTGAAGCAACAATACGATATTTTTCCACTTACGACGGAAGCACCCGTAAGCAAGGCTGAGCCAGCCTTCTTGCGGGTGCTTTTTGCCGTCCACACCAACCAAGGGAGGAATCCGTCATGTCGTTGAAAATGCCGTCCCGCCTCGTTCCGTTTATCCTGTTCTTCGTCGCCCTGATCGTCGCCCTGCCCGCCGGCGTCTCCGCCGCGGCCATCGAGCTGACCTCGTCGCTCAAGGCCTCTCTCGACAAAACCGCCGCTTCCGCGGACGCGAAGAAGGGAGCCCGGCTGCGGGAGCTGTATGCCGAGCTTGGCACCCAACTCAAGGCGGACAAAGACGCCGCGGCCAAAGTCAAAGCGCTGCAGTACCGCAACGAGGAAGCCGTCATCCTCGTTCGCAAACAAATCCGCGAGATCGACGCCGCCAAAGTAAGCCGGTCGGCCGCGGACGTCCAGCAGGCGAAAACCCGCTACAAGCCTCTGTTCGACGGCTATACGGCGCTTAACAAACAGCTGTCGCTGGCCAAATCCTTAAAGAGCAAAACGCTGAGCAGCGCCTTGAGCCTTCAAGCCCAAGTAATGAAGCTGTCCGTCCAGGCCGCCCGCGAAGATATCAAAAAGAAAGAAGCCGCCCACAAGGCGGTCAAAACCGCGGCCTCGGGCAAAATCAAAGCCGCGCGCGATTCTCTTGCGGCTATCGATTCTCTCAAAGTCCAGATCAGGGCTCAGCGCAGCAGCCTCAGCGCGACGAGGAACGGCCTGTCTCCCGTCTGGTCCAACTTCAAGTACGCGCTGAAGAAGAACGATGCCGGCAGCGCGGGCAACGCGCTGGCCTCGCTCGTTGCGTCCTTCAAGTCGATCGTCGCCCAGCAGTCCAAAATCTATGCGCTGGAAACGAAAATTTCGGACACTATCTCCGCCACGAGAGCCCGGTATCTGTAGTCAAGCCCGTTTACGAGGTATAATAGACTCCACTACTATCGCTTGCAGGGACGTTCCCCTTCGCGATAAGGAAGAGGAAGGAGGAGTCTCCGTGGCCCTTAACATTCGCTTGGTGACCGATCAAGATTTCCAGGAAGCTTTGGAGAGACACGCCCGCATCCGGGTGTTCAAGGACGATCATATCATCGATTCCGGCGGGGTCATCGTGCGCTTCGATTCCCGCACCGTCGTCATCCAGACCGGCGTCGGCGATCTGGCCTACCACGACCGCGCCGCTTGCGAAATGTTCGAGCTGCGGACCAGATAAGCCGAACCCGCTGCCGCCCTTTCGAGCCGGCTACGTCGCTGACGGCCCGGATAGACGGCAGCGGAACAGCGTCCTGATCCGAAACGGCGTCGATGTCAAAAACCGCTTCCCCGGCGCTCCCCTATGCTCCCGCATTTTGTCCTATTCGCGCTTAAAAACCGAGAATCAAGCCATTTTTCCCGAGATGTCGCATATATAGATTAGACAGATCATCCCGGGAGGCCGATACGCATGAAAACCGCTTTGTGGTGCCGCGTCCTGCTGTTCCTGTCCGCCCTGCTGCTCGTTCCGGCCGTCGCTTCCGCCCAGACGCAAACGGTGAAACTGGCGAAGAAATATGTCGAATACGAGCAGTTTATCCTCATCGACAAATCGACGAACCAATTGCATTTCTTCGAGAAAGGGAAGCTGGTCAAGTCGTTCTCCGTCGCCACGGGGAAGAAGCCCTCCTATACGCCGGAAGGCCTGTTCACCATTCGCGAGAAAATCAAAAACCGCCCTTATTACAAAGAAAACATCAAAGGCGGAGATCCCAAAAACCCGCTGGGAGACCGCTGGCTCGGCCTGGAAGTGACCGTTAACGGCAAAACCTCTTTCGCCTACGGCATTCACGGCAACAACAACGAGAAGTCGATCGGCAAATACGTATCGGCCGGCTGCATCCGCATGCATAACAAGGAGGTGCACTGGCTGTACGATCGGGTCAAGAAGGCCACGCCCGTATTGATCGTCAAGAAGCTGGCCTGACTTCAGACCTTGATCGCCGAAGTCCAGCCCCAGTAGAAAGCGTCCCGGTCCCACGCCGCCTTGCCGCCGTGGAGCTTCTTGAACGCCTTCTTGACCTCCTTGTCGATCGAAGCGTTCCCGTTCTCGTTGACGTAGACGAACCGTTCTCCGAAATGCGCTTTAATATGCTCGATCGCCGCGGCCTGGTACAGCACGCCGGCGCTTCTAAGCTCGCCGAACATCCAGGCCGCGACGTCTTCGGCCGAGTAATCCATCGTCTTCCCTCCTTCCCGTTTACGAGAATTGCACGTGGCCGCGCACCATTTCGCTGTACAGTCCGGGCCGGGCAAGCAGCTCTTCGTGGGAGCCCTGCTCCAGCAGCCTGCCGTCCTTCAATACGAGAATCCGGTCCGCGCGCCGAATCGTATTCAGCCGGTGGGCGATGACGAAGCTCGTCCGACCCTCCATCAGCCGCTGCAGGCCTTCCTGGATTTTAATTTCCGTGACCGTATCGATGCTGCTCGTCGCCTCGTCCAGCACCAGAATGGCGGGGTCGGCCAGAATCGCCCTGGCGATGGCGAGCAGCTGCTTCTGCCCTTGGCTGATCCCCCCGCCGTCCCCTTGCAGCACCTTGTCGTAGCCGCCGGGCAGACGCGCGATGAAGGAATGCGCGTTCGCCAGCTCGGCGGCCCTCACGACCTCCTCGTCGCTCGCTTCGGGTTTGCCGTAACGAATATTCTCGCGGATCGTTCCTTCGAACAGGAACGAGTCCTGCAGCACGAAGGCCATATGGGAGCGCAGGCTCGCTCGCTCAATCGTCCGAATATCGCGGCCGTCAACCGCGATCGTTCCCGAATCGGCCTCGTAGAACCGCGAAAGCAGCTGGATAAGCGAGGTTTTGCCCGCGCCGGTCGGCCCGATAATCGCGATCGTCTCGCCCGGCTTCGCCTCGAAGCTGATCCCCTTCAGCGTCTGCTCGCCGGGAACGTAGGAGAAGATGACGTCGGAGAAGGACACGGCGCCCCGCACCGCCCGAATCGGACGGGCGCCGCCCTCGTCCTTCGTCTCGTCCTCCTCGTCCAGAATCTCGAACACGCGCTCCGCGCCGGCGATGGCGGAGAGCAGTGTATTCCACTGGTTGGCGAGATCGTTAAGCGGACGCGTAAACTGTCTGGCATACTCGACGAACACGACGATTACGCCGACCGTAATCGCCCCGCGAATGGCCAGCAGGCCTCCGACCCCGACGATGACGGCGTAGCTCAAGTTGTTCAAGCCGTTCATCAGCTTCGGAATGAAGCCGGAAATCGTCTGCGCCCAGAAGCCGGACAGCCTGATCCGGTCGTTCCGTTCGCCGAATTCGCCAATGACCGTCTCCTCCTGGGAGAAGGCTTTGACGATGCGCTGGCCCGACAGCGTCTCCTCGATATAGCCGTTCAATTCTCCGAGATTGCGCTGCCGCTCCTGGAACAGCACGCCCGTTCGACGCGTAATCCACTTCATGCCCGCCGACATCAAGGGCACGACCAGGAAGGTCAGCACCATGAGCAGCGGACTTAAAATCAGCATCACGATGACGGTGCCGACGAGGATGAGCGCGCTGGAGAAAACCTGGATCGCGGAGCTGTTCAGCGTGGAGCTGACGTTGTCCATATCGTTGGTCATCCGGCTCATCAGCTCGCCGCGCTGCCGCTTGGCGAAGAACGGAATCGGCAGCCGGTGCAAATGCCGGAACAGATCGAGCCTCATCCGGTACACCGTTTCCTGCGCGATCGAGATCATCCATACGTTCTGCAGCCATCCCGCGACCGAGCCGAGAATATATACCGCCGCGAGCGCCGCCAGAAACAGCAGCCAGGGCGTTCCTCCGCTCCCTTCCAGGTAGCGGTCGATGGCCACGCCGATCATATAGGGGCCGAGCAGGGAAAGACCCGAGCTGACCAGCACCATCAGCAGAACGAGGCTTAGCATCCCTTTGCGGCGAGCCAAATACCCCCATATTCGTTTTAACGTTGCCTGCCAGTTCTTTGCTTTTCTCTTCGGACGCTTGGCTTGGGTCTCCTGCGCCGCCGGCGTCCGTTCGGCCAGCGCTTGCGATCTCGGATAGTGAAGAGGGTCACTTAGCGCTTTCCACATGAGACTCCTCCTCCCCGTATTGCGATTCGTAGATGCGGCGGTACAAGGCGCTGCCGGACAGCAGCTGGCGATGTCCGCCTTGGGCGATCAGGCGTCCGTCGTCCAGCAGCAGAATCAAATCCGCGTTCATGGCGGAGCTGATCTTCTGCGTGATCAGGAACGTCGTGCACGCCATGCCTTCCAACGCCCCGAGCAATGCCGCTTCCGTGCGCACGTCCAGCGCGCTCGTGCTGTCGTCCAGCACCAGAATCGCCGGATTGCGCACGAGCGCGCGCGCGATCGAGATGCGCTGCTTCTGGCCGCCGGACAGGTTGACGCCGCGCTGCCCAAGCATCGTGCCGTAGCCCTGCGGCAATCCCGCGATCGTCTCGTGAATCTGCGCCCGCCGGGCCGCCGCGACGATCTCCTCGTCGCTCGCCTCCGGGGCGCCCCAGGCGATATTGTCGCGAATGGTGCCCGTGAACAGCACCACCTCCTGCGGCACGTAACCGATTCTGTCGCGCAGCCGGCGCACGTCCCATTCCCGCGCCTTGCGGCCGCCGATGCGAATCGTGCCCCGCTCCTCCTCGTACAGCCGCACAATCAGCTGCACCAAAGAGGACTTGCCCGCGCCGGTCGCGCCGAGAATCGCCACCGTATCTCCCGCGCCGGCCCGGAAGGTCACGTCCTCGAGAGCGTAAGCTTCCGATTCCGGGTACCGGAAGCTCACCCGTTCGAACGAGACGCTTCCGTCGACCGGCTCGGCCTTCTCCCCGAGGGAAGCCGGACCGCTCGCCGCGGCGTCCGTTCCGCCGTCGTCCGCAAGCAGCGTCTCCTCGATCCGCCCGGCCGAAGCCCGGGCCCGCGAGAACGCCGACACCAGCATCGACAGGGCCGACAGGGCGCCCGCCGTCCGCAGCGAATAGTTCACGATCGCCACCACCTCGCCGGTCGTCGCGCTTCCGGTCTGAATGTCCAGGTGCCCGAACCACAGCACCGCGATAATGCCCGCGTTCATGATCAGGACGATGAACGGCTGCGTGATCTCGGTCAGCCGCTGCGCCGACGTCGAGCTCTGCATCAGCTCTCCGCTGTGCCGGGCGAAGCGCTCGGTCTCCCGGTCTCCGCGCACGAACACGCGAATCAGACGTATTCCCGTCAAGTTTTCCTGCATAACGCCGTTCACCGCATCGAGACGCCGCTGGACTCTGCCGAACAGCACGGCGGCTTTTTTCACCATCCACAAAATAAACAGGACGAGGATCGGCACGGTCAGCAGCAGCAGAAACCCGAGCTCCCGGTGCACGACCAGCGCCATGATCATGCTGCCGGCGACGACGAGCGGCACCCGCAGCATGAATCTGAGACCCATGAACACCGTATCCTGCACTTGCGTCACATCGTTCGTCAGGCGGGTGATCAGCGACGAAGGAGCGAAGCGGTTAAACGCCGCGTAAGAGAACGCTTGCACCTTGCCGTAGAGCTTCTCGCGGATATCGTAGCCCAGGCTCTGGCTGACGTGCGCCGCGTAAAAGGAGCTTAAAATTCCGGCGCCGAAGGCCAGCAGCGTTCCTCCGACCAGCACCGCTCCCCACAGGATCACGACCCGAGCGTTGCTCGGCCCGATGCCGTCGTCGATGATTTTGGAGATCAGCATCGGCTGGACCAGCTCGACCGCAAGCTCGACCAACATCAGGAGAATCGCCGTAAAGGCGGCAATCCGGTACTTGCCCAATACGTGAAAAACAGATTTCATGATGGTTTGTCCTCCGACCAAGCGTAAACGGCCAACGCCGTCCCAAGAACCGGCCGGACCTCGTTCGTCCCGGCTCTATGTCAGCATATACATATGCTCTCTTCTCTATTTTAACCCTTATCGCGGCCGGAGGACAGTGGATTCCTGCCCGCGCAGATGATATGATACGAATGGATATCGTGGACAAGGGGGTTTGAGCTTGAAATCCGTAAGTCGTCGATTATCCGTATCTCTAATTGCGGTATTCGCGCTTCTGTTGATCGCAACGGGATGCGGAGGCAAACAAAAGGAGGATTCTACAATGGGCGGATCAAACAATCCGATCGTCACGATCGAGATGGACAGCGGCAAGACGATTAAAATCGAACTGTATCCGGAAATCGCGCCGAACACGGTGAACAACTTTGTTTCTCTCGTGAGCAAAGGCTTCTACGACGGGACGATCTTCCATCGCGTCATTCCCGGCTTCATGATCCAGGGCGGCGACCCGGACGGAACGGGCATGGGCGGCCCCGGCTATTCGATCGAAGGGGAGTTTGCGCAAAACAAATTCCAGAACGATCTGAAGCATACGACCGGCGTGCTCTCCATGGCTCGCTCGCAGGCCCCGAACAGCGCGGGCTCCCAGTTTTTCATCATGGTTGCCGACTCGCCGCATCTGGACGGCGCGTACGCGGCCTTCGGCAAAGTGATCGAAGGCATCGAAGTGGCGCAGGAAATCGTGAACACGCCTAGAGGCGCCAACGATCGTCCGAAGACGCCGCAGGTGATGAAGAAGGTTACCGTGGACACCCGCGGAGCGGCTGTTCCGGAACCGGAAATCATCCAGTAAGACCCCCTCAGCTTTCGGTGGCCTTGCCGCCATGAAGAGACGTCGTTCTCTCGTGGAGGCACGGCCCTTTTTCTATCCGCCTCCCGCCGCTGCGCCGCTGCTGAAGATTCGATATCGAAGGGAATTTCCGCCATGAACTTTGATCAGCTTCTGTCCATGATTCCGGTCGTGCAGGCCGCCGATAATCACAGCGCTTCTCTCTCGCTCGACTTCGCGCCCGATCTCCATGTGCTCCTTGTCGTTCGGACCGGCCATGTCACGCTGTCGGGACCGGGGCTCGAGCCGATCGTCTGCGCGCAGGGCTTTGCCTGTCATCCCGCATCCGCTCCTTACCTGATCGAGGTGCCGAGGACCAAAGAAGCCGAATACACGCTTATCGCCTATCGCGCGCTTCCCGCCCATACTCCGTGGGAGCTTCGCGGTCCGCTTCATACGGTCAGCGAGGTCAAAATCCATTACATGCTCGACGAACTCGTTCGCACCTGCGCCAACATTCGGGACATGTCCGCAGAGGAAGCCGCTCCCCACCGCTTCAGAATGCGCGCCATGATCGAAAGGGTCCTGTATATTTTTCTGTACGAATCGCAGATCAAAAATACGCACAAGTCGACATCGAATACGATCGACGAGACGCTTTCCTATATCAACGAGCACTATATGAACAAGCTGACGCTGTCCATGCTCGCCGAGCGCGCCGGCATGAGCGAAGGGCATTATACGGTGCTGTTCAAGCAGCGGACCGGATCTACGATGACCCAATACCTGCGCAGGCTGCGAATCGAGAAAGCCCAGCAGATGTTTAAGCAGACCCGCCTGTCCGCCAAAGAAGTCGCCCTGAGAGCCGGTTTCTCCGATTATTTCCATTTTAGCCGCGTATTCAAGCAAACGCTTGGATGCTCGCCCCGCGAATATCAACGGCGCTTTGTCGAAAATCTAAAAAAATGACATGTCCGATCTTAAGATCAGTTATGGCTTGAGAGAGGCATCGCGGCTAAAATCAGTTGAGAATAATAATCATTTGCAGGAGGAATCAGGTTATGCCGTATTCTGTCAAACGCGTTCTGAACGCCGTTTTTATCATTTTGCTCGTATTGGGGCTGGCCGCCTGCGGACAGTCGGACAAGAATAATACCTCGAAGGACGAATCGTCTCCCGCTTCTTCCGGCTCGCCGGCAGCGTCTTCCGCGTCGCCGTCCGCCTCGCCTTCCGCTTCGCAGGCCGCTCAGGAGGACACCGCGATTCGCGTGGAGGATGCCCTGGGCACGGTCGAGCTTCCCCGCGCCCCGGAACGGATCGTGGCGATGGAATTCGGCTTTACGGACGCTCTCGTCACGCTCGGCGTACAGCCCGTGGGCGTCGCCGACGACGGCGATCCCAATCTGTTCATGGATGCCGTCAGAAACCAATTGACGAATTATCAATCGGTCGGCTCGCGCTACGAGCCGAACATCGAGCTGATCAGCTCGCTGCAGCCCGATCTGATCATCGTCGATTTGAATAAACACAAGGAAGCGTTCCCGCAGCTGAAGAGCATCGCTCCGCTGCTTGTGCTGGACGATTTCCAAGCCGACTACGAGCAAATGCTGAAAAACTACGGCATTATCGCGAAGACGGTCGGCCGGGAAGAGGAAGGCGCGAAACGTCTCGAACAGCACGCGGCTTACATCGAAGACGCCAAGCGGAGGATCAAATCTTCGGACTTGACCGTTCTTCCCGCCGTCGTCAATCCAAACGGCTTCTTCGCCCACTCCGACCATTCGTACTCGGGCTCGTTCCTCGCCTCCTTAGGCTTCGAGGATCCGGTCAAGGACGAGGCCTCTTACCCTCAGCTTACTCTCGAGCAGCTGACGGAGACGAATCCCGGAGCGTTGTTCCTGATGCCGACGGAAGAAGTGACGATCGTCGACGAATGGAAGAAAAATCCGCTCTGGAACAAGCTGGACGCCGTCGCAAGCGAGCGGGTGTTCACGGTCGAACGGCGGGACTGGTCGCTTGCGCGCGGCTTGATCGGCTCGGAGAAAATGATCGAGGATATTGCGAACGCGCTCGGAGAATAGAACATGACCTCTTCCAAGCTCGGGGGAAAGCGGAAACGGACCGGGTTTCTGCTTTTCCTTTTTTCCGCCTCGTTCTCGCTGCTGGTTATCGGAATGATTTGCAGCCTGAAATGGGGGACGGTGTCTCTCTCCTGGACGACTCTATTCGAGGCCCTGACTTACCGCGGGCATGAAAAGGAGCATTTATACGTGCAGACGCTGCGGCTTCCGCGGGCCTTGACGGCGTGTCTGGTAGGCATGCAATTGGCGCTGGCCGGGCTTCTGACCCAGCTGCTCACCCGCAACCCGCTGGCCTCGCCGCACGTCTTCGGCATTAATGCCGGAGCGGCGCTGGCCGTCGTATGCGGGCTGGTTACGTTCGCGAACTTTTCCTTGCCGGCTTCGATCGGATTCGCGTTCTGCGGGGCGGCCGCAGGGGCGGCGCTTGTATGGTCGTTGGCGGGATCGGGGGAAAAAGCTTATGTGCGCCTCGCGCTGGCGGGCATTACGATTCATTTCTTTCTGTCGGCATTAACGGAGGGAATGATCATCCTGAACCAGAATTCCTCCGAAACCATGATCTTCTGGCTGGTCGGGTCGTTAAGCAGAGCCGGGTGGACCAACGTGCGCATCCTGCTCCCGTTCTTCGCGAGCGGCCTGCTCCTGTTTGCCTTGCTGCTCCCGTCCTTCCGGCTGCTGCTGATGGACGACGAACTGGCCGCCGGACTGGGAGGGCGGCTGCGATTCATTCGCGCTGTCGGCATGCTGCTGGTGATTGCGCTGGCCGGCTCCGCCGTCGCGCTGTGCGGACCGATCGGCTTCGTCTGCCTGATCGTCCCCCATATCGCCAGAGCGTTAACCGGAAGCCGCAGTCTCTATGTGGTGGCTCCTCTGACCGGGCTGCTCGGGGCCGCGCTGCTGCTGTTCGCGGACTTCGTCAGCCGCTTTATCGCCTTTCCCTACGAATCACCGGCCGGCATCGTCACGGCGGCGATCGGGGCGCCCTTCTTCATCTACCTGGCTCGCAGGCAAGGCGGTGGATCCCGATGAGGAAACCTGTCGCGATTGCAGCCGCTCTGCTGCTCCTGGTCGCGCTCGCGATCGTATCGCTGAAAGCGGGCGCCGTCGACGTCTCGTTCGGGGAGATCGGCGCGTCTCTCCTGCGCGAACCGAACCGGGCGTTCTTTATCGTTCACGAGGTGCGTCTGCCCCGGGTCGTCACCGGCATTCTCGCCGGTTTCGGACTTGCGTCGGCAGGCGTCATCCTGCAGAGCCTGCTGCGCAATCCGCTCGCCAGTCCCGACGTCATCGGACTGACGAAAGGGGCCGGCTTGCTGGCGGCAGCGGTCCTCTTCCTGTTTCCCAAGTCTCCGGGCTATCTGCTGCCTGTAGCGGCCTTCGCGGGAGCGCTCGCCGCCTTCGGGCTGCTGCTCCTGCTCAGCAAACGCCTGACGCTGGCGCCGGCTTCTCTCGCGCTTATAGGCGTCGCCCTCGGAGCCGTGTTCCAGGCAGGCACGCAATATTTGATCGTCAAGCATCCGAGCGACATCAATCTGGCGCTGCTCTGGCTGGCCGGCAGCCTGTGGAGCCGCGATTGGGCCGACGCGCTCTCGCTGCTGCCGTGGATTGCGGTGCTGCTTCCCGTCGCCTGGCTGAGTTTCGCCAAGCTGAACGTGCTCCAATTGGGAGACGAATTGAGTTCCTCCCTCGGGCTGAACGTCGCGAAGCAGCGTTTCCTGCTGCTGCTTCTGGCGGTCGCGCTGGCCGGCATTTCCGTCTCCGCCGTCGGCTCCATCGGTTTCGTAGGTCTGATCGCTCCGCATATCGCGCGAAGCATCGTCGGCAGCCGCAACCAGTGGCTCATTCCGCTGGCCGCTCTGATCGGAGCCGATCTGATGCTGCTCGGAGACGCTCTGGGCCGCGTGCTGATCGTTCCTCGGGAAGTTCCCGTCGGCATTATGACCGCCGCGCTCGGCGCTCCGTATTTCGTCTATTTGCTGCGCCGGCAGCGGCTGCGAAGGAACGGCTGACTCCTTGCCCGGGAAGCCGTTCCGCACCTCTCCCGGTCCCGGCAGACTTTCCTTTCAACCCGAAAAGACGATGCCCGCCATGAAGACGATAAGTCTTCGCGGCGGGCATCGCCCCGTTTGTTTCTCCGTTAACACTCCACGCTGCCTCGAAGCAGCTCGTCCCGCACATGCCACTTGGAGTTTCGAAGCGTCGTCCTCGCCCCGCGGACATCCCCTGCGGACAAACACTTGTACATCTCCGAATAGACCGCTCTTCCGGTGTACGGACGGTTAGGTCTCTTGTAGGAACGATGAGCGACGACGAAAAACAAAACTTTGTCCCTGTAAGCGTCGAAGGTTTGCAGAATGTGCCGGTTATGGGTCGCCTCCAGCAGCGTCCTCATGAACAGCAGCCCGTTCTCGTAATACTCCCGATAACGCTTTCTGTCGCTGGCCTCGATCAGCCTGTCCAGACAGATTTGCATTTTGGCCAGGTCGATCTCGTCGTGATAGTTCTCGACCACGTCCAGCGCGTAGAGATACAGGGCGTTCAACAGGTCGAAAATATCGAACAGCTCCTGCACCTCGATGGCGTTCACGCGGATTCCGCGCTTGGACAGCGTCTGCACGTACCCTTCCTTCTCCAGCATCCGAATGGCGTCCCGCACCGGCGTTCGGCTCATATTCAACTGCGCGGCCAGCTCGCTCTCGGACAACAGGATGCCCGGAGCGTAATCCGCATTCAACAGATTGTGACGTATTTTCTCGTAGGCGATCGCTACTAGCGGTGAACCGGACATGCGCCTTCTCCTTTATGAAAGGTTATCCTATTCATTATACCCGCGAATGTTATCGCACGATTAACTTCCGGTTATTCGAACGCGGAAAACGGAACTTCGAACTCGGGCATCCCCGCCGCGTACGGCGTATATTCGTATTCGGTGAAGAAGACGACTATGCCGTTATGCTTCAGGAAGAAGTCGCGGTCCGGCTCGATCGTCTTGAACGGATTAAGCAAGCCGATGCCGCGCGCCTTGAGCTGGCTCTGAATGTGATCGTTGATAATCGATACGTACTTCTCGTTGCCCCCGGCGGCGTCGGCGAGGGTCAGCTGCTTGCCCGTCTTCAGGTCGAACGTGTACGTGACGCGCGCGGTCGACCCATGGGCCCCGCCTGTGTAAATATAATAATTCACGTACAGGCTCAGCTTGTCCTGCTCGTTATACGTGATCGTATAGGTCCCGTCGAAGGAAACGTCGTACGTCCCGACCTCATCATCAAGCGCGACTTCAAGCGACTGGCGGGCGAGCTCGGTGTTCAGCTCGGCGTCCGTCTTTAGCGTATCGTTGATTTTCTTCTGCACGTCTTCGTTCGCCATGCCCGAGATGAGCGGATAATTCACGGAGATGGAGCGACGCGTCCCTTCCTCCCGGATCGTCTCCGTCGCAATCTTCAGCGCGTTCTCCTGGATGGCCTGGACTCCGATCGCCTTGGTCGCCGGGTCGTAAGAGACGCCGTAGCCCATCCGCTCAAGCAGGAAGCGGAACGGCACGTACGTCGTATTGCTCTGAAGAATGGACGGCAGGCCGTAAATCCGCTGATCGTTCAACGTTGCGCTGCCATCGCCCAGATTCAGCACCAATTCCCGGTCGCGTCCGGTGACGGTGACGGTGTTGCTCGCTTTATCCCAACGCGTGTTCAAGCCGATCTCGTTGTTGAGGCTTCGAATCGCGACATAGGTCGTGCTGTCCGTATTGATGGCCGGCAGAGCGACGGTCTTGCCGTTCACTTCGATCGACTGCTCGATAATCTTGTACCCGCTCGCAGCCGCGCTTGCCGTATTTACGGACGAGACGAGGGGAGCGGACGCGAGCGTCGCCGCGAAAGCCAGAACCAATGCCGTTTTCGTTTTTCCTTTGCCAACCGTTGAATTCATTGTAATCTTCCTCTCTGTTAAAAGGCTTTCCTAATGATATAGACGTAATTCATGTCGAAAGGGTTCGGTCTTTCCCGAAAATAAGCGGTCGTTGTTGATAATCCGTTCCCGATTCTTATATGATAGGGGAGTCAATGATTACCAAGCGGTGAAGGCGGTGCTGCTCCTTGTCCAACGGCGGAAAAGAACGGGCGACGCGTAACAGAACGATCGCGCTGAGCGAGACGGAGAGAACGGAGTACCGCTCCCGGCTGCTCTCGCTGGCCGCGCCGGCGACGGCGGAACAGCTGCTGGACCGTACGATCTGCCAGGACTTGTTCGAAGCGATCGATTATTTGCCGGACGCGTTCGTGGATTTGCTGTTCGTCGACCCTCCGTACAATCTGACGAAAACTTTTAACGGGAAAACCTTTAACCGCATGAATTACCGGGAATACTCCGATTGGCTGGACGGCTGGTTCTCGAAGCTCATGCGCATTCTGAAGCCCGACGCAACGGTCTACATATGCGGGGATTGGCGCTCGAGCCATTCCATCTTCGAGGTCGCTTCCGGCTATTTGAACGTCATTAACAGAATTACGTGGGAACGGGAAAAAGGCCGGGGCGCGCTCGCCAATTGGAAGAACGCCTCGGAGGATATTTGGCACTGCACGAAATCGGCCGATTACAAGTTTTACGTCGACCGCGTCAAGCTGAAGCGCAGGGTTATCGCGCCGTACCGGACCGTCCAGGGCGCGCCGAAGGATTGGAACGACGATGCGGACGGAAAATACCGCTTGACGCATCCGTCCAACCTGTGGACCGACTTGACGGTGCCCTTCTGGTCGATGCCCGAGAACACGGACCATCCGACGCAGAAGCCGGAGAAGCTGCTGGCCAAAATCATTCTCGCCAGCTCGGACGAGCGGGACGTCGTGTTCGACCCCTTCGGCGGAGCGGGGACGACGGCCGTCGTCGCCAAGAAGCTGAACCGCCGGTTCGTCACGGTCGAGATCGACGAAACCTTCTGCTGCCTGACGGAGAAGCGGCTGCGGATGGCCGATGACGAGCCGGCGATCCAGGGCTATTCGGACGGCGTCTTCTGGGAGCGGAATACGTTCCGCGAGAGCGGACGGACGCGCCGGACTTAACGCGGCCCGGAAGGGAAAAAAGCTTCGATTGACACCGGATACCGCCAATGCTATGGTTGGAGCCATACGGGCGGAGCGCATCCGCCGACGAAGCGCTCGTCTCCAGGGCGAAACGATGGAAGGGGAGTTCCCGTGATCAGAGTCAAAGAATTTCTGGATAGCGACAGCTCCTTGGCCGAGAAAAGAGTGAACGAGTTTCTGGCCGAGCTTAAGGACGAGCAGGTCATCAATATTTGCTACAGCTCGATCAGCAAGCCGAATTTGAACAACGTCAGCGAGCAGAGAAGCGCGATTCTGGTCGTCTACAGAACGGATGCCGAGCCGTCCTCTTCCGGAAAGCAGTAACACCACGGACCGGCAAGCCGCGAACGCCTGTCGCCCGGGACCGGGCGCCGCGCGATGCGGCGAAACCCCGTGCGTGGCTTCCGGCGACTGCAGCGCGATTCCGCTTCCTGCAGCAAATCCCCCTTGAGCGAACCGTGGCGGCGCCGCGGTCATGCCCGAGGGGGATTTGTTTTTGCGTCTCCGCGATCCGCTCCATCGGAAGAATAGCCCGGCGCTAAAGATTCGTTTAAATCCGTGACTTCGACGATTCCGCGATCGGAACCGTGCGCGCCTTGCGTCCTTCGAACACGGTCCATTCCCGATAGCCGGCCTTAAGCGCCGCCGCGCTCGCCTCGTCCAGCAAGCGGCCGATGTCGTCGGGATAATGGGCATCCGACGACAGCGTGATCGGAACGTTATGCTCGGCGAGCACGGACAGAAACAGCGGGCTCGGACAAGGCTCGGCGACCGGGTAGCGGTAGGCGAGACCAGTATTGATCTCCGTGGCCGCGCCGGCCAGTACCAGCTCTTCCGCGGCGCGGCGATACAGGGGCAGCAGCTCCTTCTCGTCCGCGGGGCGGAAGCCGAACGCTTTCAGGTTGTCGGGGTGGGCGATCAGATCGAACAGCCCCGACCGGCACGCCTGGCCGAGAAGATCGTAATAGCGCGCATACGTCTTCAGCGGGTCCATCCGCTCGAAGGTCGAGCGGGTGTCGGGGTTGTCGAAGCCCCATCCGTCCAGAAAATGGACCGAGCCGATGACGTAATCCCATTCGCAAGCTCCCAATATCCGGCCGAGCTCGGCCTCTCCCCCCTCGAAGAAATCCGCTTCCACTCCGAGCCGCAGGTCCGGACGCGACCGCTTCGCATCGGTCACGAACGTCACGAATTCCTCCAGGGACGCGACGCAGACCTGGTTCAGCCATTCTTGCTGCAGACAGCCGATCGGACTGTCGTCCAGCAGCATATGTTTCTCGTAATACGGACGGCATTCCCGAAAGCGGTACAGATGGTCGACGACGCCGAACAAGCCGATCCCCCGCGCTCTTCCCTCATCCAAGTAGCGGTCGAGCCATTCCTCGCTGAAGCATCCGTCCCACATCCGTTTCTCCAATTGCTCCGACAGGTCCTCCGCCCAAGCGCGGGAATGGGCAATCGCCCGATCCGAAGCCGAGCCGGAGGCGGCCAGCGCCTGCAAGGTGCGAGAGAGCCAGCGCAGGGAATAAGGGCCTTCCTCCAGGTGAAAATGCATGTCTACCTTCATCCGCTTCATTCCTCTCCTTTCGCTTCGAGCCATTGAATCCGATGCCGCTTCAGCGCCGGAAGCCATTCTCTGGGCGGAGCGGCGTTGCTGACGATCGCGTCGATCCGGCGCAGGGGCGCGATCTCGACGAAGGCCTCCTTGCCGAATTTGGAATCGTCGGCGAGCACGATCGTCTGGCCGGCCGCCTCGATCATTCGCCGGGACAGCATCGTTTCGTCGAGATCGTAATCGCTGATCCCCCGCTTAAGCGAGATTCCCCCGATGGAAATGAACGCCTTGTCGACGCGATACTGCGCCATCTCGCGTTCTCCCGGCGCTCCGGTCAGCGACTGCTGCTCCGGGTTCAGCCGGCCGCCGATCACGATGATCTGCCCGGAGAACCGGCCCTCGTTCAACGACTCCATCAGATGGTAAGCGACGGCGATCGAATTGGTCAGCAGCGTAATCCGCTCCTTGCCGGCGATCGCCTTCGCCAGCTCGAGCGCCGTCGTGCCGACATCGATGACGATCGTATCCCCGGAAGAGATAAGCTCGGCGGCTTTCCTGCCGATCCTCGCCTTCTCCTCCGCCTTCACCTGCTGACGGTGCAGGTACGGCGGCTCGTAGTTGGCCGGTCTGGCCGAGACCGCTCCGCCGTACACTCTTTTCGCGTCCCCTTCCCTTTCCAGCAGCAGCAGGTCGCGGCGAACCGTTTCCTCCGATACGGAGCAGCGCCTCGAGATATCCGAGACTTTGACCTGCCCCTCCGATTTAAGAAGCTCGAGCATAATCCGTTTGCGTTGTTCAGACGATACCGACATCGTCAAGCCCCTTCTTTCTCCAGCTGCAGCAGTTGCGACGGATCGAGCGCCAAGCGGACGCCGCCGCCCGTCTCCATGCGCAACGCGCTCCCGTCGTTCAGTCTGTCGACCGTGAGCCGCACCCCGTTCGCCGATACGAAATAACGAACGACATTGCCCAGCACGGTAATCGAATCGATCGTTCCCTCCGCGACGCGGGCGCTGTCGCTTCCGAAGAAATCCCGCTCCCCGTGGCCCGTAAGCAGTCTCACCGATTCTGGCCGCAGCGCATAGCTCTCCGCCCGGCCGATCCCGTCGCCGAACAGACGGACGGCTTCGTTACAGGTGAGGACGTTGTAGCTGCCCATGAATCGGGCGACGAATTCGGTGCGCGGCCGCGAGTACAACGTCTCGGGCGTGCCTTCCTGGACGATATGCCCGTTGTTCATAATGCAGATGCGATCGGACATCGTGAGCGCTTCTTCCTGATCGTGGGTGACGAAGATCGTCGTCATGTTAAGCTTCCTCTGAATCTCGCGGATTTCCGTCCGCAGGCTTTTGCGGATCTTGGCATCGAGCGCGCTAAGCGGCTCGTCGAGCAGCAGCACCTTCGGCCGCACCGCCAGCGACCTGGCGAGCGCGACCCGCTGCTGCTGGCCGCCGGACAGCCGCGCCGGATAAGCGTCCCGCTTCTCCTGCAAGTCCACGAGCGCCAGCAGTTCCTCGCACCTTGCATGCCGTTCGGCCTTATCCGCTCCGCGCATTTTCAGTCCGTATTCGATATTTCCGTATACCGTCAGGTTCGGAAACAGAGCGTAAGACTGGAACACCATGCCCACCTCGCGGCTGCGCGGGGGCAGGCCGGCGATATCTTTTCTCCCAAGCAGCATGCGTCCGCCGTCCGGTTCGGTCAGACCGGCGATGCAGCGAAGCAGCGTGCTCTTGCCGCAGCCCGACGGACCGAGCAGCGTGACGAATTCCCCTTCCTGGATCGAGAGGTCTACGTTGTCCAGCACCGTCGACCCCCCGAACGTTTTGCGGATTCCCTGCAGCTCCAGGTACGATGCGTTCATCTGCCCGCCTCCCCGTTGAATTTTTGTCCCAGCTTCATCAGCGCCGCGGACAGCGCCAGAATGAACAGAAAATAAGTGATCGCGATCGCGCTGGCCAGATGCCCGCTCTCGTTCATCCGTTGGTACAAATACACCTGGATCGTCCGGATATGGCCTCCGACCAGCATGTTCGTCAACACGAATTCGCCGAACAGCACGGAGAAGCCGAGCAGCGTCGAAATCATCACGCCCGGCCAGATGTTGGGCAGCACCACCGTCGCGAACGCCCGCATCCGGGATGCCCCGAGCATCTCGGCGGCGCTGATCAGCTCCGCGGCGGATACCGTAAGCAGGCTGTTGCGAATGCCTTGATACATATACGGCAGGATAACGATGAAATACGCCCCGATCAAAATGTAAGCCGTGCCGGTAATGTCGATCGGCCCGGAGGAGTACGTCCGGATCAGGCCGACCGCGGCCACGACGCCGGGGACGGCATACGGCAGCACGACGACTCCTTTCATAAACGTCTCCCATCTCGGCAAATACACCGTAATGACGAAGACGGCGGGCAGCATCACCGCCAGGCTGAGCGCCACGCTGACGGCGCATAGATAGAACGAGGTCCACAGCGCTTCGAGAAACCGCGCATCCTCGAACATTTCCCTTACCCATTCGAGCGTCCAGCTCTCGGGCAGCACCGTTGTCTGCCACTGCTTGGCGAAGCCGTACATGAAAGTTCCGACCAGCGGCAGCAGCAGATAGATCATCAGCAGAAGCATGAGCGATCTGTGCGTCCATCCCGCCCTCGATTTCATCCTGCTCCCGCCTCCTCTTTCGCCGCAAACCGCGCTCGCTTGCGCGAGTCCGGGTTTCTCTTCTTGCTCGGCTCGGCAGCGTACGAAGCCGTAAACCGTTCCGCGCGCTTGGACATTCTATGGTTCAAATAAACCGCGAGCAAAGTGGACAGCGCCAGCAGCACCGCAAGCGCGCTGCCCGTCTCCGGCTGGTTCGCGACGTCTCCGGACACGAGCGAGCCGATGCGGATCGCCAGCAGATTGTAATTGCCGCCGACGAGAGCGTAAGCCGTCGCGTAGGCTCCCATCGCATTGGCGAACAGAATCCCGAGCGTCCCGCCGATCGCGGGCGTCAGCATCGGCAGTCCGACGGTTCTCCAGAATTGCCACGGACTGGCCCCGAGCAGCGCCGCCGCGTCCTTCCACTGATCCCGAATGCCGTAGAAGGACGGATAGAGCAGCAGCAGTGCCAGCGGCACTTGAAAATACACGTAGACGAGCACGAGTCCGCTCCAGCTGTATAGGTTAAAATCGGCGAATACATCCCAGCCCAATTGCTTGAACAGCAGCGTGAACACCCCGTTGTTGCCGAGCAAAATGATATAGGCGAAGGCAAGCGGCACGCCGGCGAAGTTCGAAGTCATATTGGACAGCATCAGCAGCCTGTCGCGAATCCGCGGCGCGAACCGGGTGATCGAATAAGCGCAGACGAGCCCGACGAGCAGGCCGATCGCGCTGGAGTATACCGAGATCAGCAGGCTGTTCTTGATGGCTTGCAAATAAAAGGCGCTGCGAAAAATTTTATCGTAATAAGCGAAGGTAAACCCCTGTCCGCCCGGCTTGCTGACGCTCCCCGTCAGCATCGTCACAATCGGCGTCAATTGGAACGCCAGCACCATGAAGACGAACGGAGCCAGCCCGAGTACCATCCAGCGTTTGTTCTGCTTCACGCTTCCACTCTCCTAGAGGGAAAGGGCGCCCCCGCCAAGCGGGCGAAGGCGCTCCGATATTCTGCCGCCCGCTCAGCTGAGATGAACGAGAACGCGGTCCTGCCACTGCTCCGGAATGCTCTTGGCCGTCTCTTCCCATACCTTGTAATCGCCGACCGGCTTCGCGTTCGCATATTCTTCCTTCGGCAGCAGCTTGGCCGCCACGTCGTCCGGAAGACTGACGCTGTCGCGAATCGGGCGGGCGTACCCCTTGGCCAGATTGATCTGTCCGGCGTCGCTCAAAATATATTCCCTCGTCAGCTTGGCCGCGTTCGGATGCGGCGCGTATTTGTTGATGATCGTTGCGTAACCGCTCACGACGCTGCCTTCCTGCGGAATGGAGACTTCGTATTGCTCCTTGCCGAGCTGGTCGCTGTAGTTAAGAGCGTTAAAGTCCCACAGCAGCGTCACTTCGACTTCGCCCTTCTCGATGTTCGCCAGCGTAGCGTCGACGTTGGAGAGTCTGCCGTTCTTCGCCAAGTCCTCGAAGTACGCAAGCCCCGGCTCGAGGTTCGATTCGTCGCCGCCGAACGCCATCGCCGCGGCGAGCACGGCCATCTGCGCCTGGGCCGCTTTCGTGACGTCGCCCGTTACGATTTTATAGCTGCCGTTCTTGAGATCCTCCCAGCTTTTGGGCGGATTCGCCACCAGCTTCTTGTTCGTCAGGAACGCAATCGTGCCCTGGTAGCCGATCAGCCAGTGCCCGTCGCTATCCTTCGCCCAATCGGGAATCTCGTCCCAATAGGACGTTTTGTAAGGCTGCGTTACGCCCTTGTCCACGGCGACCGGTCCGAACGCGATGCCCACGTCCCCGATATCCGCCGTCGGCTTGTTTTTCTCCGCTTCGAACTTGGCGATCTCCTCGGCGCTGGACATGTCCGTGTCCGAATGGGACAGCCCGTACTCCGTCTGCATGTCCGCCCAGGTATCCTTCCAGTTCGCCCACGAATCCGGCATGCCGACGCTTACGACCGCGCCTTCTTCCTTCGCCTTCGTCTCGATCTCGGCGAGCGTCAGCTCCGAAGCGCCGGATGCGCCGCCGTCGTTTTTCGCGCCTCCGCAAGCCGCCAGCAGCCCAACGAGCAGCACCAGAACAAGTCCGCCGAACGATTTGCTCCTCAGTCCGTTTCTCAACATTCCCATTTCCTCCTATGTGGCATTTTGTGGGGTGTCTCCGTATTCTTGTTGTCTTTGCCTAATCCCACTATAGAGCCGGTCTATTTCCGAGAGATTAAGCGCGATAATCGGGTTTGTAAAAACCGTCGGCTTTCCCTCCCGCTTCGGCGCGTAACCGGAACATGCAAAATAGCGCCCCCCGGAGGGAGCGCTGCCCGCGTGCATACGTTATCTGCAATGCCGTTCATCATCCGCTGCATCGGCGCAATTTTTACAAATCCGCCCGACTGGTGTCATGATACTTTTATTTTCTTCCGTAATCGGCTTTGATCTCGCCCCACTGCTTCGTCTGCCATTTGAGCACTTTATTGGAATAGCTGTTCGTCTTCAGCCAGCGGACCGCGCGGTCCACCAGGTCCCAAATTTCCCGCGTCGACTCATCCCTCGGGAGCGTCGTGGAGACTTCCTTCTGCCTGACCCACTTCAGCGCGTTCATCGAGTCGCTGTAGACCGTTTTGCCGCTGCCGATTTTCTTCAAATACGCCAGCGCATGCACGATCGCGAGGAACTCTCCGAGATTGTTCGTTCCCTTGGCGATCGGACCTACCGCGAACAGCACCTCGCCCGTCTTCGTGTCCACGCCTTTGTATTCCACCGGACCCGGATTGCCTCTTGTGCCCACGTCGACGGAGATGCTGTCGTAATCGACTTCCGCCGGGAGCGCGTCGACGCCGGCCTTGGCGGACGCGGCCTTTTTCCCGCTGCCCCAATGCTTCTTCCAGCCTTCGCGATAAGCCTGCTCCGCGGTCGCCTTCGACTCGTACGATTTGTATTTGGCCTCGTCGAACCCGTTGATCTGCTTCTGGCATTCCGCCCAGCTCGCATATACCCCGGGCTGGCGCCCGGCCCACACGACATAATGCTTCGTCTTCGTCATCTATCGTTTACTCTCCCGTTCCGGCAAACGCTCCTAACATACGGTAGTAATGATCGGATTGCCGTTCGTAATAATAATCGTATGCTCGAACTGCGCGACGCGGCTGTTGTCGGGAACCTTAAGCGTCCATCCGTCCGCCTGCTGGTCGACGTAGGACGCCCCCGTCGAGACGAACGGCTCGATGGTAATGACCTGGCCGGCCTTCAGGACTCTCCGGTCGCGAGACTCGAAATAAGGCAAAATCTCGAAGGGCTCCTCGTGAAGGCTCTGGCCTACGCCGTGGCTGCACAAATTTTCGATGATACGGTAGCCGCCCTTCTTCGCTTCCTCCTGCATCGTTTTTCCGATATAATTCAGCTTCACCCCGGCCTTCAGACCGGAGATCACCTTCATCATCGTCTCGTACGTATGCCGGCACAGACGCTCCACCTCGGAGGCGACGGGAGCGACCTGGAAAGACTGGCCGGCGTCGGCGTAATAGCCGCCCAGCTCCGCGGATACGTCGACGTTCACCAGATCGCCCGCTTGAATCGTCCGTTCGCCCGGAATGCCGTGAGCGACCTCTTCGTTCACACTGATGCACGTATACCCCGGGAACTGAACGTCCTTCATCGGAGCGGACGAGGCCCCGTGCGAAGCCAGCATGTCTCTGCCGATGAAATCGAGCTCTCTCGTCGTCATTCCGGGTTTGGCCCGCTTTTTCATTTCCTCTATCGTAAGCGCCACGATTTTGCCGATCTTCATCAGCTGCTCGATATCGTGCGGAGTTTGCACCGTCATAAGCCGTTCCTTCTTTCCGTTCGCGATTCTTCGCTCGCTTCTCTTCCTCTAACCTTACCTCTTTTGCGTCTCCCGCTCAACTTTACGAACCGATTCAAAACAACAAGACTTCTGGCATTATCCTATTATATAATACAGTTGTTCCCACTGGCTCGTCCTTAATCGAAATCCATAGACAGGAGACCCACATGGACATTATCCCGATTCCTACGCATTTAATAGACGAAGATAAAGATCAGCCGCGTTACCAGTTCGACGACGAAGCGCTGCAGGAGCTGATGAACAGCATCGGAGAGCTCGGGCTGCTGTCGCCCATCAAGGTCCGCAAAACCGGGGACGGACGCTACAAAATCATTTACGGCAACCGCCGTTACAAAGCGTGCACCGCGCTGAACCTGGCGACGATTCCGTGCATCGTGTCCGAAGCGACGGACGAGATGGAAATCTACCTGGAGCAAATCGCGGAAAATTTGACCCGGCAAGGCTTCTCTCCGATCGAGGAGGCCGAAGCGTTCAACAAGCTGCTGACCGACCCGAAATTCAGCAGCTCGATCAAATATTTGTCCAGCAAGCTCGGCAAGCCGGAAAACTATATCAAGAACAAGCTGGACCTGCTGAAATTCAGCCCGTCCGTCCGCCAGTTGATCTCCGCCGGAACCGAGATCAAGAAAGGCCGATTGACGGAAGACCAATTGATGCCGCTGAAGGATCTGCCGATGGAATACCGCGACTCTCTGGCGCTGATCATGGCCGAGGACGAGATGGCCGTCACCGACGTGAAGCGGATTGCCCGCCTGTTCAAGGACAAGGAAATCTCCGACGCGACGAAGGGCAAGCTGCTGTTCAAGACGGGTTACCAGCTTCTCGAAACCTGGTCGACCTACGAGCACAACCGGAAGGAACGGGCCAAGAGCGCGCTGCCCAAGGAGGAGCCTTACCTCGCTCCGGATACGACGGCAGCGGGAAGCGCGGTGCCGTCCAACGGAATGGACGAGCCCGCCGCCGCAACGGACGCTTCGGGCGAACCCCCCGCCCGGGGCGCCGAGCCGCCGAAGCCGAGAGCCAAAGCGAGCCCGGAAGCCGTCCAGCTCGCCATATCCGGACTCGCCGGTCTGGCGGAGACGGAACCGGAGCCGGAAGAGGAGGAGCTGTCGTCCGGCAGCTTCGTTGAGGATATGCTGAACCTGCTTTTGGCTACCTTGCCCGCTCCGAGCCCTCTGTCCCCGTCCGACCTGCCCGAGCTGGAAGGCGTCGAGCTGCAGCAGTTCGCGCGGGACGTGGACACGCTGATCGCGGATTTGGAGAAGCATCTGGCGGAATGGCGCTCCGTGAAGGACAATCTGACCGTCAGGAACAGGCAGGCATAAGCGGCGGCTTGATGCCGGAGAAGTTTTGCAGTGACGGTGCAGGCCATAACAAGGAGAACCGGATTGGACAGGAAGGAGGGCTCAGGAGACGATGAGCGATTATCGCCCGATTCAACCCCCTCAATTGCAGCAGCAACTGCAGCGTCCTGGTTACAGATACCGGGAATATGCTCCCTGTGAAAACTTAGCATCGCATGTCGCCTGTTATTGGACGGTGGACTTTCGTGCAGACGGCGGGAAACAACTGCATCGGATCATCCCCGATGGCTGCGTGGATATTATCGTTAACCGTCGGGCCCCTTCCTGTGGGAAGGCCGCTTTTATCGAAGGATTGATGACTCAATTCGAAATCTTGAGTCTTTCCCAAATCCAGTCTTTGTTCGGCATCCGCTTTTATTCGGAATCGGCGCAGTCCATCTTGCAGTTCCCTGTCTCTGCATTTAACGGACAACATGTTTATCTCGAGGATATATGGGGGACTGCAGGGCTGTTCATGGTTGAGGAGATCTTAACGGCCGATGCGGCCTCAGAGATTATTGAAATCGTTGAACGTCAACTGACCCGATTATTGTCTGGCAAAGACGCTCCATCCCCTTCTTTGTTGCGCACGAGTATGCAGTACATGTATGCCTGCAAGGGGAGTATTTCAGCATCCGATCTGGCGGAAAAGCTGAGTTTCAGCGAACGGCATCTAAGGAGAACCTTCGATCGGGAACTGGGTTTAAGTCCGAAGGAAATGCTGGGCATCGTTCGATTTCAAAGCGTGCTGCAGGAGCTTTATAGCGGCACTTCCTCCAGCTTTACGGACATTGCGATGAAACACGGCTACTACGATCAATCGCATCTCATTAAAAACTTCAAACGATATTACGGCATTCTGCCAAAACAACTGTAGAAAACGGACTAAGAAGTCCGTTTTTTACTATTTTGGAACCGAAGAATCAGATTATGGTATTCATGTACTTCTTGTTTTCACGGCGTGCAAGCCAAACCTCAAATTTAGGAGCTGAGAGTCATGGGAATTAAATTCGATATGATCGGCATTGTTGTGAAAGACATGCAAAATGCTTTAGACTTCTATCGCGTACTTGGACTGGAAATACCGAAGAGTGCCGATGACGACATGCACGTTGAGGTTGCGCAAACCGGTTTCCGACTGGCCTTCGACACGCAAGAAACCGTTAAAGACATCTATGGCGGTTGGGATGAGCCCGCAGGTCATCGTATTGAGCTGGCCTTTCTGTGCGACAGCCGCGAAGCGGTGGACGAGTTGTTCCAAAAAATAACGGGGAATGGGTACAGCGGGTATCGCGAGCCTTGGGACGCTGTCTGGGGGCAGCGCTACGCGATTGTGCAAGACCCCGATGGCAACCTGATCAGTCTTTTTGCTTAGCGGGGACATCGACATAAGGTTCACTCCATTCAGGCCATCCAAGCGGGTGCCCTGAATTTCGCTTTTTGAGCGGTAGGCTGAAGCTTATCCTGCTAGATCGCTAAAGAAAAACTGCACCCCCAAGGTTAGACCGTAGTCCAACAATGGAGGCGCAGTTCAATCTTGACAGCCCGGGCCGACTGGCTCTAGGCGGCCGGTTTTTCTTTGATTTCCTGAGAAATTGCGGATTCCGCGATGGAGAGAAGCTGCTCCTTCGTGACCGCGTCCGAGGAACTGCCGACCGTGTAAAGAACGGAAGCCCCCTCCTGCGTGTCGATCCAGCTTAAGCTCGTAAAGAAATTCGTATCGGTGTACAAATATTTGTCGTTCACCGCATACAGCGCTTCCCGCCCGTCGCTCAACCGGATTTTCTCCTGCTGCGCCTGGGTCAGGCCGACAAGCTTCGCTTTCTCCTCGAACACCTGGGCGGAGAAGATCAGCTCATGGCCTCCCGCATCCCGGTAAGAGGTCGTATAAGCGGGAAACCGCTCCTTCTCCCGTTCGATTTTTTCCCAGGCGACCGCTTTGCCCTGCTCCGTCACCTCGGCTTGCAGCCGTCTGGCCGTCTCCGACTCGAAGACGCTTCCTCCGTACGCCGGCTCATCCTTGCCGGAGACGAAGTCGAGCCCGTTTTTCCCGTCGTCCGGAAGCGCAAGCCCGGCCAATCTTCCTTTCCATTCTTCATAATCCGTGAACAGATAGGGGTTGCTTACGTACTCCGCGTAAAATATCCCCTTGCTTCGATGGTCCGGAAGCAGCGATTCGATCTCAGGAGAATAAACAAGCGCCTTCTCGCCGACCGCCAATTGACTCCTTACCGTCTGCAATTGGTCGCGGACGAGGCTTGCGGTGCGCGCGTCGAAGCGGAGCTGCTCGTTCATGGATACTTCCAGGCTGAAGCGGTCGTCCCCGATCCGCACGAAGTATTGCGCGGTAAATCCCATGATCAGCAGGGCAAGCGATCCGGCAATCGTCCACTGCACCGATCTTCGGCGCAGCCTGGAGCTTCTTCTCGGCTTCGCTTCGAGCAGACGGTCGATCTTGGCTCTCGTGCTCCGGTCCGCCGGGAGCGGGACGGTGATGCTCTCTGCCGCCTGTCGATAAGCGGCCGTCAGGTTTTGCTCAATCCGCATGGTACGCAGCCTCCTCTAGGAACGTGTCTTGACCGATCCACCGGCGCAGTTTGCCGATCGCCGAATGGTGCCTTGACTTGACCGTACCGACCGGGATGTCGAGCGCCGCCGCGATCTCTTCCAGCGAGTATTCGCGATAGTGCCGGAGCACGACGACCTCCCTAAGCTTGTAGGGCAGTCGGTTGACCAGAGCCAGCAGCTCCGAGCTCGATTCGTTGGCGATCGCCTGCTCCTCCGCCAGACGGCCGGCCGGCGAAGAGACGGCTGCCGCGCTCACCCGTTCGAACAGCCGCGTCCCGCGCCACAGCTTGCGCTTCCAGCTGCTCGCCTGTCGTGCCGCAATTCCGTTCAGCCATTTGCGAAACGGCTGTTCCGGCCGATAGCCGGGCAGCGACCGGTGCAGGTTGAGATACACCTCGCTCATGACGTCGCCCGCGTCCTCCCGGTTGTTCAACAGAAAGACGAGCAAGCGGTAGACGTCGTCCTTGGTCAGCTCGTAGATGCGGCGAAAAGCGTCGGCATCTCCCTGGATCATCCGTTCGAGCCATGGTTGGAATTCGTGATCCTGCATAAGGCGCCTCCTAAGTGGGTCTCGCCCTATATTGGCCCGATCGGTAAAAAAGGTTCGAAGCTGCGGTCACACCCAAGCTTACTTCAACATCTCCTTGATCCACTTTAAAGGAAGCCCCGTATGCCGCGCGACGTCCATGAGCGTGGCGCCGGGGTTGTTCTTGACGTATTCCTTGACAAGGTGCGACTCCGCGATATAAACCTGCTGGCATTCCTTGCAGAGCGTATCCGGCTTCTGCACCTGCAGCCTGCCGCACCTGTCGCAATTGTTCAGTTCCATCGAAGCCCACCTTGAGGCGAAACGAGATTTCAACGTGACTTTCCGTTCGCGGCTCATTAGTATCATCGGATGAAAAACGACTCGTCATTAGGAGAAAAGAAGGGAAACTTCCTCTCCGGACCACTAGACCCGGACAGTCGGCTTCCGCTTCGCAGCTTGCAATCCTTCAATCGCTGGCCGAATGCGAATCCGCCGGCGCTGCGGTTTCTTTTTCCTTTTTGGGAGGAGGCGTCTGCCTCATGAAACGCAGTCCCAGCGCCGGCCAAGCCGACAGAACACACAGCGCCGCCGCCGTTAAATACGCGGTCACGACTCCGCCGCTGTGGCTTAGAGGTCCCGATACCGACGTACCGATCAGCAGTGCGCCCATCGAGAGCGGAGTTAAGATTCCGCTTACCCTCCCGACCATCTCGCCCGGAATTTTCGCAATGACATAGCTCCCCACAGCGGTATTGAGCACCGCGAGCAGAATGCCGTTAGCAAACCGGAACATCCCCGTCAGTATGGGCCAGACGGACAAAGCCTCGACGGCGTACGTCACCCCCAGAAAAACGACCGCTGTCGGGAACAAATAGCGCAAGTTCAAGAGCCCCGAGAAAGCGGCCGCGGCCAGGGCGCCGAGCAGCAAGCCGAGGCCGTCCGCGGCTGCGAACCATTGCACGTTGTCCGGGGACAGCCCCAGTCTTTCGGTGACGATGAAGATCTCCAGCGGCTGCACCAAACCTCCGCCCAGTCCGATCAAAGCGAAGGACAGCAGCAGCTTTTTCAAGCCGCCTTCCGACCGGACGAAGCGAATGCCGTCCCGCATATCCTCGCCAAGCGTAGCGGTGGAAGGAGCGGCGGCGGTTTGCTCCGCGGGCAGGAACGACAGCACCGCGGCGGATAGCAGGAACAGGATCGGCAAGGCGATTAGCGAAGCGCCAAGCCCGGCCCATTGATAGATCGCCGTGCCCGCAACCGGCCCCAGAATCAGGAACAGCGAGCTCATGCTCTGCGTCAATCCGATCGCCGCCGGAACTTGTTCCTCGGGTACGCGGGCCTTGAATATTTTCGCCGAAGACGGTTGGGAGAATTGACTCAGAATAGCCGACGCGAAAACGGCTCCGTACAAAGACTGCCACGCATCGTTGGCTATAAGGACCAGGATGACAAGTATAGAGGCCGCGCTGAGCAAATCGCCCGCAATCATCGTTCGTTTCGGATTCCATCTGTCCGCCAGCACCCCGCCGATTACGGAGAAGACGAAGATCGGCGCGTACTCGACGATGGACAGCAGGGATACGGCAAACTTGTCCCCGTTCGTCCGTTCCAGGACAAAATACAGCAAAGCCATGTTCCGGATCCAGATCGCCGTCTGCTGCAACAAATCGGATACGAAGATCAACCGGAACGTTCGATTTTTGAATAGCATGCCTGCTCCTCCAAATAGACCGACCATTCGGTCTAATTAATGGTTAAAAAAAAGGCCAAGCTTGGCGGCGCATGTTAATTACGCTTGGCGCGGATCCCTTCTAACAATAGCTTCACCGCATCGCGGTAATACTCCCTTATCTTGTGCTGCTCTTTGTCGCGATCGAGCATATAGTAAATCTTGCCCAAGCCCTCCAGCATGCTGCTGACGAGAATGACCAACCGATCGAGCTCTCCCCCTGCGAAGTCTCCCTTCTCCATCCCGTCACCAAGAACGCTCCGGCATGCTTGGGAATTATTGTCGGAGATGCGCAGCAATCTGTCCAACACGTCGCCCGTAATCGGCCGACTGCGCGAATATTCCTCCTGAGCCGCAAGCAGCGGATTTTGGAAATCGTTCGCGTAATGCTCGGCCAGAGCGTACAGCTGATCCTCCGTCGAGCTTGTCCTCTCCCGGATTTTCTCCCATTCCCTGCTCCACTGCTCCGAATCCTCTTCGATGACCTTCAGGAACAGTTCATCCTTGCTCGTGAAATGGTGATACAGACTGCCCTTGCTCACCTCGGCCTCGACGCATACTTCGTTCATCGAAACCGCGCCATAGCCTTTCCGCGTAAACAATTGTCGAGCCGCGGCCGTAATCCTTCTCTTCGTCTCTTCGCCGTCCGAACGTCCTCTAGCCATGCCGCCCTCCTTAGACCGACCGTTTGGTCTAATTATAGACCGAAGCAGGCTCCGAACGCAACGGGTTGTCGTTCGTATAACTCCGCTGCGGCCCGCCTTGAGGCGAATCGAAACTGTATCATCGGATGAAAAACGACTCGTCATTAGGCGAAAAAGAAAGGAAGCCGCCTCTCCGGGCCGCAAGACCCGGACAAGGCGGCTTCCTTTCGTATCGCTTGCGAGCATCAATCGATAAGGCCGGAACGCTGCAGCAGCCGGTTCACGATAACCGCCGTTTCCGCGCGCGTAATGGCGTTCTTGGGCAGCAGCGCCGCCCGGCTTCCCTGCAGCAGGCGCTCGCCGACCCCGATCGCCAGCGCCTGGCGGGCCCACAGGCTGACGTCTCCCGAATCGCGGAATGCGGCCAACTGCTCGGCCACGAACGCTTCGGACGCGGAGGCTCCGTCGTTCAAGCCCGTCAGCTTCATCGCCCGAGCCAGCATCACGGCCGCTTCCTCCCGCGTAATCGCCGCCGTCGGCCGGAAGTTGCCCTGTCCGTCCCCCTCGACAAGGCCGTATTTCCGGGCTTGCGCCGCCGCGCCCGCATACCAGGCGTTCGGAGCCACGTCCGCGTAGCCGGACTCCGCGCCGCGCTCGGGCAATCCAAGCGCCCTCGTCAAGATCGCCGCGAATTCCGCCCGCGAGACCGACGCTCCGGGCAGGAACGCTCCGTTCTCGTTGCCGCGCACGACCAGACGCGATGCCAGGCCGTCGATCTCGCTCTTCGCCCAGTGCTTCTCGACGTCCGCGAATGCCGACGGATGCGCAAGAAGCGCGTAGACGCTGTTCGTCAAGCTGCTTGCAATCGCCACTCGCTTCCCCCCGACCGTCTCTATTCGGGTCGGGACGTGCCGGACCGAGCCGTCCGGCTCCAGCGCGACGACGGTCGTGACTCCTTCCGCTCCGGGCGGAATCGGAAGATTACGTTCCACGAAGCCAGGGAACTGTTCGATCTCCGTACGCGTTCCAGCATATTCGGCCGATACCGAGAACTCGACCGGTTGGCCGACAATGCCCGGCAGGCCGGCATACGCGCCATCCGTATGCGCAATGGAGATCCGTACGCTCACCTCGTTCAACGAGGACGATCCCCCAAACTTGGCCCCGAGCGCCGCGATGTCGATAAACGCCGCCGGGAGGCGATAGCTTCCGTACGACGTCCGGACCTCCAGCATCGCCGTGCGATCCTCGAGAGCTTGAACGACGTTGCCCGTCAGCTCCAGCAGCACGTTCGTATCCGATTGGTCCGCCTCGATGACGACCGTGGGCTTATCTCCTCCCGCGGCCAACCGCTCGAGGAACGCTTCGGTGCGCAGGGAAACCGTTAAGCCGTTCGGCGTTTCCCGCTCCACGGCAACCCCCGGCAGCGGCTGTCCGCTTAGCGAAGCTTTGATCCCGGATACCGGCGCCGTCGGTTCGCCTCCTCCCGCTCCGCCTCCGTTCCCTCCAACATTTCCTGCGCCGTTTCCTCCGCCTCCGCTTCCCCCGCCGCCGCTGCCGCCGGACGATGAGGTCGCACGGAACACGAAAATATCGTAGCCAAGCGAAGATCCGTCTTCCGCCGTGACGTGCAGGCCGATCCGGTTCATCCCCGTTTGCAGCGCGAGCTGCTGACCGGGAACGCCGTTCGTCAGCAAGATCGGTCCGGCGGCGGGAAGACCGTCGCTGCCGTATACGCTGACGGCCACGCTGGACCGCGCATCGTAGGTTGCCGCCGTTACCGACACCGACGACACGGTGCTGGCCACGCTTGCCGAGTACAGCTTATTGGCACGGGCGAATGCGGGGCTAAGCGGCACCGCGGCTCCGCCGGCGCTCGCCAATGCCAACGACACCAGCGTGGCGTCGTCGCTTAACGGAGCCGTCGGCTCGCCTTCGGTCGCGAACGTCCACGTCGCATCGTCCGCGATGCCCGCATATCCGTTGCCCGCGGCGTCCTCGAACGCGCCCGCATCGATCCGCACCACATAGTCGGACGAGCGCTCCAATTCGACGGAAGGATGGATCGTGACTCTGGCTCCGGCTACCGTCACCTTGGCGGCATCCGTTACAGCGTACGTCTCCGACCAGCTTCCGTCCGCTCTGGACAACGTAATCGTTTTGCCCGCAACCGCCGTCACGAGCTCGTTAAAGCTGAGCGTTAGCGGGTTGTTCACGGATGCGCCGACGGAGCCCGGAGCCGGCTCGTACCCGGCCGCTCGCGGAGCCGTCGTGTCGGGCCCGGCAATCCAGCGCGCGAACAGCGTCACGTCGTTCGCCGGCATCACGAGGATATCCCCGGGAGCGTAAGCGACGCCGTTCCCGTTGGGGAGCGTATTCCAGCCGCCGAACGTAGCGTCCGTCTTTTCCAAGCCGCCCAGATTGTCCAACACTTCGGCATACTCGTCGACCCAATACTCGAACGGATCCAGAGGAGGCTCTCCGCCCGTATTGCCGTTGCCTTCGTATTTCACGATATAAGTCGGCTCGGGCAGCGTCTTGATCGCTTTTTTGGCGTATACGCTTTTCTCGCCCACTTTATCTTTGACCACAACCGCGTAGTGATACGTTTGTCCTCCGTACATCCCGTTAATCCGCATCGTCGAGATATCCGCCTCGTACGAGCCGAGCGGCGTGCCCCCTTCGACGGCGGCGACCGTGTCCGCGGTATTTCCCCCTATTCTGTAGACCCGGTACTCCAGCTCGGAGGACGGGGTCATATTGTCCGTCGCTTTCGTCCAAACGAGCGTCGCTTCGGAATGGGTGATGTCGCTTGCCGTTATTTCGCGATTGGCCAGCGTTGGCGGGGTCACATCGGTGATCGCTTTCGTAACGGCGGGGCTGCGCCGCTCCAGCGTCGTACCGTCTCCCAGCTCTCCGCTCGAATTGAGCCCCCAGCCCAGCATCGTTCCGTCGGATCTCATCGCCGAGCCGGAAAATCCTCCGGCGGTAACCGCCACAACGTCGGATGCCCCGATCTGCACCGGAATATACCGCCACTCCCCCGTTCCGTCCCCGATCTGTCCCTGATAGTTAAGGCCCCAGGACCACACCTGGCCGTCATTCGTTACGGCATGGCTATGAAAGCCGCCGCCTACGACGGCTTTGACGTTGTCGATCAGACTGACCTGCACCGGCTCGTGCCGGTCGAAGCCCGAGCTGTCCCCGAGCATTCCCCAAGTGTTTCTTCCCCAGCTCCATACCGTTCCGTCTTTCTTGACGACCAGGCTGTGGAAATTGCCGGCGGCGATCGACGCCACATCGTCGATGTCCACCTGCACCGGAGCGGAGCGGTTCGTCGTCGTTCCGTCTCCGAGCTGTCCGTAGTCGTTGCTTCCCCACGTCCAGACGGTCCCGTCCGCCTTGAGCGCGAGGCTGTGCCAGCCTCCCGCGGCAACGGCGACGACATTGTCCAGTTCCGGCACTACCTGCACGGGGGAGGTCCGATCCTCCGTCGTTCCGTCTCCGAGCTCTCCGCCGGCGTTGTTTCCCCATGCCCATATTTTGCCGTCGTCCGTTAACGCAAGCATGTGGTAGCTAATACCGGACGACAGCGCGATAATACGGCCGTCGATCCCCGTAATTCGAACCGGCAGCGTACGGTTGGTCGTCGTGCCGTCGCCCAATTGGCCGTCCTCGTTCTGTCCCCATGCCCACAATTCGCCCTCTTCCGTGACGGCATAGCTGCTGCGAATGCCGGTGGCGATCAATCTTACCCTTTCCAATCCGCTCACTTGGACGGGAACCGCTCTCCCCGTCGTCGACCCGATCCCCAGCTGTCCGTGCACGTTCCGGCCCCAGCTCCATACCGTTCCGTCCGAAACCAATGCCAAGCCGTGATAATAACCCTGTGCGATCTGGGGAGCGATGACGTAAGGCTCCGCCGCTCGGGCGGCCTTGCCGGGCAGCAGCGGAATCACCCCCAGCAGAAGCAGCAGACTCAAGCCTATTTTAGCGAATCGCGACATTTCCTCCTCATCCTTCCTTTGCGTTTCTATAGCCTGTACATACCTCCTTCCATTTTACGAAGGGAAACCGCGCAATTCGATTGACGAAAGTTAACCCCGCTAACAAAAAAAACGCCTGCCGATCGTTCGGCAAGCGTCCCTTACATCGATTATCTATGCAGCTCCATGATCCGATGCCCGTACAGCATGAATACGGACAGCACGCCGGCCAGCAGCAGATAAGCGGCCAGCACCTTCCATTTCACGGATGCGGGGGCCTCGTAGTACGTACGATAGCGCCGCAGCTCCTCCTCGATTCCGGCGAGCGCCTCGTCGATTTTCCGCACTTCCTCCGTGAGCAGGTGGGAAGGAATCGGCTTGTCGGGATCGCCGTCCTCGTACTGTACCGGCTCGTACTCCCACTCCTGGAGCAGCGCAAGCATCCGTTCGGCGAATTCGCGATCCATGCGAACCTGTTCCCGGGCCAGCTTCTCCTCATCCTGCAGGAACGGGATAAGCCTTCCCCTGCCGCCCTCCTCTTCCGCGCGCCTGGCCGTCTCGATCTGCGCGATCAGCGACTGCTTAAGCTCCCAAGTGCCGGTCAGGTTCGGCCAGCGCAGCAGCTCTCTGCGGAATTCGGCCAGCTTCCACTTCTCGTGCCCGAGCAGCCCTCCCCGGTAGCTTTCCCTGGCCCGATTCCACCAACTGAACGCGCCGATAATCAAAATAAAGATCACGATCGGACTATGCGAGATAAAAGCGTAAACCCCGAGCAGGATCAACCCGATCAGCCAAATTTTCGTCGACAGCACGGAGACGATGCGGCCTCCGTCCAGCGGGGAAACCGGAATCAAGTTAAACAGATTAATCATGGCTCCCAGGAAAACGACCAGCGCCCAGAGAGGCTCTCCCGTCCACTCGTACAGCGCGACGGCGGGCAAAAAGGAGATCAGTCCGGCCAGCGGCCCTCCGTAAGCCAAATAGGCTTCTGTAGCCGCGTCTCTGGGCATCTGTTTCATCGAGATGAACGCGCCCATAAACGGGATGAAAAACGCCGGCGACACCTCGATTCCCTTGCGCTTGGCCGCCAGGACGTGCCCCATCTCGTGAACGAAAATGAGATAGACGACCGCAACGCCGAATTTCCATCCGTACAGCGCGGCGTACGCCCCCAGGCTCACCATCATCGTGATCAGCGTGCCGCCGAATTTGGTCCACTTGAGCAGCGCAAGCACCCATTTGAACTTCGCCAACAGGAATACGCCGATTCCCATCAGCAGCGATCTGCTTTTGGATTTATCCACGTCGGACTCCCTTCGTTACCCTCAATGCGATGGATTTCTTCCTATTATCCCCTATAATACGTTCGGGGACAAAGCCTAGTTTCGTCTCGAAAATTTTCTATGCCTTTACTTGCCGGCGAAAGCTGTGCTACACTTACACGTACTTACAGGAAATGGAGGGGTTACGAGTGATTGACTTCATCCGAGTTAGAACCTTGCGCGGCTAATTGAATAGCGCTTAAGGCTCTGCCTGCGTGCAGAGGACTCTGGATAAGTCTGTCCTATAACCCTTTTATAACGGCGAACGGTACGGATATGCGCGGAACGGATGAGAGATGGCCAACGGTGCGGCTATCTGTTTTCGGGCATGTTCGTTTGCGTTGCGACGTTGGTGTAGGTACGGTTCATTCGGAACCTCTATCGTCATACGACCGCACAGGCAGAGAGATGTCTGTGTTTTTTGTTGCGTTTTTTTACGAATGGAGGAATTAACCTATGGAACGAATAGAACAAACGAGAGATAAAGCAATCGCGGTCGGGGTGCAGCTGAATCAGGCTCCGGGCTTCCGCGCCTCGATGGAGGAGCTGCGCAGCTTGGCCGAAGCCTGCGAGCTGGAGGTCGCAGGGGAAGTCACGCAGAAAGCGGAAAAAATCGTCACCGCAACCTATATGGGAAGCGGCAAGCTGAAAGAGCTGAAGGAAACGATGGCGGCTTGCGAAGCCGGGATCGCGATCTTTAACGACGAGCTGTCCCCCTCGCAAATCCGCAATCTCGAAGCGGAGCTCGATTGCCGGGTCATCGACCGGACGCTGCTGATTCTCGATATTTTCGCCAGCCGCGCGCAGACTCGGGAAGCCAAGCTGCAGGTCGAAGTCGCCAGGCTGCAATATATGCTGCCGCGTCTGGTCGGATTGCGCGAAGCTCTGGGACGTCAGGGCGGCGGCGCGGGTCTGAAAAATCGGGGCTCGGGCGAAACGAAGCTGGAGCTGGACCGCAGGCGGATCGAAGACCGGGTCGCGGCGCTGCAGGCCGATCTCGAGAAGCTGACGGCCAGACGCCAGGTACAGCGCAGCCAGCGGCGCAAAAACGAAATTCCCGTCGTCTGCCTCGTCGGCTACACGAACGCGGGCAAATCCAGCCTGATGAACGCGATTATTCGGAAGGTAGATCCGGGTTCGGACAAGGAGGTGCTGGCCAAGGATATGCTGTTCGCCACGCTGGAAACATCGGTTCGCAGCATCGCGCTGCCCAGCCGCCGCTCGTTCCTGCTGGCCGACACCGTCGGCTTCGTCAGCCAATTGCCCCACCATCTGATCAAGGCGTTCCGCTCGACGCTCGAGGAAGTCACGAACGCCGACCTGCTGCTGCATGTCGTCGACTGCTCCGATCCCGAGCGCGCCAAGCGGATCGAAGTGACGAACGGGACGCTCCGCGAGCTCGGCGCCGGGGATATCCCGTCGCTGTACGTTTACAACAAAGCGGACTTGGCGGAGGATATGAGCTATCCCGCGGAAGCGGACGGAGGCATCTGCTTGTCCGCGCGGGAAGGCGCCGGGATCGACGAGCTCCTCGGGCTGATCGGCAGCCGGATCTTCACGGACGACAAAACCTGCGAGGTGCTGATCCCGTTCGCTCAGGGACGGCTCGTCTCTTATTTCAGAGAAAACGCGGTCATCCACGCGATGAGCCACGAAGAAAACGGCACCCGGCTGGAGATGACCTGCCGGGAAGCCGATTACGAGAAGTATCGGAGCTTGTTCGCGTCCGCAAGCCCGAGCTGAACGCGATGGTTCCGACCGGGCTTGCGCGAGGCTTAGCTGATTTTGAACCGACCGGCAAGCTCCTTCATGTTGACGGACATTTGGCTTAACCGTTCCGCGGACGAAGCGATCTCGTCCATGGACGCCAGCTGCTCCTCGTTCGCGGCGGAGATGGTGCCGGCCGTCTCGGCCGACCTGGCGGAGCCCCGCTCCATCTGCTGCAGCGACGCGGCAACCTCCTGCGCGCTGGCCGACATCTGCTCGGCGGCGGCGGAGGCCTCCTCGGCCTGGTCCGCGACGCTGCGCGTCGCTTCGTAAATATGCGCGAAGGCTTCGCCCGTCTGCCGGATGGAGGCGATGCCGAGCTGCACGTCGCGCTCGCCTCTCTCCATCGATGCGCCGGCCTTCTCAATGTCGCCGACGATCGCTTCGATCAGCTCCGTCACCTGGATGGCGGATTCGTCGGAGCGTTCCGCCAGCTTGCGGATTTCGCCCGCAACGACGGAGAAGCCTTGGCCGTGCTCGCCCGCCCGGGCCGCTTCGATGGAGGCGTTCAGCGCCAGCAAATTCGTCTGCGCCGAGATTTCCCGGATCGCCAGGGAGATATCGGCGATCTGCTGCGAACGGTCGCCGAGGCGGCCGACGACTTGGCCGATCTCTCCGACCGTGCCGCTGATCGTGCTCATCCGGTCGGAGGATTGGCCGATCAGCTCGCGGCCCTCCTCGGCCCGCTTTAACGTCGACGCGGAGGCTTCGAACGTCATGCCCGCCGAATTCGCGATCCGGCCGATCCCGATCGTCATCTCTTCCATTGCCTTGGCCGTCTCTTCGATTCCCTTCGATTGCGTTTCGTTGGTCGCCGCCAATTCGGCGAGCGATTCCGATGTCTGGTGCGCCGCTCTCACCGTATCCCCGATCACGCTCGACAGCTGCGTCGAGGAGGAGGCGAGGGCGTTGGCGCTGAGCAATTGGTTGCCCGCCAGCTCTCTCAGATTGTGCGCCAGCCGGTTAAAGGCGGCGCCCAACCGGCCGATTTCGTCGCGGTTGCGAATGTTCAGCTCTTCGCCGGTCAGATCGCCCTGCGAGATTTGCTCCGCCAACCTGGTGATGCGAATGGCCGGCCGCGAAATATGCTCGCTGAACAGCACGAGCGCGATCAAGCCGCCGACCACACAGCAGACCAGCGTAATTCCGAGCGCCCACAGAATCGCCCTTTCTCCCTCGTTGTAATCCTGAACGTAGGAGCCGGCCGCAATGACCCATCCCCAATTCGGATTGATCTCGGCGTAGACGATCTTGCGGGCTTCCTTGTCGGATTCGGGCAGCGGCCAATCGTAATAGGTGAAGCCCCCGCCGGCAAGCGCGGCCGCCGTCACGTCGCGGATATAATACGTGCCGTCGGAGGTTTGCTTGTCCCATATGTTTTCGCCTTCGTTGCTCGGATGGGCCAGCAAATTGCCTTTGTCGTCCATCACATAGAAATAACCGTTTTCCCCTAAATCTATCGTTTTGTTGATCGGCCTGGTATTGTCCGCCTGCTTCGCGCCCAGCAGCAAGGTCCGCAGCGTCTCCTCGGCCTCCTCCCGCGGGAGCGAGCCCTGCCGGACGGACTCGTCCAAAGCGTTCAGCATCTCGCTTGCCATTCTTACGTTGTTTTTCAAGCCCTTCTGGATCAGGTCGGTCGTTTCTCCGGACGCTACCCGGTAAGCGACTACGCCGAGCACGAGAATCGGAACGATCAGCAGAAAGAAACAAACCGTCAACAGTTTTTTTCTAATCGTGAGCATGCGTGAATATTTCGCGTTTTTTGACATAAGACAAGCCCTCCGACCCACAAATCCTAGTTATTTTTTCCTAATCTCTCTCCATCCATAATATCAGAAGATGTATGAGCCGATTTCTCGTTTCAAGTCCGATATGGGGCAAATCTGTGAACGTTTCAACACCCGAACATATGTGCGAAAATGCGGGCGAAACTCTGCCGAACATGTTATAATTAAGGGATAGCTTGCTGATTTCGATGACTCGGGAGACTTGAAAATATGATACCGACTTACGAATTGGACGACGAACAATGGGATCGCCTCGTTCGCGACGTCGCCAAGCATTTCGGCGAGGTGACGATCAGCAGAGGCTTCCAGTATTTCAAACGGGGCAGAGTCGTAAAGCTCACCCTCCCCTCCGAGCGATTGGTGAAAACCGTCGTCGAGGGCGGAGATCTCTATCACGTCTCGATCCATCTCGATGCCTTCCCGTCAAGCCGCTGCGACTGTCCCGTCGGCTACTACTGCAAGCATATGTTCGCCTCGATTCTCCGGTACGCCGATATGCATAACCGGTCGATCCATACGCTGATCAACGCCAAATCGGTCGCGGGAGACGCCGCGCCCAAGGCCCGCTCTTCTTCCTATAACGAAGCCAAGCAGCTTGCGGCCAAGAAGGCCGCGGACGATCTCGCCCTGCTGCAGAAGCAGGCCAAAAACATCGCGGCGCTCAGCGTGAAGGAATGGCACGAGTGGTTCGCCCTGGCGACCGCGCCGCTGATGCAGAGCTCGCGGAACACGCAGTTCATCAACGACGCTCTGGCGGCGATCTACCGGCATAAGCCTTCTCTTCCGGCGGTCGTCGACGCTTTTTTCCTGCTGCACGCCCACCTCTACGTGCTCGGCAAGCTGACCCAGCAGCCGCAGGATCTGTCCGGCTACATGTATTCCTATTTGGCTTTTCACACGCATCACGCGGCCTCGGACCTGCAGGGCAAAATCGCCCAGCGCATCGTCCAGATGGCCGAAGCGGCCGCGCTCCCGGATAACGCGGCGAGGGCCAGACAGACGCTGGTCTATCTGCGAAGCGAGATGTTGGCCGAAACGAACGACAACCATTATTACTTGCAAATTTACCTGCAGGTCTGGAGGCTCTGGTTCGTTCCCCGCGCCGAAGCCTCCTCCGCCTGCGAAGACGAGATCGCCCGCATCGGCGAAGCTCCGAACGCGTCCGCCGATTCTCCCGCTTCTCTTGCCCTTAACGTTGCCCTGGCTGCGCTGCGCACGTTTCAAGGAAACGACGAAGAGGCCTGGCGGCTGCTGCGGTCGATCGACGAAAAGACGGACATTCCCGAAACGTTTTTACTGGAGCTCCTCGACTATCTCGCGCATGTCGGCAGCTGGCCCAGGCTCGCCGACTGGTTGTCGGAGGTCGCTCCGCTGCTCAATCTCCGCCGGGCCAGCAGCGTGCGCGCCTATTCCGAATATTGGGAGCTGGCCGTACGCCGGCTTCCGGAGGCCGGACCGCGGATGTGGGACTGTCTCGTCTCCTTGCTGCCGCATACCCGGGAATTATATGAAGCCAAGCTGCTGGAGACCGGGCAATGGCGCCGCTGGATGGACTTCCAGATGAGCATGGGCAGCGATCCGCTGGAGTTCCGCGTAACCGATCTTGCGCCGATCGAGAAGAACGCGCCGGAAGCGCTGCTCCCCTTCTACCACCATGCGGTCGAACGCTACGTGCTGCTTAAAAACAGGGACGGCTACAAAACGGCGGTCAAGCTGCTCAAGAGATTGGCGAAGCTGTATAAGAAGCTGAAACGGGAAGCTCGCTGGGAGGAATTCCTCGACGCGTTCGTCGGCAGACACAGCCGGCTGCGCGCGCTTCAAGAGGAGCTTCGGAAAGGAAAGCTGCTGCAATGACGATGTCCAAACCGATCGAAAGAAAAATCCGCGTGCGCGTTCTGCTCGGAGGCTACGGCGACGCTCTTATGCACGGCTACTACGTCGAAGGCTACGGCTCTGTCTCGGGAATCGCCCTGAAGCAAGCGCTGTTCGCCTGGCACGAGCCCTCCTTTTACGGGACGGAGCTGGTTGTCCATGCCCTGGAGGAGATCGAAGCCGTCGTGCTCCCGTCCGAGATGGTCGTTCCTTTCTTCGCCGAGCCGAACTTGCTTCGGCATATCGAGTGGGAATGGGACGATCGCGGCGAACGGCTGCTCGGGCTCGCCCCGCTTCTGGCCCACCGGATCGGGGAGAAAAAATACCATCCGAGCTACGAAGCCTATTTGGCGGATAAGCTGGAGTGGGCGTGGGACGAAGAGGCCTTGTCTCCGGAAGAACGGGCACTGCTGGAGGCGGCCGCGGCGGACGAAGAGTTCGCGACCGGGCTCCGGGCGGCGTTCTCCGCGGCGGTCTTCGGCCGGCAATACGGCCAGCCGACGTCGGCTGGCGATCTGCGCCGGGAATACCCGCTGCTCTTCTCGTCCAAAGACAAGCTTGTCCATGCCGGGCTGACCGAGGACGACTGGCTCGTCTCCATCGGCTGGAAGGCGGACAACGCGCCCTTCCGGCCCGCGCTGCAATTGCTGGAGCCGAACGAGCAGGCGGACGATTGGCGCTTGCGGCTCGTGCTCCAGGACAAACAGGACGAGTCGGCGACTTTCCCGGCGCGGCTGGCTGCGACCGGAGAGCTGCTCGGCACATGGCCGCGCGAATGGTCGCCGTATGTCGGACAGCGCTCGCCGCAATGGCTGGAGCGGCTGCTCGCCCTGCTGCCGGACGACCGCTTCAACGGCTCTCCCCGCGACGTATTCGCCGAGCCGCTGGACGACGAGGCCGCCTGGCGCTTCCTGACGGCGGACAGCCAGCGGCTGCTGGCGGCCGGCTGGCAGGTGCTGCTTCCCGCCTGGTGGGAGGCGGCCAGCCGGAAGAAACCCCGGCTCCGGGCCAAAGTCGGCTCCAGCGAAGGAAGCCGCGCCGGCGGGTCGCTGTTCGGACTCGACTCGCTGGTCGACTTCGACTGGAGAATCGCGATCGGCGACGTCGATCTGTCGGAGGCGGAGTTCGCCGAGCTGGTCGCCAGGGGCGCCAGGCTGGTTCGCTTCCGCGGCCAGTGGATTCAGCTCGATCCGGCGCTGCTGGCGCAAATCCGCAGGGCCATGTCCGCCGTGGACAGGCGTCAAGGTCTCTCGTTCCAGCAGGTTCTCCAGCTGCATCTGCTGGGAGGAGACGGCGAGTGGGAGCCCGGACGGGAAGAAGACGCGGAGAAGGACGCCGACCGGGAGCAGCGCATCCGGCTGGAGGTCGAGCTCAACGCGCATCTGACGAGGCTGATCGGCCAGCTGACGCAGCAGTCGGAGCAGCCCAAGCTCGCCGTGCCGACCGGGCTGCGGGCGGAGCTTCGCCCCTACCAGCAGGAAGGGTACGCCTGGCTGAGCTTCCTGCACAGATTCGGACTCGGCGCCTGTCTCGCGGACGATATGGGCCTCGGCAAGACGGTGCAGCTGATCGCTTATCTGCTGCACATTCAAGAGAGCGCGGCCGGAGGCGAGCGACCGATGCCGTCGCTGATCGTCTGCCCGACGTCCGTGCTCGGCAACTGGCAGAAGGAGATCAGCCGGTTCGCCCCTTCGCTGCAGGTGATGCTGCACTATGGGAGCAAGCGTCTGAGCGGGGAGGAATTCGTCGAAGAGGCCCGGCGCGCGGACGTCGTGCTGACCTCGTACGCGACCTGCTCCCTCGACCAGGAGACGCTCCAGGGGCTGACGTGGACCTCAATCAGCCTGGACGAAGCGCAGAACATCAAAAACGCCCAGACGAAGCAATCGGCCGTCGTGCGCAGTCTGCCGGCCAGACACCGCATCGCGCTCACCGGAACGCCGATCGAAAACCGGCTGTCCGAGCTGTGGTCGCTGTACGATTTTATCAATCCCGGCTACCTGGGCAGCTCGCGGGAGTTCGGCAGCCGCTTCGCCGCGGCGATCGAGAGGGAAAGGGACGAGCAAAGCACCGCCGAGCTGCAGAAGCTGATCAAGCCGTTTATGCTGCGGCGCAAGAAGAAGGACCCGGCCATCCAGCTCGACTTGCCGGACAAGAACGAAATGAAAACCTACGTCCATCTGACCGCCGAGCAGGGCGCGCTGTACGAGCAGACGGTGAACGAGCTGATGGAGAAGATGCAAAAGCTGGAGGGCATCGAGCGCAAAGGGGCGATTCTGGCCGCGTTGACCCGGCTGAAGCAGCTGTGCGATCACCCGCTGCTGCTGACCAAGGAAGCCGCGCCCGAAACCGCGAAGGAAGAAGCGCCGCTCGACGTCGAGGCGCTCGCCGGACGCTCCTCCAAGCTGGAGCGCCTGCTCGCCATGGTCAAGGAGCTGCGCGAAGAAGGAGACCGCTGCCTGATCTTCACCCAATACGTGGACATGGGAAATATGCTGAAGCGGATTCTCGGCCAGGAATTGCAGGAGCCCGTATTCTACCTCAACGGCAGCACGCCCAAGGCGGCCAGAGACCGGATGATCGAGCAGTTCCAGTCGACCGCGGAGCCTGGGGAGGAGGAGGAACGTCCCGGCGTGTTCGTCCTGTCGCTTAAAGCCGGCGGCGTAGGGCTGAATCTGACGGCGGCGAACCACGTCTTCCACTTCGACCGGTGGTGGAATCCGGCGGTCGAGAACCAGGCGACGGACCGCGCCTACCGGATGGGACAGACGCGCGACGTGCAGGTGCACAAGTTCATCGCGCTCGGCACGCTGGAGGAGAAAATCGACGAGATGCTGGAGAGCAAGCAGCAGCTTAGCGACAACGTCGTCTCCTCTTCCGAGGGCTGGATTACCGAGCTGTCGACGGAGGAATTGAAGGATCTGTTTACGCTGCGCCGCGATCTCGTCGGCTGACGGCCTCCCGCAAATACGAGGGGCTGTCCCCTAAGCAGAGCTGCTTGAGATGATCGATAGACAAAGAAGGGGTATATATCTCCTGGAGACTGCCTCATACGCTCCTGAAATCACCGATTAACGGGTTTACCATTCCCATTTCAGGAGCGTATAGCAGCGGAAGGAGATATATACCCCTTGCACCTTGTTCGTCGATTATCTTTATAGATGGCGATGGAGACCCGCTCTCCGAAGCAGCCTGCGCGCGACGGCGCTGCCCGCGATCATGACCAAGGAGCAGCCGAGCAGGCCGACGGCCGCCACCGTCGCTTCGTCCGCTCCGAGGCTTGCCGTCACGGAGCCGGCGGTTACGCCAAGCGCAATGCCGAGCGCCGCCGAGAGCATTCCGAGCGCTTTGCCCGCCGAGGAGCGGGAGCCGATTCCGATAACCGTCATACAAGCGACGGAAGCCAGGCCTGCGGCGATTAACAGCAAGATCATGCGATCACCCCGTCTAGTATATGAATTCCTTACTAGAATGGTCATGAACCGCGCAATCTAAACGTTCGCCCGATTATTCCTCTTCCAACTGGACCTCTCGCAAGCTTTTCAAATAATTCATAATTTGCTTCTGGGCTTTGCTCGACACCGGCGCGATAATCTCGCCGTTCCTCGTGCGCAGCTTGACGATGTTCAGAATCCCGTCGAACGTCTCCACCCGTTTCGGATGAATGAGCGTTCCCCGGTCGGTTCGAACGAATCCCGACTCTTCGAGCAGGTCCGACAGGTCTTTGACCGTCGAGATCATCTTGTATTCGTCGTCGTACGAGTAAATCGTCATCCTCCCCGCTCCGTTCGTCTGCAGATACACGATCTCCTTCACATCCAGCATTCGATGCTCCCCTTTTGAATTCAGCAATGGCAGCAGCATCCGTCCGTTTCCCCCCTTGGTGGCTTGTTGCGCATAAGTTTTTCCGGCGCGGAGATGATACATCTAAATCGCATCTAAGGCGATGAAAAGAATCGAATGTCTTGATTATAGCTTTAAATGCGATTTATGAATACAAGTTTTGAGATTTACAGTATCTTTCTACCGCTTCAATCCCTCTCGTTACTTTTCTACACTGAGAAAGAACGAATGAGAGGTGTAAACGATTGGCGAACGATATCCTGAAGCTCGTCGGCCAACGCATACGAAGCTTGCGCAAGGAACGGGGACTGTCGCAGGATCAGCTCGGGGAGAAAGGCGGCTTCCACTACTCCTACATCGGGCAGGTGGAACGCGGCGAGAAGAACGTCTCCCTGCTGAATTTGGCGAAAATCTCCGAAGCGCTGGAGGTCAGCCTGTCGCAGCTGTTCACTTACATAGACGGGGAAGAAAAACGCACCGACTCGGAGCGGGATTTGCAGGAAATCCTGTCCGCGCTGCGCTACCAGAAGCCCGACCAGGTTCGGATGGTTCGCAATGTCGTGCGGGAGATTCTGGGAGACGGCGACCAGTATTCGACGGACAAGAAGCGCTAGGACGTGTATGCATACCCGCCCCAGGACGGAACCTTCGTGCCGCCCCTCCGCACCGCATACCAAAAACCTCAAAACGGCTTTCCCGTCTCTTCCGAGTCGGGGAAGCCGTTTTGAGGTTCGTCGCAGGTTATTGCCCGGCGTGGGCGCCATCGTTCACTTCGCATAGCGCAAAATGGCCTCGGCGGCGCGTTCCCGCCTGTCCGGATCGGCGCTGCGCAGCGCCTCCTTGAGCACCGCCAGCGCTTCCGCGACCGTCTCGTCGTCGACCTTCGGCCGGTCGGCGCCAGGCGGCTGAACGCCCTGCGGAGAGAGCCAGCGGTCCAGTTGGGCCAATTGAACAGGATAAGGAAAAGATCGGATGATGCCCGAAGCGTCCAGCATGTCCCGCACGAGACCGGTCAGCTCCGAACGCGCGATCCGGTGCAGCCACGTCACGCCGCGCCGATGGCAGGCTCCGTCTTCGGGAGTATCCGACGACTCCGCGTAGAAATAATCCCCGACATCGCCCAGCATCGCCGTATCTCCGTCCGCGAACAGAATGTAATCGCCGTCCTGCACGCCGCTCGCGAACAGGTGGACTTCCTCCGCGATCCTCCGGAGCTCAGGCCCCTCATATCCGCCCGAACGAGCCAATCGATCCGCGATCTCGTCCCTGCCCGCTCCTTCCAAATCCCCGATGCCCGGATAGCCGATGCTGACGTAATTATCCTCCAGAAACGCCGGGAACCGTCCCTCGAACGCGGAATTCAGCCGTATACCGTACAGCTTCATTTTCGCCGGTGCGCCTCCTTTATCCAAACCATTGGCTAATATAGAGCATAATCAGCAAGCCCAGAATAAACGAATAAGTGGAGGAGCGCTCGAATCCGTGGCCATGGCTCTCCGGAATCAGCTCTTTATAGGAGATGAACAGCATCGCTCCCGCGGCGAAAGCCAGCCCGTAGCCGATCATGCCGCCTATGCCGCTGGCCGTAAAATAGCCGACCGCCGCCGAGACGGCTTCCATCAGTCCGGTCAGGAAAACGATGGAGAACGACCGCAGCTTGCTTACTTTCGAGTTGATCAGGAAGACGGCGAGAATCAGTCCTTCCGGCATGTTCTGGGCTCCGATCGAGATCGCCACCATCGGCCCCAGTCCTTGATTCTGGCTCGCATAGCTGAAGCCTGTGCTAAGGCCCTCGGGAATGTTGTGGATGAACAACGCGATAATGACAAGCAGCGATTTCGAATCGAACGAGCTGACCCGGCTGTCGTTCTCCACGTCGATATGGGGAATGTTCTTCTCGATCAGATCGAGCACGACCACTCCGATCAAGAGACCGAGAGTAAGGCCCAGAACGCCCGATTCGTTAATCGCCTGGGGCATCAGGCCGAACGTGGAAGCCGACACCATTATTCCCGCCGTGAAGGCGACCAGAATGTCCTTCCATCTCTCGGACAGCTTGCGGATGAAGAAAATGGGAGCGGCTCCAAGCACGGTGGCCATGGCCGAGATAAAACTTCCGAGCAAAGCGGACTCCAAATTCGAATGCTCCCTTCCTGCCGACAACGCGACTGTCTGAATTGATTCTAATTTGAATCGCCCGCCATTGCAATCGCAAATAAGGGCCATCCCCCCGGGTCAGGCCGATGAACGGCGACCTGGAAAGGGACAGCCCCTGATGGCGATTTACTCGGCCGGAACGACGCCCAGCGTGTAAATCTCGCACTTGCCGAGACGAACCCGCAGCGACTCGTCGCGATCGGACGGCGTCGCGTCTTCGCCGACGCGTTCAAGCACGTCGCTCTTGTAGAGGCGGGCGAAATCTCCCGTCATGTAGACGCTCAGCTCGCCTTCCGCCGGCTGCAGGTTGTACCAGCGCAGCATCAGATCGCCGCTGTCCTCCGCGAGCTTCATCGACGAGAAGGCGATGCCCTCGCCCTCCCAGTGCAGCGGGGCGTCGATCGCGGCCAGCCGGCCGTCGTGAACGCCGGTCTGGGCGACCGTCCACGGAACCGGGAACTGGTAGGCCAGCGCGAACGCTCCCGAGGCCGCTCCGTCCCCGGAATGGGGAATAATCGTCAGCTCTGCGGCATGCTCGCCCAGGCATTGCGCCTCCGGCGTCGGGAAGACGCCCCAGTCGCCGAGCTCGGACACCGAACGCAGCAGCGTGACGGCGATCGTATTGCGGCCGTCCCGCAGCACCTCGTATTCGTTCAGTCCGCGATTGGCGACCGTAAGCCCCCGGGAGCCGTCGCTGACGTCGGCGAACGCTTGCTGGTGCTGCGTATTGCTCGGATTTTGCCACTCCGCGGACGGTTCGTTGGGACGGACCGCCGCCTCGAAGATCGCGTCCGCGCGGTGGGAAACCGCGATAAGATCGGTCGGGAACAGCGCGCGAACGCGGTGATCCCTGGCCTGGTTGTCGAACGCCGCGCGGATGCCGACGCCCCTGCCGTCCCGCTCCAGGCTGACCACGGTGCGGATCGTCAGCGGCACGGTGTGCTCGACCCGCTGCGCCTTGCGCTCGGGGTAGTACACCGCTTCCCGCTTCTCCCGCTCGAACAGCTCGTCCGCCGAAGCCGGCACCGCCCAGTAGTGAACGATCTCGATCGAGGCGCGGTACGGCGCGTCCTCCAGCACCGTAATTTCCGCTTCCAGCCCCTTGGTCGTCAGCGGAGCTTCCCCGTCCGGCTGCTTGTACATATACTCGTTGCCGATATCGCCCGTATCCTCGTAGACGAGCAGGTCGCGATAGACGCCGCCGCTCGCCTTGTCCGTCACCGAGAGTGAGCCGTCGTCCGCGATCTCCACGCGCAGATGCTCGTTCTCCAGCACGCGATTGCTTGATACCAGCGAAGCTTCGGCCCGGACGCCGGACGCGCCGCCCGCTTCAAGCGCCGCGGAAGGCTTCGCCCAGGCGTACGCCCTGTGTCCCAGCGCGGGCACGCCGCCCGCCTGCAGCGCAAGCTTCACCCGGCGAGCCCAGTAGGGCTGGCGGAACTTGTCGTCCGGCAGGTCGTAGCCGAATTGCAGGCCCAGGTCCTCCAGCGTATGCGGGACGACCTTCCCTTCGGCATCGACGACGACGCGGCCCGCGACGTCCGCCTCGTTCATCCGCCGGATCATCTCGTCCATGGCGACGCCGTCGCGGAAGTAGATGCGCGCCGCGTCCAGCTCGACCTCGACCGTGCCCCCGCGCTCCCAGCCCGTCGTATTGAATACGACGAACGGCACGGCATCGGGTCCGTACTCGGCGAACGCCGAAGTATCGACGGCCTCCGCCAGCGACCTTGCGCTCGCGTCCACGATCGTCTCCGCGACGTGCCGGCTCTTGTCGAAGCGCGTCACCATCTCGCGATGCACCTCGTCCACGCTGCAGCCGCATATGCTGTCGTGCGGGTGGTTCTGCATCAGCGTCTTCCACGCGTACGTAAACAGATGATGCGGATAGGCCGCGCCGGCCGCCGCGGCAGCGTATGCCGCGAGCGGCTCGGCCACCTTCTCCAGCAGCGTCTGGCCGCGCTCGTTCATCTGCTTCAAATACACTCTGGCGGAAGCGGTGTTGACCAGCGTGGACCAGCCGTCCGTACGCTGGCTGCGGAGCTCGCCCCGCACGACCGACAGCTCCGACTTCAGCGCCCCCTCGAGCGAAGCCAGGTAATCCGCGAAATTCGAATGGACGAAGTCCGTATCCGGATACAGCTCCCGGGCGACGCGAATCGCCTCCGGCAGGTCGGTCTGGATCGGCTGATGGTCGCAACCGTTCATGAACAGCAGCTCTCCGGTGGACGCATATTTGCCTGCGTCCGCCAGTTTGCGCTCCCAGTAGACCTGCGCCTCAGCCGGATCGGCCGGCACCTCGTTGCCGTTGCTGTACCAGTTGGCGAACAGGATGCCGAGCACGCGCGACCCGTCCGGCCCTTCCCAGATCAGCTCGGAGAAGGACGATTCGTAATCGGAATCGGCCACCGTATTGTTGAACCCGGTAGGCTTGACGCCCCGGCCGAACACGGCGTTGCCGATGTCCGCCTGCCGCATCAATTGCGGCGCTTGCCCGATGTTGCCGAACGTGTCCGGGAAATAGCCGATTTTGGAAATTTTCCCGTAACGGCCCGCATCCCGGTGCCCGATCTGCAGGTTGCGAACGTTCGCTTCGCCGCTCGTCAGGAACGCGTCCTGAAGAATGTACCACGGCCCGATATGGATGCGGCCTTCATGGATCAGCTTCTCCAGCCGCTCCCTGCGGTCGGGACGGACCTGAAGGTAATCCTCCAAAATAATCGTCTGCCCGTCGAGGAAAAAGCTGCGGTATTCCGGCTCACGCTCCAGCGTGTCCAGCAGCGTATCCATCAGCTCGATCAGCCGGACGTGATGCTTCTCGTACGGCAAATACCATTCGCGATCCCAGTGGGTATGCGAGATGATATGCGCCGTCTTTCGATTATTGTTGTCTGTCATGACGCATGCTCCTCACCGTTTAGGCTTTGACGGTTATCTGCGCTTCCTCCGGCCGGTAGACGGACACGATCCGCCCTTCTCCGTCCGTTGCGAACAGCACCGCTCTTTCTCGTTCCAGCTTGAAGCCGTACGCAGCGCCCGTAAGCGGGTCCTTCACCCGTACGGACGTATCGAAGGCATATTCCGACACGAACACATACAGCGAGCCGTCCCGGAACTTCAACCGCCGCCCGTATACGCCGGGCAAGTCGCCTTCCAGCCACTCCAGGTCCGCCTCGTAACCGGCCGCCTTCAGCGCGTAGGCATACAGCGCCGCAATCGGCTCGACGCGATCGTTCAGCTCCACCGGCAGCGGACACCAGATGACGCGCCCTTTGCCGTACGCCGCTTCGACGACCGCATCGCCCGCCGAGCCCGAGCCGCTGTTCTCGACGGCGATCTCCTTGAATACCTGGGCGATTCTCCGATTGCCGTAGGACACCGGATAGGATGCGCCGCCGATGACCAGCCGTTCCTCGCGAACAACGTTGCTCAGCTTCCGCTGTCCGAACGCATCGGCCAGCCTTTCCGCCGGGCGCCAGTACGCGTCGATGCCCATCGGTCCCGTGAACAGCAGGGTCGCGCCGGTACGGGCGACGTAATCGAGCATCTCCGCGAACGCCTTGTCGTCGACATTGTGCGCGGACGGCATAATGACCAGCTTGGCCGGGGCGGCCTCCAGCTCGCTCAGATGGTATTCCGACACGCCGCGGAACGGCACGTTCAGCTCATAGCCGAGCACCCGCGTCAGGCGCGTCGTGGCGTCGAAGGCCAGATTACGGTTCGAAAAATCGTTGGAATAAGGGAACACGACGGCGACATCCTCCAGCTCGCGGTCCCGAAACAGTCCCTTGATCTCTTCCATAAAGCTGCCGAACCGATACGACACGTCCGCCTCCGGCTTCTCCGTGCCGTCGGCGCGCAGAGCGCCGATGTGCGATTCGTTGGCGTTGTCCATATAGAAGTTGGTGTTCCAGATCCAGTGGATCGCGCCCGCTCCGCCCGTCGAGAACGCGTAGGCGTACTTGCGCTCCAGCATGGCGCGCAGCTCTTCCTCGCTCCGCTTGGCGAAGCCTTCCGGCGTCTCCACATACATGATGCCCGTTTCCTGCACGACATTCGGCTTGTCCGCCGTCTTGGCGAAAATGCCGTCCCACAGCAGATGGTCGTTCAGCCACCAGCTGTGCACCGTCGTGTAGTCCGCCGCCTCCTGATAGAAGAACGGGGACGGCCGCTGCGCTCCGAGCGCCTCGTCCTGGCCGACCGTGACGAGCTGGTTCGGGCAGACGTCCTTGATCGCGCCGTACAGCTCCCTGGCCCAACGATTATGCATTTCCATCGAAAACAAGACGTAATCCAGCCAGCGCGTCCCGCGCTTGCCTTGATGCATATCCTGCACGTCGAAGTTGATCTCTTCCGCTTCGGGAACGGCCGCGGAGGCGAAGTCCGGCAGCTCGCCCGGGGTCATGCCCCAGCGCTCGCGCAGCGCCTCGATCGTGCCGTGCCGCTCGGCCAGCCATTCCACATAAGCCCGGCGCTCGAACGCGTCCCGGCCGGAGCGGGGACCGCTCGAGAAAATCCGCGCGGGATCGAACATCGACGGCTCGTTGATCAAATCCCAATCGACGTTCGTCGTCTCCCGATGACGGCTTGCGATCGAACGAACGAAGCGCTTCTGCGCCTCCACGCTGCGCGGGTCGAGATACGGATTCGTCCCTTCCCACGTCTCCGGCGTGAACGAGAAGAACGTAAACGTCACCTGCAGCCTGTGCTTCTTGGCCGTCATGAAGAACGCGTCGATAGAGCGCAGCGCCTCCTCCGAGGCGTGGCCGTCCACCTGCATCAGGTTGCGGTAAGCGGTCCAGATGCCGGTGCGAATCCAGTTGATGCCGGCCTTGCGCATCTGCGCCATGTCCTTGTCCCAGACGGCGACGTTGGGCAGAAACAGAAACTTGCGAGCCACGTCCGACGTCATATACGTCATGCCGACGATCGGCAGCGGCTGCCCGTCCTTCTCGAAATAATCCCTGCCGGCGCCGATCGGGCTGCCCGCTTTCAGCAGCTCCGCGTCGGCAGCCCAGAAGCCTTGGCGCAGAATGCGCTTCTCGCCGTCCGAAGCTTCGGCCTCGCACGTCACCGCGTAGTAACCGCTGTCCAGGTCGACCGGCAGCGGAATCCGCTCGTATAGAATCTCTTCGCCGATCCGAGCCGCAAGCCGGTGCTCGAATACGACATATCCGTCCCGCTCCCGTACGACGCGAATCGAGAACGTCCACTCGCGGGCCGGGCCGCCGCGTCCGAGCTTCTGCGCCTGAAGCGTCAGCAGCGGACGCTCGTGCAGCTCGTAAGAGGCGTAGTTCGGCTTGATCCACAGCTCGGTCGCGCCCGCCGCGCAGAACGACGCCCAGCGCGCCAGCGCCTCGAAGCCGCCGGCTTCGGCGAACGAACGCCCAAGCGGCTGGTTGACGAACAGCCAGCGCCCGCCGGCGAACTCGCCCCGCATGTTCTCCCACAGCACGACCGGAGCGGCCACCTCCCGCCCTTCGGACGAGACGCCCTTCACAAGCGCGTAAATAAACGCGTCCATCGGCCCCGCGGAGCCCATCTGGTGCGGCAGGTCGCTCGACTTCGTCACGTGCGGAACGAGGTTCCACGTATCCGCGACGTCGAGCAGCGCCTCGCAGCCCCCGAATAACGGCAGATCGCCCGCCGCTTCCAGCTTCGCGACAGGCTTGGATTGGACCGGCAGCGCCTCGTGAACGCGCAGCTGCCGATGATATGCGGTTTGTTCCGGTTCGATGTGCCATCCGCCGTCCGGCGCCGGTCTGACCGGTCTGCGGAACGGAGCGCCGCCCGCGCTGACCAGTCCGCCTCCCCGTTGCAGGAAAGCCAGCGTCTCCTCCCAGGCGTCCGCCGGAAAATACGGGGCGTGAAGCGTAACGAAGCTCCCTCGGTCCGCTTCCTTCAGCGCCGCCGCCAAATCCGCGGCGCCGGCAACCGTGCCGATCGCCGCCAGCCGCTCCCTCGCCTCGCTCCCGAGCGCCGCGGCGCCCGGAAACGAAGGATCGTAGAAAATTACCGTTTTAGCCATCCAGCAATCCCGCCTTCATCGACTTATAGACTAACTGAGAAAACAGACTGTTCGACCAGGCGAACCATTTCCTCGTGAACGTGTTCGGATCGTCGGCATGGAAGCCTTCGTGCATAAACCCCGTATCGGCGTCCGTCGCTTCCAATAAGGCGATCATCTCCAGTTTCTCCTCGTCCGCCTTCGCCGTCAACCCCTGCATCGACAGCGCCATATGCCAGATGTAATCCGGCGGCGTGTGCGGGCTTCCGATGCCTCTGGCCGCTTTGCCTTCATAATAGAACGGATTTTCCTTGCTCAGGGCGAAGCGCCGCGTATTTTCGTAGATCGGATCGTCCACGGTCGTGTAGCCCAGGTACGGAATCGAGATCAAGCCCGGCGTTCCCGCGTCGTCCATCAGGCAGTAATTGCCGAAGCCGTCCGTCTCGTACGCGTAGATCGGGCCGAATTCCGGATGGCGGTAGACGCCGTACAGACGAATGCCGTGATCGACCTCGCGCTCCAGCTTGGCCATCTCCTGTTCGAACGACAGATCGCGGAAGACGAATTCGGCGATTTCCCGCATCTGCCGCAGCGTGACGACGAGAAACATGTTGTCCGGAATGTTGTAGTGAAAATCGCAGGCGTCGTCGCTCGGACGGAAGCCGGACCAGACCATGCCCGTATAGTTGACCGGCATGCCCAACCCGTCGTTCATGAGCGTGTCGGTCGCTACGCCGTTGTTCCGTTCGAAGCGGTAAGGCGACTGCTCGAAATGCCGCTGCTCCCTTTTCCACAAGTCGACCGCCGTCCGCATCGCCTTCTTGAACTCGGAGTCGAAGATGTCGGCCAGCCCCGTCTCCTTCCAATAAGCGTAAGCGAGCCGCATCGAGAAGCAGATCGAGTCGAGCTCGAACTTGCGCTCCCACACCCAGGGCGACATCTCGGTGACGTCGTCGGCGTTCCAATGCCAATCGTTGTCCAGCTCGTTAAAAGCGTTGGCGTAAGGATCGATCCGGATCAATCTCATATGAAGCTTGACCAGTCCGCCGATGATTCGCTGCAGGTCGGCGTCGTCCTTGGCCAGCGGCACGTAATGGATCACCTGCTCGACGGAGTCGCGCAGCCACATGGCCGGGATGTCTCCGGTAATGACGAACGTCGTGCCGTCGTCCAGCAGCTTGGTCGTCGTCTCCAGCGTGTTCGGGAAGCAGTTGCGGAACAGCTCCGACAGCTTGGGTCGATGGGCCAGCCGGCTCTCCGCTTCGGTCAGCGCGTCCTGCACCGCACGGGGCAGCTCCAGCTTGGGCATAGCAATTTTAGGTAACCGGAATTGTTCCATGATTGATAAATCCCTCCATGGCAATATCATTTCTTCGCGCAGACCCGTTATTCCTTCACGGCGCCTACGGTCAAGCCTTGAATAAAGTAACGCTGGAAGAACGGATAGGCCAGCACGATCGGGCCGGTCGCCAGCACGACCATCGCCATTCGCGACGTATCCTGCGGCATCGACTGCAGCACGCCCATGCCCAGGGACGGATTGTTCGTATTCTGCAAAATAAACTGCATGCTGTTCTCGATGCGCATCAGCATCGACTGCAGCGGCACAATGCTCGGGTCCTCGATGTAGAGCAGGGCGTTAAACCAGTCGTTCCAATAGCCGAGCGTGCTGAACAGGGCGATCGTGGCCAGGCCCGGCAGCGCCAGCGGGACGACAAGCCGGAAGAAGATGCCGAACTCGCCCGCTCCGTCGATTTTGCCGGATTCGATAATCGCGTCCGGGATCATTGTGGAGAAGAACGTCCGCATGATCATAATGTAGAAGGCGTTAACCGCCAGCGGCAAAATGAGTGCCCAGATCGAGTTTTGCAGGCCGAGCAGCTTCGTGGTGACGATATAGGAAGGGACAAGCCCGCCGTTGAACAGCATCGTGAAAAAAGCGAAGAAAGCGAAGTACGTTCTATACTTGAAACTTCTGCGCGAGATGGCGTAGGCGAACAGCGAGATGAAGATCAGACTGAGCGCCGTGCCTATAACCGTAACGAAAATCGTCACTCCGTAGGAGCGCAGCAGCTGATCGCCGGCCTTGAAAATGTATTCGTACGCGGCCAGGCTCCATTTTTCCGGAAACAGGGAATAGCCGTTGCGCGCCAGCGTCTTCTCGTCGGTGAACGACAAAATCATGACGAACAGGAACGGGAAGACGCACGCCAGCGAGAACAAGCCCGCGATTAGATTAAACGTGACGTTCCAGACCGGGGAAAGCCGGTGAAAGTCGCGCGATTTCGCCAAAGAGGCCATGAGGGTTGCTCCTTTCCGCCAAAATTAGAAGAGCGCGTTGTCCTTGTTGAACCTGCGGACGATGTAGTTCGACGTGATGACGAGAATGAAGCCGACGAACGATTGATACAGGCCCGCCGCCGTGCTCATGCCGATCTCGCCGGTCGTCTTCAGACCGCGGTAAACGTAGGTGTCGATGACGTTGGTGACGGAATACAGCGTTCCGGAATCCCGCGTCACCTGATAGAACAAGCCGAAGTCGGCGTAGAAAATGCGTCCGATCGCCAGCAGCGTCAGAATCGTCATCAGCGGCGTCAGCATCGGCAGCGTAATGTTGCGGATTTGCTGCCACTTGTTCGCGCCGTCGATCATCGCCGCCTCGTACAGCGACTTGTCGATGCCCATGATGGCGGCCAGGTAGATGACGCTGTTGTAGCCGAGCGATTTCCACAGGAAGACGAGCACGAGAATGAGCGGCCAATATTTCGGCTCCGAATACCACTGCACCGGGTCCGCCCCGACGGCGACGGCGATCTTGTTCAGCATGCCGCGGTCGAAGCTGAGGAAGCTATATACGAAATAGCCGACGATGACCCACGACAGGAAGTACGGCAGGAACATTCCCGTCTGGTACCATTTCGCCAGTCTTTTGTTTGCGATTTCGGACAGGACGATCGCCATCGCCACGGCCAGCACGAGGCCGATAAAGATGAAGACCGCGTTATAGAGAATCGTGTTGCGCGTAATAATATAAGCGTCGTCGGTCCGGAACAGAAACTTGAAGTTGTCGAAGCCGACCCACTTGCTGTTGATGATGCTGGACAGGAAGCTGCCGCTAAAACGATACTCCTTAAACGAGATGATCGTTCCGAGCATCGGCAAATACGAGAAGCAGATAAACCACAGGCTGGCGGGAAGGACCATCAGCAGCATGGCTTTGTTGCGGTTGATATCCTTCAGATGGCGCCCTAAGGCTTTCATGAACAATCCCCCTTGCGCTGTAAAATGCAAGACAAGCCCAATCGTGAAAAACGGGCGAATGCCGATCATTCGCCCGCGCTATCGCTTTTTACTTGTTGTTGGCGGTTTTCCAGGCGTCGAGCTGGCTTTGCGCTTCGGCCATAATCTTGTCGAGGCCGGCCGCCTTCAGCTTCTCGATCGCTTTCGGCACGTACGATTCCGGATCGACCGTACCCGTCATCAGCGGAGCCCAGAACGCTTCCTTCGCGTTCTGTACGGCCGCGATCTCGGTCGACACCTTCGACGGATCGAAGTTAAAGCCGAGCAGGATGGCCGGTTGGCCCGCGTCGTTGTACTTCTTGAACTCTTCCCACTTGTTGTCCGGGTCGCCCGGGTTCAAGTACGTCAGCATCACGTTGCCGAGAGCGAACGTCGGCATGTCGTAGTTTTTCGACTCCGGCAGGTTCTCCATGTGCGTGTCGTCGATTTTCTTGTAGTGCGTGCCTTCGATGCCGGAGTCGACCATATTGCGCAGCACCGGATCGGTGTTGAGCAGGTTCAGGAACTCCATCGCCTTCTCCTTATGCTTGGAGTTGGCCGAGATCGCCTGCATCGAGCCCATTACCGACAGGTTGTACACGAGCGCGTCGCTCTGCGGCGTCGAAACGATCGGGTAGCCGTAGCTCGTTGACCAGACGTTGTCCGCGAACGGCTGCGTCGTCGCCTTGTCGGCGAACCACAGGCCGGTCGCCTGTACGTCGCTCGACGATTCGAGCGTCGCCGCTTCGGTCGGAACGTAGCCGGCTTTGTAATACTTGTTCATCGTCGCGAGCGCCTGCATCAACTCCGGCGTCTCGAAGATGTTGACGACCTTGTACTCCGTGTCGTCCAGCTTGACGGCCAGCGGGAACTTTTCGATCAGATAGTCATAAGGCACGTAAGGCATGAAGCTCTTGTCCACCTGCAGCGGAATGACGTCCGGATTGTTTTCCTTGACCGTCTTCAGCAGCGGCTCCAGGCTTTCCAGCGTGCGGACGCCTTCGAAGCTCAGGTTGTTCTCGTCCAGAATGTTCTTGTTGAAGCGCCATACCTCTTGGGCCGGAAGCTCCTTGTTGGCCGGAACGCCGTAGTTTTTGCCGTCGACCTTGGAGCCTTCCAGGAACGCCGGGTCCAGCGTGTCCTTGATGCCTTGGCCGTATTGGTCCAACAGCTCGTCAATCGGGGCGAAGGCGCCTTTACGCGCGTTCTGCACGTAATCGAAAGCCCACGAAGCGGTGAACATGATATCCATCGAAGAACCGGAAGCGGTCAGAACCTGCATTTTCTGGTTGTAATCGCCCCAGTCGATCATCGTCATTTTGACCGTCGCGCCGATTTTTTCCTTCGTATATTTGCTGACTTCCTCCATGACCTTGTCGGTGTCCTTCTGCGGCGTGCCGATCGTGTACCAGCTCAGCTCGACCGTATCGCCCTTGTCGCCGCCGGATCCGGCGGAGTTGTCGGAAGCGTTGTTGCTTCCGCACGCGCCGAGGACAAGCGACGCGGCCAGAATCGACGTCAGTCCGAACGTTAATTTCTTGCGTGTGCTGTTCATGTTATGGCCTCCCTTATCTATCTGCCTAAGTATGTTGCATCTCCACCTTGAATATTAAAGGATGAAACCATTTTCAAAAATATTAGAAACCAAAGATTCCATGGACAAACTAAATAAACGACTTCGTTCCGCAAGTTTCGACAGCTTGCAGAACGAAATCGTTTATCGCGGGAGCCTGTCCGGAGCCTGCGATGCCGCGACGCGCAAGACCAGCTTCAGAGCAATCCCTTGTATTCGCTGGGAACGATGCCGACGTGCTTCTTGAACTGCTTGTAGAAATAGCCGATCTCCCAGTAGCCGACCTGGCGGGCGATCTCGTTCACCTTCAGCGGGCTTTCCAGCAGCAGCTCCTTCGCCTTGCCGATGCGGAACTTGTTGATATAATCCGCGAACGTCTCCCCCGTCTGCTTGTGAAACAGCTGGCCGAGATAGTTCGGATGGATGTGATACGTCTGCCCGAGCGACTTAAGCGTCATCGGCTCCGCGTAATGCTCCTGAATGTGGCGCAGCACCTGCTTGATGACCGGGCTCATGTCCTCCCCGGCGAACGAATCGACGGAGAACGTCGCCGCAGCCGTTACCGCTTCCTCGAGCTCCTCGAACGAATCCGCGCCTACGGCCCGATCCAGGGCGCTCCGGTACGCTTCGGCGGCGTCGGGGCGGTTCAGCTTGTCCGTCTCCAGCTTCATGCGGATGATCAGCTCGACGGCGGCGCCCTTGGCCCGCGCCGGATCGGCGCCGCCCGCGGAGCGAAGCGCGGCGAAGTCGGCGGCGATGCGGCGCAGCAGCTCCGGCTTGTCCTTGGCGACGAAATCTTTGGCATACGCGTCCCATTCCAGCAGCCCGTCGGGCAGCGCGACCGCGGAAGCCGAAGGCAGCTCGTCGCAATCGATAAAGCGCAGCTCCGGCGCGATCAGGAACAGCGGCTGCGCGCGCCGCGCCTGCTCGTAGCTCTCTCCCGCGCTCCCCGTCGGCTGCGCGCCACCGAGCGACACGAGCAGCTGCCCTTCTCCCGCCTCGACGAGCGATAACAGCTTCTTCTCCGCCATTCTCCTGCCCAGCTCGGGATCGTCCATGCCGAACACGGCGATCGCGTCGTCCCCTTCCGTATCCCGGAACAGGACGACGGCTTCCTCGCCCGCCAGCAGCTTGGCCGCCTCCGCGTATCCGTCTCCGGAAGCGCGGGGGGCGCGCACGACTGCGACCGCCGAATACGGCTTCATCGGCCCGATGCCGAGCATTCCCAGCCTCTCCTCCAGCTCCGCGGGGCCGATCCGCCCGGTCAGCCAGCGCTTCATAACGTTGTCGCGCAGAATGCCGATTTCGTCCTCGCCGAAGGCCCGCTCCGGCCGGGCGGCGTTCAGCTTGTCGACCGTGCCGCTCAGCGTTTCGCGCAGCTCGTCGAAGTGAACCGGCTTGAGCAAATAATTTTCGATGCCGAGGCGCAGCCCTTCCTTCAGGTAATCGAATTCGTTGTAGCCGCTCAGGATGACGACCTTCAGGTCGGGCAGCAGCTCGCGGGCTTGCCGAATCAGCGTCAAGCCGTTCATTACCGGCATCGAGATGTCCGTAATCAGAATGTCGGCCGGCACCTGACGCAGCAGCTCCAAAGCCCGCTTGCCGTTCTCGGCGCTGCCGACGACCTCCAGGCCGAAGGCCGACCAATCGACCGCATCGATCAATCCTTCGGTAATAAACGGCTCGTCGTCGACGAGCAGCACGTTATACATCGTCCGAATCCGCTCCTTCCTTGTCCGCGGGCCAGACCGCGGTGACCGTCGTGCCCGCGCCCGGCTCGCTCTCGAGGGTTAATCCGTAGGCCGGCCCGTACGTCAGCTTCAGCCGGTCGTTGACGCTGCGCAGGCCGAACGACGTTCCTTCCGGGCTCTCCGGATCGGCCAGCTCCCGCACCAGACTCTTTAGCTCCTCCGGCTTCATGCCTTTGCCGTTGTCGCGAAGTCGCACGACGATCAGCTCGCCGTCCCGGTACGCCTGCAGCTCCAGCAAGTTGTCGCTGCGCTCCGTGTCCAGCCCGTGGACGATATAATTTTCCACGAGCGGCTGCAGCAGCAGCCGGAAAACGACGGCGCTCGCCAGCTCCGGCTCGCATTCGACTTTATAAGCGAACTTGTCTTTATATCGGATGCGGAACAGCTCCAGATAAAGCCTGCACATCTCCAGCTCTTCGCGCAGCGTGCATTCCGGATTGGCGCTGACCGAGTTGCGGAATAGCGCGGCCAGGCTGTAGATCATCTCCGCGACGTCGTCGGCTCCCCGCGACACCGCCCGCATGCGGATGACCTCCAGCGTATTGTACAGGAAGTGCGGCTTGATTCTCGCTTGAAGCGCGGACAGCTCCGTCTGCTTCAGGCGGATTTCCGCCTTGTATTCCCGGTCGATCCGGCGGTTCAGCTCGTCGAGCATCTCGTTAAAGCTGTGCGAGATCTGTCCAAGCTCGTCCTCGCGCGGGTCCTGCAGGCGCGCGGTCAAATTGCCGTTCTCGACCTTCTTCATGAACAGGACAATCCGGTTCGTCCTCCTGGACACGCTGACGATGACAAGGGACGGAATGACGATCGCGACGGAGATACAGACCGCGCTGACAAGCACGATCGTCCGCTTCAGCCCGGCGTAAGCTTCGGCGACCTCGCGCACGGGCGAGAGGCCGACGACGGTGTAGCCCGCCTTGTTTTGCGGCAGCGTGGAGATGTAGGCCGGCTCGTCCAGCTTCTCGATCGCGTTCAGCGACCGGACCTGCTCCAGATAGGGGAACGGCGCGCCGTAGTAGCGGTTGGACGTATCCAGCATCACCTGGCCGTCCTGCGTGAGCACGAGTATCGTCCCCTTAAGCGGGGCGCGATTGTGCTCCAGCGCCCGGCCGGCCATGCCCGCGTCGAAATAGACGAGCAGCTGGCCGATGTTTTCGAGCGAGTTTTTGTCGTTCAGGCGGCTTCTCATGCCGTACAGCTGGGGATTCCATTGATTGATCGTTTTGCGGACCCAGACGTTGGGCACGGAGGCGGCCGGCCCTTCGGCGGCCATAATCTCGGGAAGATAGGAGCGGGTGGCGTTCACGTCGTACAGCCTGCTCGCTCCTCTCGAATCGTAGACGTACATCTCCTGCCTCTGGGAGCTGTACAGAATAATGTTCTGGATATCGGGATCGGATTCCATCCGTCCCGCGAAGTAGCTCACCGCGTCCGTCGAGCCGATGCCCTCGTAGTTCTGGTCCAGCATGTACTGCACATAGTCTCCGTAAGAATGCTTCAGAAAATAAGACACATTGCTCGCCAGCGCCCCGTTGCGATAAATATCCGATACGGCGTCCTGCATCCAGTCGTACTTTTGCTCCAGGTAACGGTTAATCCGGTCCATTGCCTGCTTCTGGTTGTTCAATTCGCCTTCGATGACCGACGCGGACAACAGGTTAAACAGCAAATAAGACAACGTAATAATCGTCGCGTTCACGATCAGGGCCAGCACGAAAATGACCTTGACGAACAAGTTGTTGCGGATGTAGTTGCGGTACAGCTTTCCGAATTTCAATGGAGGGCCTTCCTCGTCCTTGGGTTTATGGATAAATCATAGCAGATATGCCCAGGGAAACCCAACTTCCGAATATTAAAGGCTCCTGCGCGCCCGCGACGGAAATACATTTGTCTGCGACCGTACGGAATAGCACGGGAGTGACATCGTCAATTTATCCGAAAGGATGGTATGCTAAATAAGATGAACCATGGAACATGAATTCGAACGGCCGGCAGGAGGACAATCCGTTGCGTATCAATGAACTGGAGTGGATGGCGGACATGCGGGTTCTGGACAGGACAAGAGAGCCCGCAGCCGCCGACGTCGCGGAGGCTTTCGCTCTGGACGAATGGCTCGGCAGAGCGGTCGGGGGCGGGGAGCCGCCGATCTGCCATCTATGGCGGCATCCGCGGGCCTTCGTTATCGGATCGAAGGACAGCCGTTTGCCGCATGCGGCGGAAGCGGCTCATATGCTGGAGAGGGCGGGCTATTCCGTGCTCGTTCGCAGCTCCGGCGGCGCAGCCGTGCCTCTGGATCTCGGGGTTGTGAATGCGTCCCTCATCCTGCCGATCACCGCGAGCGGGACGCAGGATTTCCGTGCCGACTTCGAGCGAATGTACGTGCTGATTCGGCGTGCGACAAGCTTGTATGGACGTGGGATCGAACGGGGAGAAGTGCCCGGCTCTTATTGCCCGGGCGATTACGACTTGTCGCTGGACGGATTGAAGTTTTGCGGAATTGCCCAGCGAAGACAGCTTCGGGCCATGATCGTCCAGGCGTTCGTGGTCGTCGAAGGCTCGGGAGCCGCGCGGGCCCGGCTCGTCCGGAATTTCTACGAGGTCGCTGGAGCCGGCGCGCAATCGGGAGCCTATCCCGACGTTCGGCCGGAAACGATGACGAGCTTGGAAGAACGCGCTCTTGCGGGCCTCGATTCCGCCGAAGCGTTCGCCGACTCGCTCGCAAGCATCGTTCGGAACGCAGCGGAGGACGGAGGCAGACCTTCGCCCGTGATTTTGCCCGACGCCCAAGCCATCGCCGACATGGGTCAAGAGCTGCGAACACGGTACATGATGAGCGAAAACAAATTTTAATCGATAGGAAGAACGGACCACTTTAACGAAGGGAATAAAGATGTACGGCCGAACGAACGGTATGCTATATTACGAATATAACCGTTTACGGGAGCGCCGCCGCTGCCCGGAAGCCTTGACGGGACGAGAGAGAGGATACGCCGCGTATGAACGACAAACTGAAAGCTTTGATCGCTTCCTCGCTCTTATTAGGCGTGCTGCTGTTGACTTCGGCATGCAGCTCGTTCCAGATCGTTCATGCCGCGGACAGCGCAACGTCACAAGCACGGCTGCAAAAAGATATCGTAACCGCTATCGCCAATCGGCAAAGCACCATTCAACTGAAATACGTAGGCCTTAAAAACGCCACGCTTAAGCAAGAAATCAAAGATATTCTTGAAGCGGCGATCCGTTCCGACGACTACCTGCACTATATCGTAAAGACCTACAAATATAAGGCGGCCATCAAAGGAAATTCCGCAACGATCGACTTCAGCTTTACTTACTGGGAATCGCTTGCCCAGACCGCCGAGGTGCGCAAACAGGTCGCATCCGTTATCAAAAGAATCCTAACCCCCGGCATGAACGACCATCAGCGGGTCAAAACCGTTCACGACTGGGTTGTCGCGAATTTGGCCTACGACACCCGTCTTGTCTCCCATTCCGCTTACGACGGGCTAGTAGACGGATCCACGGTCTGCCAGGGCTATGCCTTGCTCACCTACGAAATGATGAAACAGGCAGGAGTGGCGGTGCAGATCGTCGAAGGAACTTCGCGTGGAAGGGCCCATACATGGAATCTCGTGCGAATCGACGGAAAATGGTATCATCTGGACACGACCTGGAACGACCCTATACCGGATGCCGTCGGCAAAGTGCAGTATAACTACTATAATTTAACGGATGCTCAAATCCGCGTCGATCATAAATGGTCCCTATCGACCGGTTATCCCGCCGCCTCGACCGATTACGGCCAAGTCGTCTCGGAGCTCGCCAAAAAAGGCGGGAGCAAGGCAAGCTTCTATCGGCAGCTGCACGGCTTGATGGGCTACGCTTATATGGAAGACGTCTATACCGCTTCCAGCGTCTCCGAGCTGACGGAACAAATCCGCGCGGCCGCGGACAACGGCGAGTCCGAGCTCATCATCCGCTACACGAAAGGAATTAGCGTAACTTCAGACCTCAAAAAAGCGTTTAACGCCCAATCCGGAGCCTCGCGCATCAGCTACACGCTTGAAGACTATACCCGCACGCCGGCCAACGACAAGCTTCTTCGCATTCAGCTTCACCGCTAAATCCGCGCCTTTAAAACATCAAGGCCCCGACCATGCGTCTGCATGGCCGAGGCTAGCGTTGCGGTAAACTATTCATTTGTACTCGCTCAGACCTCCGATACATGCGCAGCATGCGCTCCTAAATTTGCCTTGCTCGAACATGCTTGGCATGTAACCATCCACGTTCTTCTTGCTTATGTGTTGCTTGGCGTTGCTCTTTCATTGGATACCCGCATGCCGGGAGGTAGGCTGGCACGCTTCGCCTTTCGCTACGTCATCGGATGATTCTCCCTTCCGATCCGTCATGTATATTGTCAGTTCAGGCGAGTATGCGTTGGGGGTGAGCCGGACCGTCTCGGAGTTGCCTTTGGACGCCGTTTGGTCACCTAAATTCGCCTGAAGCAGAACAATCGTCTTAAGGTGGCAACCTTGTTTTGCTGCCTTTATTATAGCCCATCTTTACATTAAGTTAAATATTCAGATAATTCAGTTTTATCGAAAATTCAGCCGATTTCCTGAATAATGCTCACGAATATTCACTCTTTCTCTGTTGTTCGCGATTTTTCGCTGCATCGTTCTCCTCCTTTCTTCCACCTTATAGCCATTATCCCCTCGGCTCAGATTCCGCTGCAATATCCGTTTTATAACTCGTCCCATTTCCCTCCTCATCTTCAGCTCCCACTCTCCGTCTCTCAGATTCCGCTTCTTATGCCCTCATTCTCCCCCCTCGCTCCTTCTCATTTTTTCCCTTATGGCCACTATCCCTTCTGCTCAGAAATCGTTCGCCCCCCCGACCTATCCACTTTCTGGGTTTTCAATCGAACATTAGCAAACGTTTTTTTCATTTTACAATTTCTTTTTTTTGAAAAATGTTGTAAAAAACCCAAAATTGAATTATAATAAGAACATATGTTCTAGACACAAACTTCTCAGTCAACAATCACATTCGTTCAATTGACGCAATCTATCTCCAATCGTTCATGAAAGCGGGTGGCTCCAATTTCTAACGAGATGACCTTTGAGCAATTTTGCACACGTTACTCCACGGAAGCTTTATGCGCCGAGGCTTTGTTTCATTCGCGATGGCCCAATGGGTTCAATTGTCCAGGTTGCGGTCACCGTGAATACTATGAACTCCGGACCCGCAGACTACCGTTATACGAATGCCGCTCATGCCGCCGCCAAACCTCATTGATCGTCGGCACGATCATGGAAGGCAGCCGAACGCCTCTGACGTTATGGTTTCAAGCCCTGTTTCTCCATGCCCGCCCGAAAGGAATCAGCGCATTCCGCCTGGCTTCCGTGATCGGCACCACCTACAAAACCGCATGGCTGATCTGTCACAAAATACGTCACGCCATGTCCGCCTGCGATTCTCAAGAACTGCTTTCCGGACTTGTCCGGGTCAATTGCGGAGGATACGGTCGTCCCCACAATCCGACGGTTTTCAGGCATCCCCAAAAACAACCCCTGATTCTGGGAGGAACGATCTCCGCAGAGGCAGGTATCACTCATCTCAAAATCAAACAAGTTCCTGACCGCCATCTCATCCAAGATCGAATTACTTCCCTGGGAAGCCACGAGTTTGTCCAAAAGCATGTCGACTCCGCTAAAGCGGACATCACTATCGTTATCCAAGAATTCAGTATTCACAGATACAGACCGCTTCTTCAGATGGCTTCGAATGCTTCCAATTGGATAAACTGGACATTTAGCGGTATAGGACCGAAGCATCTTCAATCCTATCTGGATCAGTACTGCTTCGGGTACAATCAGTTGCAGCGGAAAACCAACCCTTTTCAAGTATTGCTAAGCTATATCGCCATAACCCCTACACTGACTTACCTCAACCTGATCCAGCGAGAAGATTATTCAGCCCAACGCAAAATCGAGTACGAGAGATTGCTTCGCGAAGCTTGTTAGACGGCCTGCCACCCTGCTTTTTAAAAAATCAAGTATTAGAGAGGCTCGCTGTATTCTGCCTTTACTTCTGAGCCAAGGGGATAATGGCCATAGGCGCGAAAAAGACGCGAAAAGTCCCGGGGAACGGGCGGTCGGGAAAAGCATCGCAGCCTGGGTCAAAACGGAGCCAAGGGGATAATGGCCATAGGCGCGAAAAAGACGCGAAAAGTCCGGGGGAACGGGCGGGCGGGAAAAGCATCGCTGCCTGAGTCAAACCGGAGCCAAGGGGATAATGGTCATAAGCGGGAAAAATACGGAGGAGCGTGCAGTCGGGATAACCGGGATAGGCGCAGAAGTCTGGGTTAATATGGAGACGAGGGGATAAGCCTCAATGAGGGAGGCTGTCATCCCCTGACGGAGCGAACGAATCATCGCCGTTTTGGGCCATCTCCAGGCTGGCCGTCAGGTTGGTCAGCAGGTCCCCGAGGTGGTTTTCCCGCTTCACGGCGGGTTCTTCACGAGCGCGTTGCTGGGGAGCAAGTTTGGTCATTTTATTTTCGAGCAGGGCTCGCAGAGCGGTATCGTATTTGTTCGGGTACTTCGTTCCGACAAACGGGGAAGACATCGCATCAATCAACTGTCGGAAAACGAAAAGGTGGTTCTCGGAAATTGGAGCATGCGCTCGGTTGCCTGCGGAAGCGATGCGCTCCATCGGGCGAAGCTCGTCTTCATAGAGCATTGTAGAGAGAACAAGCCCCTCCGGCGTCGGCCATAGAGCGGCAAGGCTTTGGGCGGATCTGAGCGTAATGTATCCGATCCCGGCTTTATTCGTTCGAAGAAGACCGGCGTGAAGCAAACGGAACGTCTCGTCTCCCAACTCGTCGCTTCCGACATAGTAGTGCTTTTTCAAACGGATGCGGGCTACGTCCGACTCGTCGGCGAATTGTTCGATGAACAGCGTTTTGGAAGCGGGAGGCGCTATCCCTTCCAGTTCCTCCTCGGTCAGCTCGACGTAATTGCCCCCGCCCAGATCGTATGCCTTGCGCACGTCCTCCGGTTCGACTTTCTCCTCGCAGGCCCGGCAGTATTTCAGATGAGACAGAGCTCCGCCGCAGGCCGCATGAAGCGTTTTTAGCGCAATCTCCTTGTCTTCGGTCGCCGCATACAGCTTGATCGGGATTTGGATTTTGGCAATCTGCAGGGTACCTTTCCACATGGCATGCATTCGGTTTCCTCCCGTTATCGCAATCTATCAACAGGATTGCCCAAATGATAGGATCGAATACTCGCTTACAAGGGAGAAAATGAAGAAGGAAGGCGCCGCTTTCCGTTGCTTTGGAATGTCTCCTTCGTTAAGATGAAAGTAACGGATGGTGTCGAACAATGGAATTCACGCAGCAGGATTTGAATCATTTCAATGCCGTGCTCAACGACTACGCCGAGACTTTGAGCGGCTCGGAGCTCACCTTCTACGTTCACTATTGGGGCGGTGAAAAAAAGCTTTTTACGAACGGCGTTCACAAGCATTCCTTTTTCGAAATGTGTTACGTGCTTGACGGAAGCGGAACTTACGAGGAAGGCTCGCATCGGCTGCCTATCGGGCCGGGCACGCTGTTTATGTCGCGGCCTAATCTGAAGCACCAGATCGTCAGCGACGAAGGCTTGTACATCGTGTTTGTCGCTTTCGAGCTCATTCCAGCGGAGTCTTCCACGGAGGGGCAGAGAAGATTTCGAAATCTGGAAAAATCCCGCACCTTTTTCCTCCGCAACGCGGAAAGCTGTCCCTCGGTTCTGATCTGGCTTGCTTTACTGCGGCAGATCGGGGATTCGAGGCATTTTCTCGAGGAGGGCGTTCTCGGGCTGGCTCGCGCTTTGATCGTTTCTTTCGAAAGCGCCTTCTCCGATCAACGAGGGCCGGCCAGAGCCGAGTACCTTCCCAGTTCCTCATCCACGCTGGTGCACCGGGCGAAGCTGTACGTTCGCGACAATCTGGCCCAAGAGCTGAAGCTCTCGACGGTGGCCGATTACTTGCACGTGTCTTCGCGCCATCTCTCCCGCCTGTTCGGCGAGGAGCTCGGGCAGCCCTACTCCGCATACGTTAGAAAAGAAAGAATTCGGCAAGCCGTATCTCTGCTCACGACGACGGACTGGTCGATCAAGCGGATCGCCCAGGAAACCGGCTTCGGGACGGTGCATTATTTTACGACCGTGTTCAGCGCCGAAATGGGCGAGCCGCCCGGGCAATTCCTCAAAAAGCTGAAGGAGCAGAGCGAGATGTTCTGATGCATAAAGGTTGGATGTTAAAGCGGTTGGATGTTATAACAGTTGGATGTTAAAACGGTTGGCGGGGATAAGCCCGGCCAACCGTTTTTTTGAGGGATTACGTGGACGCCGTAAACGCGATGCGGATGGCCGAAAGTCCTCCAGGCTCCAGCATGCCGCGTATTTCTCCCCCGGTCGTCTCCAGCTTCTCTGCGTTTTCTTCCAACACGTTTACGCGGAAGGCGCGAGAGATGGCTGTACCCGGCAATTTGAGCGCGTATAGCGCCGCCTGTCTCCCCGAAGAGCCCCGGATATCTTGAAGCCGGACGATGATGCCGTCACCGTCGTCGGCGGCTTTGATGTAGGTGACAGCGACGCCTTCGCCGGATACCTCCAGCAAAGTTCCGCCCGTTTCTTCCGGACAGACGCAAGCCGGAAACTGTTGAATCGGCAGCGAAGCTTCGAGTCCGCAGCGTGTCATCTCTTCCGGCCGGAAAGGGCCGGAAAACGGAAGGATTCGATACGTCAGAGAGATCGAGCCGGGCTGGCTGGCCCGGAAATTGGTATCCCAATAATTGTTCAGCGGCCAAGCCAGCAGGAGCGGATTGGCGTCGCGCGGAATCGAAGCGCTCTCCCGGCCGAAATTGAAGCCGCCGATCTGCACGAGCGGGGCATCCGGACAAGCCAGGATAACTCCGTTGCGGCCGTCGTGCACCGATACCGCGCGATCCGTCGTCACCCAGTCCCGGCTGACGCCCGGCAGCTGATCGTCGTCCAGCCGCACCGGCGAGCCGGCGGTGTCAAAGACAGCCTCCCACCCTGCGTTCAAACGGAGCGGAAACGCGAAGTAGAGCGACTCGGGCTCCCGGTCGTCCGTCTTGTCCAGCAGGGCCCGCAGCTCGATATCCGGACGATCGCGGAACAGCGTAATTCGCTGCTCCAGCCTGCGGACGCCGGGAGCTTCCCAAACCAACGTCAGCGTAACGCCGCTGTCGTGCTCGGCGACGGAAGACGACAACAGCCGGTCCGCGCCTCTTCGGCGCGCCTTCCAATCGTTGTTCCAGCAGCTGACGCTGTTATTGCCTTTGTCGATGTCGCGCAGGAACAGCGTCTCCCGATGGCGCCTCCCGCGCAGCGGATCGGGCGTCTCGTGCACGTACTGAAACCACGTCCATTCGCTGTCCGGATCGATTATCGACCAGTTCTCTTTTTTGGCGAACAGCTCCGAAATCCTTCCGGTCTGCGGATCGTAATCGAGCCGATAGTATGGCGTCTCGATCCTTCCCGGCTCCAGCCTTATATCGGCGTTCCCCCTATCGGCGCGTGAAAGCGCGGCGTGCGGCACTTTCTTCCAACTGAAGGGAGGCAGGGTGATTGAGCCGAAGGACGGCAGGCTCCAATCGGTGTCCAGGTTGTTGGCGTGCACGCAAAAACGCGATGCCGTCAAATGGCGTCCCCCATGATACCAATGCTCCGGCAGCCGGAGGTCGACGGTCTGTTCCACGGACGAAGCGTTCACGAGCAGCGTCCCTTCCGGTTTGCCGGATTGCGGCGGGTTGCCGGCGAAGCGCTCCAATTCGCGGTTGAGCAAATAACCGCTGAGGCTGTTGGCTTGATGGGCGAAATGGGCTTTGTGCCCCCACAGCACTTTGGTATACGTCGCATCGGGGTCGGTTACCGAGATGTTGGCTCCCCACGTATGCTCGTCGTACAATTGCGCCTGCTCCCAAGCTTCGTCGTACAGGCCGGCCTCCGCTGCGGACAGCGGCTGTCCGCGGAAAGCGGCCAGAAACTCCGCGCTCTGGAGAGCGGCTTTGGCTCTGCGGTTCAGGCGGGTTTCGTCCGCGGAGCTGGCCGCACCGAAGTTCCAATAATCGGTCCAATCTCCCGAATGGACGGGAACCTGCTCGTGCGGCAGCCCCCGCAGCCGCTCAAGCAGCATCTCCGGCGTCGCCATGCGAATTCGGGGACCGAGCCCTTCCGCGTTCCAACGCCGAATCATGCCGAGCAGCTCGGAGTCGGGGGGCGTGTTGTCGAACAGCGGGATATTGGTCGCCGACAGATAGATGAAATCGTAAGGATAATTTTCGTTATCCAGACGGGACAAGTAGCGATCAAGGCCCGCCTTCATCTTGACCATGTCGTTCTCCCACAGCTCCCCGAACTGCGTGAACAGCGAGTAATGCTCACCGTGGAAGGTAAGCAGCTCCTGGCGGTTCGGCGCCGCCCAGCGGAACGCGCTCGGACGCTTGAACGGAATGCCTCCGAAATGAATGTTGATGCCGGTCGTATAGAGCTCGATGCCCGCGTCCGGCAAAATCTGCGCGAACGTCCAGGGTTGGCCGTTGATGTCGTGGTTGATCGCCGTGCGAATCGGCGCTCCGAAGCGCTCGCGAAGCCGCTTGACCGGACGCAGCGCGCGAATCATCTCTTCTGCGGAGCAGAGCGGCGTACTGTGCAGGTTGACCGCCGTGAGGCAGATCTGTCCGCTCCGCACGCACGCAGCGAAACGTTCGACGCGCTCCTCGTCTGCCGTATCCAGCCAACGCATGACCGGCTCGGTCGCCTCGCACGTCCAATAGAAGCGCTCGTCTTCCGGCTGATCCGCCGTCTCCTCGCACAGCTCGATCGCCTGATCGATATACGATTTCTGCAGCTCCCACAGCACCGGCTGCGGATGCGTATAGCCGATATCCAAGTGGCTATGATGGTAGACGAGAATGTCCCGAATTTCGGCCATCGTTTTCCCTCGCTTTCGTCCCGTTGATGGTTTGGCGCAGCAGCAGCGACACTCCCGCGAACGCGCTGAGCGATGTGTCTTCGGTGACTTCCAGGGCGACGCCGTACCCGCCGAGCGCCAACTTCACGCGATCCAGAAACAGATCCTGGCTCTTGACGATCTGTCCTCCGAGAACGACCGCTTCCGGACGAAACGTCTTCAGGAATGGAAGCAGCATCTCTCCGACGCTGTCGCCGAACCGCTGAAAGACGCCGATCGCCTTCGGGTCTCCGCCGCGAGCCAGCTCAGCCGCTTGTTTCACATCCAGAGCGGTATCGTCCATTCCCGCCTCCCGCATAAGCCGGACGATCCCCCTTTTGGAAATATAATCGTCCACGATCGACTCCCGGAAAGGCTGGTTGTAAACCCATCCGTCCTCGGGCACGTCCTCCCGATGCTTGACGAGAACGCCTTCCTCCAGAAACGCGGAGCCCGCCCCGGTGCCGATGGTCAAGAACAGCGCCCTGCCGTACGAGGCTGCCTTGCCTGTGGCGTATTCGCCCAGCGCGAAAAGGTTGGCGTCGTTCTCGAATACGATCTGAAAGTCGGGCGAATGCTTGTCTGCGAACCAGCTTTCTTTCGCCAGCCTTACGGTCAATTCCTCGCGCAGGTTCACCCCGTAGATGCTCTCGAATTTGTCTATGCCCCGAATATAGCTGATGCCCTTCTCGTAATCGAACGGACCGGGGAAGGCGTAGCCGACGCCGTCGATCCGGAACGTTTTGTCCATAATCCGGTTTGTCTGCTGCTTGATCAGTTCAATGAAATGCGCGAGCAGCTCGTCTTTGGCCTCTTGAGATTTGGACGGATAGATCATATAGGAGTCCGGGACGAGCTTCCCGAGCTCGTTCATGACCGCCGTTTTGATGAACAGGCCGCCGATGTCGAATACGATCGTATAGGTTTTCATAATCCCGCTCTCCCATTCGTTCTAGATAATCTGCCGAATCCGGATGAATCTCGGGCGGTAGATGCCGCCGAGCGCCATATGGGCGTCCATGCTCGTCGTGTTTACATTGTAGCTGGCCAGAAGTTCGCCCGGGTGCGACAAGTGTGGGTGCGCTTTGGCATTGTACGAATAGATGCCATGCCCTTCTTCGGGCTCGGTGCATGCATGCAAAGGCAAGTACGGGCTAAACGGGCCGACAGGACTGTCTGCCGCGCTCACGGCCACGCGGTTCCCGGAAACTCCCCCCTGCTGAATGACGAGGACGTATTTGCAGTCCAGAAATCCGCCGTTCACGGGGGAGACGCTCAGTTCCGCCGAGACACCGGACGCGATCGGCGCGCACGTCTCCTTCCGGGCCGTCCAGCCGCTGCCGTCCCAGAACGTCCATTTCTCCGTCCGTTCCAGCTCTTCCGCGGGCACGCGAGCGACGACAAGCTTCGCGACGCCGTCATTTTGCAGCCCGTAGATATAGACGAAGCCGTCCGGATCGGGGACTCCGGCCTCCGCCGTGTTGGGCAGCACGGCGGCTCCGAAATAGGTCGTATGGCCGGCGGCCGACCGGAAGTACAAATCCGTGTCCGCCTGCTCCTGTCGAGCCAGCACCGGGCCGTCCTCATTCAGGGGAGCGGATACCCGCACGACGCCGTGGACCGCGAATTGGAAACCTTCCGGACCGTCCGGGTTCGGACCAATGATAAGCGGAAAGCAATGGAGCTTGCCGCCCACCGACGTTCCGTCCTGCAGCCAATAATACGCGCCTTCGTGAGCCAGCCCGGCCGGGGTCCGCGGCACGATCGCGCTGGCCGGCAATTCCCCCTCCCGGTTCCACAGGAAGGCAATCGCCTCCGGGTCCGGACGGCCGCCCTCCAGCAAAGCCAGCGTATTGTTGATCATGACCGTATCTATGCGCTCGTCCGTTCGCTCGTCGACCGTGCCGATAAACGTGTCCCCGAACAGAAACAAGGTCCGGGTTTGCGCCGCGCGACCCGGCGCTTCCACGCCGTTCAGCGGAATCGAATAGATCCCGTCGGAGCCCGTCCATCCCCGCTTTCGATGAAACAGGCGCGTCCATTCCTCGTCCGGCTCGGCCGCCAGGCCCGTGCCGGCCAAGAAGGCGGCGGCCTTCCCTTGCGTCCGGACGTATCTTGCATGCGGCACGCTCTCCGGCCGCCGGGATTCGTCCGGCTTCGGAGCGGAGAACGGCGTCCACGCTCGGCCGTCTAGGGAAATTTCGGCTTGCCGAAGAGGGCGGCCGTCGGTGTCTCCGCGGATTTCGCCCAGCGGATATGTGGCGCCGAAATCGTAAATCGTCCATGTTCCACCCGGTCCCGCTTCCTCCTCCCAGCTTCGGCTAACCGGGATCGGATCTCCCCTGCGCTTCGGTAGGCTTGTCTCGCGTTCGTCGTTCATGGGCCCAAGCACCTCCTGGTCTTTTGTCTCGCATTCCGCCGCTTATTTTTATAGTAAGACTCTCGCGAGGCCGTCGTCTTTCTGAATAGACGTCTTTCTTTTATAAAATCAAGACATTTGTCGGATTCGGACAACGCAAAAAATCCCCCGTCAGGGGGATAGGGGAGCGGCAGAATCATGCTTCTTGCCGCCGTTATTGTATGACTCTGTACGGTCCGACGTCGGGCCAAAAGGCGAGTGTAAACGCCAATTCGTCCGTCAGCATGTCCATCATCTCCTGCAGCGGTCCTATGGCGGGAACCAGCTGCCATTTGCCGCGATGATTGGCGATGCTCAGCACGAAATCCTGTCGGCTGTCCAGCCGGGTCAGCACGGCGCGTATCGCCTCTTCGTTCGGCTCGATGGAATAGATGACCAAACTCCTGCCCTGCGTGCGAACGTCCAAATGCAAAAATCCCATTGCGTGCAGCTTGTTCCGAATAAAGCTGTGCGATATTTTCAGATCCAGATCCAAGGCTGGCGCCTCCTTACGCGATAGCGTTATCCCTCGTAATCGACGATCGGCTTAATGATCTGCGCGATCAGCTTGATCTTCTCGGGCGGACAGCCTTCCAGCATATCTATGATCTCGTTGCGCATGTAATCCGTGCCAGAAGTGTTCGCGCCGCGCAAAATATAATCGGCGGATGTCTCCAAAACCGCGCATATTTTATCCAGGTTGTTCAGATTGACCGGAGTCCGGCCTCTCTCGATCTTGCTGATATATGCATTCGACACGTCCAGAGATTCCGCAAGCGTCTCCTGAGTAATGCCCTTCTCTTCTCTGGCCTTCCTGATCCGATTGCCAATTACCGAGTAATCGAAGCCCAATGTTCATCACCCAATCCGACTATAACAAGCCCCCTTCATCGTTTACATATCCATAAATTCAATGTTAACTTATAGGTTCATGGAAGGTGACGATTTTATAAAAAAGTTTGATCGAGCGCTCTTTGTCGAACAAATAGGCCTGACGTAGGAGCCCTCTTCCTCTAATCTTAGCATATCGTCTCCGGTATACGTGAGAGACAATAGGCCCGCGCCAAAAAACACGGCCGCAAGCGGTCGTGTTTTCGGAGCTGCCGTTCCGGCGGGTGCGGCGGGAGCGTCACTCATATTGGGAACGACGCGTAAACGCGTGGTAGATCAAGTAAACGGCCATGCAGATCGCCGTCGTCAAAAAGCCCCAGCCGAGCGCGATCTGTTCGAGCAGCAGATAGTTGTTGCAGAGCTGAACCGGTGCGATGACGTACAGCAGTCCCATCGCGGCGAAAAGCGCCGTGAAGCCGATCGCGACTGCGCCTTTGGCCGCGCCGCCGATCTTGGGCCAGCTGTCCCTCAGCGGCACGCCGCATAGAAACGCCAGGCTCAGGAATTTGAAGGCCTCCGCCCCGAACGAGGCCAACGCCTCGTCCATCGCCCTCGGCAGCATCCAATACGCCGCGATAATTGCGAACAGGACGATGCCGGGCGCGCCGTTCCCGTTCCACCGGCCGAGAAATCCGGTCAAGCGGATTTGCGGATACTTGCCCATCAAGAAGCCGGACAGAACCAATAAGGGCATCTGCATATGCATGTGAGCGATCATCACCGATTCCATCAAGCCGGCCACGGGAGGGAGGGCAAGAAGGACGAACAGCGCAAGCCCGTACAGCGATTGCTTCATCCGCTTCCCCTCCCTGCCTTCTCTTGGACGAGGATTCGGGAGATTTTGTCCGCCGCTTCCTCCGGCCGGGTATAATCCATCACGTCGATTAATTTCCCGCGCGGATCGACGAGATAGAAGGCGGAATTATGGGCGAAGCCTCCGCTCTCGTCGGGAATGACGATGACGCCGAATTCGTCCAGCAATCTGTCCAATTCGTTCCGATCGGGAACTCTGGCCATCCGCCATGTCTCTCCGTCGCTGTCGAAGTAGGTCCGGTATTCCTCCAATCTCGCGGGGTCGTCCCGGTCCGGATCGAAGCTGACGCTCAGAAACTCGATCTCCCGGCCGCGATGTCCGGCGGGGATTGCGTCGTACACGAGCCCCATATTACGCTCCAGTTGAACGCACACCGTAGCGCACGTCGAATAGAAAAACGTCATGAACACATACTTGCCTTCGAATTCGGAGATGGAGTAGCTGCGCCCCTTGCTGTCTTCGAACGTCGTCTCGGGAAACGTCGGACGGTTGGCGATTAGCCGGTTCACTCTGGCCGACTCCGCGGTGTAGGCGGTAAAGCCGTCGGTTCCCCAATAAAACAACGCGATTCCAAAAAGAAGGACGATGAACGTCGCCATGGAATTCGAGCGGCCGCTTCTCATGACGGACCCTACCAGGTAACGAACGGCGGCGACCCCGGCGGCGAGTCAAAGATAAAATTGACCAGCGGAGCCACGTAAGCCATGGCGACGAGCAGCAGCATCAGAATAATCGTGCGCCCCCAACGTTCGGTCCAGTACGGCGTCGCCGAAGCGTTCTCTTCGGGCTCGGCCAGCGGGAACTCGGTCTGTCCTTTAGGCGCGCGGAACATGAGATAATAGGCGGCATACAGCTGAAGGAGACCTCCGACCAGCAAAAATGCCGCGCCGATCACGACAAGGGTCGTGTACGTATCCCACCCCATTGCGGCCGCATGATCCCCGTAGGTCGTATAGGAGGTTCTGCGGGGAGCGCCCAGCAGACCGGCGATATGCATCGAGAACGTCATGATCAGCATGCCGACTGTCCAGAAGATCGTCTGAACGACTCCCAATTTGTTGATGCGCGGCGTCAATACGCGTCGCGAGACGTACGGGATCAGCCAGTAGCTGATGCCGAAGAACGTCAGGATAACAGAGGTGCCGACGGTCAGATGGAAGTGTCCGACGACCCATAGCGTGTTGTGAACGACCTGGTTCAACTGGTTGGTCGTCTGCACGATGCCGCCCGCTCCTCCGGGAATGAACGCTACCATGGCGATGAAGGGGGCCAGAAATCGGACGTCGCCCCACGGCATTTTTTTGAACCATCCGAGCAGTCCTTTGCCTCCCAGCTCCCTGCCCCGGCGCTCGAAGACGGAGAACATCGCGTAGGCCGTCATCATGGAAGGAACCGCGATGACGAGACTCATGAAGACGTGCATGAATTTCAGCGCCTGCGACATTCCCGGGTCGATAATCTGATGGTGGAAGCCGCCGGGAATGTTCGTGATGACGAGGGCGATGACGACGAATCTCGTCAAGACGTCGCTGAACCTTCTGCCTCCGATCACCTTCGGCACGATCACGTACCAGGCGGACACCGCCGTCAAATACCAGATGTTGACCAGCGTATGCCCGAACGACCAGAACAGCGTGCGGCTGACCATAACGTTGATCGTTTTCGTCCATCCGAAAGCCCACGGAATGAGCGTCAGCACCTCGACCGTCACGCCCAGACTGCCGAAGAACAGCAGCACGAACACGCCCGTGGCGAAGAAGGACAGAATCGGCAGATGCTTGCCGCGGTTGTTTTTCCTCCAGGTTGCGACCTGAACGAAAGCTCCGAACGCGCACATCCACACGCCCAGTACGATAAACACCAGGCCGATGTAGAAATACGGAGAGGCTTTCATCGGCGGGTAGAACGTGTACATGACGGTAGCCTTGTTCATCAGGACGGGGATGACGACGAACACGAAGCCGACGATTTTCAGCGCAAAGCCGATCCACGCCATGCTTCTGACCTTGGGCAGCAGGCCCCCCAGCGTATGCGACAGTGCCGCGTAAAAATAACCGATCGTGAAAAAAGCGGTCAGCACGACGACAAGCACGATTCCGTGCGTCGTCAACGCTTGATAATAGGTGAACCAGCTTGGCATCTCGAACAGTCCCGCCCGTTCCGTCGCTTGCAACAATCCCATGATGCCGCCCAGCAGCAGCGCCGCGAAAGCAACGAACAAATACGTTTTCGACAGGGACGCGTCCCGCGGGTGGGCTCCCAGCAGCTTGTTCAATCGACTCGCCTCCTCTAGACGACTTTAATGATCGTGTTCATGTATTGATGGCCGGCTCCGCAGTATTCGTTGCAGACGATCAGATATTCGCCCGCCTTGCCGAACTTCTGCGTGATCTTCTGGATGTAGCCCGGCATGACCATCGCGTTGACGTTGGTGCCCGCCACTTCAAACCCGTGCGCCACGTCCTTGGAGGTCAGAATGAAATGCACGGTCGAGCCCGCGGGAATCTCGATCTCGGCCGGCGTAAAGGAAAACGCTTCCAACGTCATGACCACTTCGTACTCCGCGTCTCCGATCTTGTTCACGCCCGGCTTGTCGAACGGAGCCGTCCGATCGACCTGCTGCGGATCGATCGTCTCGCTATGGCTCGGCGGTCCCATCCCCAGAGCGAACGTCTGGTACCCGGTCAAGAGCATGAAGATTACCAGCAGGGAGCTTCCGCAGATCAACCAGATTTCTTCGTAGCGATGCATTTTCAGCTTCATCTTCTTCCCTCCTTCGGCTACACTCTGGACATGTACAATCCGAATACCGCGATAAACAAGAGAGCAATAAAAATTCCGACCATGAATACGGAGAACAACGTTCCTCGGTGCGAGTCGACCGCTTCGTGACGGTCTTCTTCGCGATTCGGTTTCACGGACTCCATCGCCGAACGCCCCTTTCGATAAATAATGGTTCCTGGTGCTATCGTAGCGGATCGGCGAATCGAGTTCGTGATAGGAATCACATTAACGCAGAAAAAACAAAAAGCCCCGACCAGACGTCATAAAAACGTCAAATCGGGGCGTTACAGCCACCCGTATACCGGTATCATCAAAATCGAAGTCGCGATCCCCGCCGCGGCCATCGAGAAGCCGCTGACGCCTCCCGCCCACTCCGAATCCAACAGCAGCCTGGCCGTTCCGATTCCGTGGGAGCTTGTGCCGACGCCGACGCCGAGGGGGACGTCGTCGCGGAGGCCGCACAGGCGCATGAACGACGGGCCGGCCACGCTGCCGAATAAACCGGATAAAACCGCGAACACGGCGCTAAGCTCGGGAATTCCTCCCGTGCGCTTCGTGATTTCCAGCGCGATCGGCGAGGAGACCGACTTCGTCAGCATGGACAAGAGCAGCTCCCTCGGGCTTCCGGGGATATGGAGCAGCAGCAGTACGGCGGCCAGGGACAGAATCGAACCGGCGGTTATGCCCAGAAGGACGGGGCCCAGCGCGCGGCGAATGGCGGCCGCGTGCTTGTAGAGGGGAACCGCCAGCGCGACCGTCGCGGGCCCCAGACCGTAGGCGATCCAATCTCCCCCGATGCGGTAAGACTCGTACGGAATTCCCGTTATCGACAGGAAGGCGATCAGGAACAGCGAGGAAACCACGAGCGGGTTGATCCCTCGCCGCTTGCTCTTGCCCCATACCGCCGCGCAATAGACCAGCAAGGTTAATCCGGCGCCGAACGCCGGGTTATCCAGCCACGTCGGCAGAGTCATGGGCTTCCTTCTCCTTTCGGCTTAATCCCTTCGTTACGAAGCCGGAGACCGCCATGACGAGCAGCGTGCCGGGAACGACGCCGGCGACAACGTAGAGCCAATGCGTCTTCATCAGATCCGCGAACGCGATCGTCCCTACGATCGCCGGTACGAAGAACAGGCCCATATGCCGGAGCAGCAGCCCGGATTCCTTCTCGATCCATTCCAGCTTCACGATGCCCGCGAACAAACACAACGCAAGCAAAATCATGCCGGTCACGTTGGCCGGAATCGGCAGATGGAGCCAGGCCTCGAGCCCGACTCCCGCCAAATAGAACGCAATCAAGATCGCGATGCCCTTCACGATTGCTGTCACTCTCCTTCGCGACATGTTGCGGCCTCATCGAACGCATCGAGCCAGTCGGCCAGCAATTCGTTCACCCACAGCTCCTGATGGAGCTTGAAGCCCTCGGCCGACATCAAGCTCCCCAGCTTCGGCTCCCAGGGAGCTTCGAAGTCTTCAAGACGCTGCCTCTCCGCTTCCGTAAGTGGAATTCCGCGATGCGCGTAGCGCGTGTAGTGTTCCGAGTCCATTTTCCATGGACGATAACGCTGTGGAAAGCGTTGCTGTAATCCAAGTGCGATCTCCAGCCCTTTAACGTCAATGTCACCGGAATACAGTAACAGAGGAGCATCTTTCCTAACACCTCCGAGCACGAACTCAAGCAGCTTCACTACCGCTACGCTCGGCTGCCCGCTTACGCAGACGAGAAGCGGCAGGTTCTTCCCCGTCCGATCAGGAGATTGCCCTCGCAATCCGCTCCTCTGATATTGCTTTGCAGCCGCATCCGCCAACATTGCAAAAACAGACGGATTCTCTACTGCGTAAACCGCAGTACTGTTCAGCCTCCCTGCCGGAGTTCCCGTCATTCTTTCCACTTGTCGCAGCGTAAGTATCCGCTCTTCCCAAAGCGAGTCCCATCCCGGTGCGAAAAACATCACTTGCGAAGACAGGTCGTCGTCCGCCACGCCTCCTCGGCGATAACCTTCGCGAATCAGCTGTGCTTGCGAAAAACTGGGGACTGCTCGCTCTTTTACAAGCGAATCCTCGTCGGAGTCTATATCTGAAAAGGCCGCAAATCCCCCCTCGCGCGAATGGACGCCGGCGCTGGCTACCAATCCCCACCAGAATAACCGCCCTTGCGGGTGCTTCCAGTCCAGCGCATGAGCGTCGCCTGTCGCTTGGGCGGAGAGGACGGGCAAACGGATCTGCTCCCAATCCGGCGCCGGGCCGGCTTTAACCTGCATCTCGGCCAAGGCGAGCAGCGCCCGAACGGTGTTCAGCAACGCGCGTCCCGCCTCCTTCGGCCCTGCCGCAAACAGCTTGCGCAGGATCCGCACGCCAGGAGATGTCTCGTCCTGCATGCCTTCAACCCATTTCGCAATCTGCCTCCCACGCGCTATGAGTTCGTTCTCTATCCCGTCCGCTTCTTTAGCATTCATGTTCGAAGCCTGAAAGCGAGATACGTAAACCTCCTCAACCGCTTCGCGGATCATCGTCTCCCAAGCTCCCGCTGCCGCCGCTCTCCGTTCGCCGCGCGTCCGCACCTGCCTCCCGCTCAGAAGCCCAAGCAGTTCCGGAACCGACAACTGAAATCGGCTTGAGCGCAGCAAGCGCTCGAATCGAAGAATGGAGTAACGATAGTCAGACTGGCTCCGGTCAGACGTGTAAGTGCCGTAGAAGCCGTCCAGCACTTCGAATTCCTCTTCCGTCGGACGGTGCAGCGCCACATAGCCCCGCGGACCGGAACTCGACGACTCAAGTCTCGCGCGCAGTTCGACAAGAAATCGGTGAAACCCCTGTTGCCCGAAATACGTCCGAACAGCCTCCTCAAACTTCGATTGTGTCTCGCTCATCCTGCTCCGACTCTCCCGCATCCGCAATATACTCTCTCGTTTTCCCATTCCACCGGTAGCGGAACAGCGTCACGAAGCTTGCATCCTTCGGACGGTAAATTTCGCAGATCGACAGTCGCGGCACTGTGTCGTAGCAGCCCCACAGCACCTGCGAAGTCATCATATAGTCGAAATCCATCTGCGTGAGCAGACCGAACAGATCGCGAATATTTTCATCATCCACCCCGGCGAACGCCTCATCCAGCGAAATGATTTTAGGAGCCTCGGGTCCGGCATCCGCGTAACGGGAATAAGTTGCCGCGAACAGCGGGATGTACATCGACATCGCCTTCTCTCCGCCGCTCAGCACGTTAAAGCGAGGGTCTGTCAATTCCCGATACTGCGCTTCTTCCCCTTTCTTATAGCGCAGGGAAAACTGGAACCATGTCCGGTAATCCAGCATCTCGTACAGATGCTTGCGCAGCGCTTCCCTTTCTTCGGCGGCTCCCTGCTTCGCCCACTGAATTCGCGAACGGAAATGCGCGATCAGCCGCTCGACTTCCTCGTCGTGCAGCAAATGGGCGTCGCGTCGCAGCAGCGCGACAAGCTCGTCGCTGTTCAGCTCCTGCTCCGTTTGAGCAGCCTTGGGCAGCCATTGCAGCTGCAGCTTTAACCCGCTTGACGTATTGCGCTCGGACATCAGCTTGTTCATCGTCTTCATCCACAGCTCCGCGCGTTGAATACGCTGGCGAATGGCTTTGCCGACGCTGCGCAAAATAACTTCCTCGAACAGCTCACGATCCTTCTCGCTAAGCAAGTCCTGCTGTTCTGCCAAGATGAGATTCATTTCAGCCAACAAAGCCGCCGGCTTCATCGGTCTCGTCCGATCTCTCATCGACATGAGCATGATGCGGCCTTGTTCGTTGATCTCCGCTTCAATCACATATTCGACCAGCAGATGCTTGGTGGCATTGTATTGATCCTGCAAGATGCTGCCCAGCCGCTCTTTGCTCGTTCGCGACATGGCCGGTTCGAACAGCGCCACCGCTTGCTTGCAAGCCCGCATCAACTCGTCGCGCCCGCCTTCCAGCGCCTGAGCAACATTAACGAAAGCCCGCTCGCTCTCCGCCTCATCCGGCAGCAGCTCGGGAATAAGCTGCAGGCCGAGCTCCTCGCGGAACAACCGCTCGGATCGTTCCAGTCGCTCCAGCCGCTCGCTCTCCTGCTCCGCAAGCTGCCTTTGCCGCTCACGCAGCCCGCCGAGACGGCCCGCCAACTCCGCCCGCAAATCGGCGAGACGCTGCTGCGCCTTCGCCGTCTCCTCGCGGCGAGTTCTCAGCCCGCTGACGCGCGCATGAAGATCGCTGATGCCAAGCTCCTCCATCAGCTTGCGCAATTGTTCCACCTTGACGCGATAGCCATACAGCTTGTCCTGCAGCTCGTCGCGCTGCGCCTCCTCGAATTCCGCTTGCTCGGCATACGCCGCAACGTCGGACGCATGTCTTTCCTCCTGTTTGGCCGCCTGCGCATAAATACGCCAATCGGCAAGCAGCTCGGAAACGGTCTCCCGATAGCTGGAGACGGCATCCAGCGCTTCTCTGAGCGCTCGCGCATTTTTCAGACGGTTCCACTGCGCCGTAGCCGCAATCAAATCCCGCTTCAATCGCGCCCATTGCTCCTGCTGCGCTCTCAGCTCCTCCGCCTTGCGCGCTTCCTGTTCCATATACAATTGGAACCGGGCCGTCTCGTCGTACTGACGCTTCCAGGCCTCTTTCACGGCCGTATGAAGCTCCTCATGCAGCGGAAAGAGCTTCAGTTCCTCGTCGATGGCCGCCATCGAAGCTTCCAGCGCCGAGATTTCGGCCGCCAACTCGCCGAGCTGCCGCTCCCCCTCCTCGATCTGGCGGGTTAACCTCGCAATTTCGGCCAGCTTAAACTGCCTGCGCGCCTCCTTGCCGATATACTGCGCCCGTCGTTCCGAAGCTCCGAGCTTCCCCGTCACCGCTCCGAATTGATAATAGTCGCTGCCGACGGTCACTCCTTGCGCCGCTCCGACAGACGGCACTGCAGCTCCGTCGAATCCTTCGCCCCAGGTGAACGAGCGCAGCGCTTCTTCCACAATCTCCTCGGACACTCCCGATTCCGGCGTCGGCATCGGCTTCAGCACATCTGCAAGCGTATAACCCCACTCCAGAGGCGCTGGCGTAATCCACACTTCTTCGTCCCGCTCCGTCACCCGTCCGATTGTCCCGTCCGGTCTCACCCAGGCATCGAGCAGCCCGCTGGCCAACAGCGTTTGTTCGATCGAAGCCTGCTCCTGCGGAGACAGCGAGCTGCGGAACTCGCACAGCTCGAATAGCGGCGCGCCTTGCCCCGCGCCATAGCCGCTTCGCGTCGCGATACGCGCCTCGCTGCGCGGCGGCTCCGGCTCGCGAGCGCTCTGCCATTCCCGCTTCTCCTCCTCCAGCCTCCGCGTCTCGTCGCGGACCAGCCTCACCTGCTGCTCCAGCTCCAGCTTGCTCACCGTCAGCAGTTGCTTCTGGCGATCGGCTTCCTCCTTGGCCGGGCGCAGCACCGCCTCCATATCCTGATGTTCGTAAGTCAAATCCGCACTGGCCTCAAACAAAAGCTGAACCGCTTGTTCTCCGAGCTTAAGCTCCCGCAGTTCTTCCTTCCACTCCAACACGCCTTCCTTCCAACGATGCAGCGTATCCTCGGCGTTGGCTTCCGCCGCTCTCATCGCCCGTTCGGCTTCATCGCGCTGCGCCCTCATCCGACCAAGCTCCCTGTCGTATTCGGCTACCCGGCGCTCCGTCTCCCGCTCCTGTTCGGCGAGCTTGACCGCCTCCGCCACCGCTGCGCGATGCTCTTCCAAATCCTTGAGCCATGCTCCGGCAAATCCGGTCTCCTCCGGCGGCTCCGGCATCCAGTAGCGATGATAGACGCCATGATGGCCGAACTCCATATCGCCGGCCAGACCTTCCAAATGCTCCAACGCGTTCGTCTGATTCGCCAGTTGTTCCGCCAATTCGGCTTGCGCCTTCTTACGGGCATGCTGCGCCGCATCCCGGCCTGCCAGCGCCGCAGCCAACCGCTTCTGCGTCTGCTCCGCATACCGCTGCGTCTCCTGCAGGGACCGCTCAGCCTGCTCCAGCTCGCGCTGCTTCTCCATCGCTTCGCTGCGAGACAGCAATTCCAGTTCCGAATCGATCGCCACAATCCGCTCCCGCGCTGCCTGCAGTTCCTCCTTCGCCCTGGCCTCTTCATTTAACTCTGCCTGCAGTTGCTTCAACAAAGCGCCGGATTGCCGATGCGTCTCGTCGCTGTCGGCTTTGGCATGCAGCAATCGTTCGCCGCTCTGATATACGTGATACCGATTGTATTGCTCGTAGCTGCGATTCAGCTTCGTCAGCTCCGCTTCATGCAGCTTCAGCTCGTCCAGCCGATCGGCAAGCTGGTCCATGTCCTCCATCACTTCGGAGAGCGGACGCAATTCTTCCTCATGCAGCGGCGGAAGCGCCTGAACGAGCACCTCGTAGATCGCCGTCGGCTTTACATCTTTGGACAGCTTCGGACTGCGAAGCTGCACGAGCAGCTGAAGCAAATCCGTATAAGCGTCCCGATCGTAGAAGTTGAACAAGGCCCGATTGACCAGCTCGCGATAGGCCCCCTGCTCCTGCACAACTTGACCGCCCGCGGCAATGCTTGTCTCAAGCGACTTGCGATCAAGCGGGAACTTGCCCGCCCCTTCGCGCTCCAGCACCCGATCGTACAGCCAAAAATCGTGGTTGACGCGCCTGCCGTCCTCCAGCACAAACCCCCAGAAGCCGACTTGCGCCATTCCTTTGCGAGCTCTAAGGCCGATGCCGACCGTCTTGTAAATCTCCTTTTTCGTATGCCGAAATTCCAGCCAGAGGTAGCCGGTTCTGTCTGTGTGCTCGTCCTTCTCCCCCAGCAAATAAAATTCAATCCGGCGATCCTTCGATCCGAACGGGTCCAGTCGATGAGGACGCTTGTCTCCGTCCAGCACGAGCGGCAGAAAGCTCTGCATCGTTACCGACTTGCCCGACCCGTTGGCGCCTCGCAGCACAAGACGACCGTCTTCAAGCACAAACTCCTCATCTTCATAAAACCAAAAATTCAGAATGCCTGCGCGCGACATTTGCCATCGTCCTTGCTCGTTCGCTCTTGCCTCCTGCTCCTGCATCTCCAAGTCACTCCCTCTTATCCCATGTCCCTCTCATCCTCATCGAAGGAATAATCCGCATTCCAGCGAGACAGCACCGCCGACACGATGAAGCGTTCTCCTTGACCGCCGCCCTCCTGCTGCCGCCACGCGCCAAGCCCCCATTCGGACATGTGCGCGGTCAGCGCTGTCGCCAATTCGGGGAGCCCCATCGAGCGATGCTCTTTGCTCCAATAGTCTTCGAACTGTCTTTTTAACGCATAGAGAATGCTCTCTACATCCGTACGGGTCAGCTCGATTGTCCCTTGCTCGGTCACGAACCAATCCCGCTCGCCCAATCTGCGCCGCAGCTCTCCCGCGAACAGCAGCGTTAAATCCGAGACCGCCGCCGCCGTTGGAAACAAATCGCACTCCGCGCTTAGCTCCGGATAAAAAAAGTAAAGCCCCTCCCGGTAACGAGACCCCTCCATGCCAAACATAAACTGCATATTGTCGATAATCGTGCGCCGCTGCGTGACAACGTAGTACAGGTCGTCCGGATGCCAATCCGTATCCGACACGGCCGGTTCCAGCAGCAGCCGGCGAAACACCCGATGACGGCGCCGGCGAAGCTCTCCGTCCGCCGTCTCCGGGTAGACGATCAATTCGTTGAAGTCGTCCGCCAACCGGTACTGCCCCAGCGGGCGAGGAAAATGCCGGAGAACGTATCGAGTGCTCGGGGAGCATTCGTACAGCACGTTCTTCTGCCCGCTGTGCGCCGCCCAGTCGGACTCGTCCCCATCGATGCCGACAAGTACGCCGAGCTGTCGCAGCTTTTTCAGCGCCCGCACCATCGAGAGCCGGTGTTGGTAATTTTCCCAATCTACAGTCGTTCCGGCAGCAGCCATCTGCTCGCCTACCTGTTCCACGATGTCGGTCAGCACGAACTGGTCCAGCTCCGTCTTCCCTTCGAGAAACCATAACGCATAAGTAAAAAAGGTATAATCTCTCACTTCCCGGAATTCCGTGATGCCCATCCAGGACTGTGCAACGAGAGGAGCCTTGTCCAGTTTGGCCATCGTACGGGTCAGAAGAAGCACAAAGCCGGTATATTCGGAAAACCAATCTCTTAATTCGGTATATTGATCTTTAATCCAGTAAAACATCTCAGGATCGGAATCCTTCGTAATCCACGTTCGGTTGAGCAAGGCATGCGCGCATGCCCGGCGCCGCTCGTTCCATTGCTCCGCGTCCGCCCGTTTGCTTGTCCGCATTCTGCGGATCGCATAGGAGGTCGTTCCGCCTTTAGCCACGTGCGAGCTCTCCTCTCGTCACTTCTATCCGGTAATTCCGCATCGTCAGATCGCCGTCCTCACATCGGAGCACCGCCGTATCGTCCGGTTTCGGCTTGCTCACCGACACCCGAAACCCGTCCGCCGTAACGAACGAACGCGCTTCGACCGCCGAGCAGCGGCCGATCCACTGCAGCAGCCGCATCCGCTCTTTCCCGTCCACCTGAGGCAGCTCCTCGATCCGGATCGAGCCGTAGCCGAGCATCCGCTCCGTAAAAGCGCTCTCCTCGGCAAGCAGCTCCTGAACCTGCTCCCGATACGCTTCCCGCTTCGCTCCGTGGCTGCGCATCGGCTCGGAAGCTCCCTTGGAGACGCGCCTGCGGCTGCGTGTGCGGATCAGCCGAATATTCGGCGGCTCCTCCCAGGTCGAAGCATCCGCCCGTTCCGTCTCGCGACGATCCTCGCCTTGCAGATGTCGGGCGGGAAACAGCCCGAATACATACGCCGCGAAACGATGCGCATCCTCCATCTTGTCCATGGCCGCGAACCTCTCCGCGACAAGCTCCAAATCCAGTCTTCGGCTCGCGCCGCCGCGCCTGCGCTCCTGAAGGCGTACCGCGCTGCGCACGACTTTGGCGATCGTGTCCTTGGTCGCTTTCTCCAGCAGCGTAAGCTCGCTGACGTTGATCGCATCCCCCACGAACCAGCGCATCAGATTGCTCCAGCCTTGACGGAATTCGCTCATCAGTTCCTCCGCCGTTTTCCCTTCCTCCAGCCTCGGCTTTCGCAGCTCGTCCGCCGTCACATGCGCCAAATAAAGCTCGGCAAGAGGCGGAGAGATCTGCTGCAGTTGTCCTTCGATTCTGTACGCATTGCGCTGCAGGCTCTTCACGAAATGCTGCAAATAGTTGACGAGGTTTTCCTTCATGGCCAGAAAACCGTCCGTCGCCATCATCTCTTCCGCCTGAATCGAGTTCATGCTGGCAATGAAATCTGCTGCGTTCTCATGCATCGTCTTGAACGCCACGTAGAGTTTCTCCCAATTGTGCAGCGCCTCGCCTTCACGCATCCCATCTGCGTTTACACGAATTTGCTGAATACATTCCGATATCGTATCGAAATACGTCGTCTCCAGCGAACCGCCGTAACCTTTTACCTTCTCCAACGCCTCAAGCATTCTCTCAATCTCGATCGCATACGGGGTGAGCAAATATTGACTCTTCTTGCGCATATATTCCTCAAGCGACAACGCTCTTCCACCGTCATGACGGGAGGCGAGATTGCCCCAGTTCTTCAACTGTTCCAGATCCGAAACGCACTGCTCCAGCGTGTAACCGTCTATGACGTCCCAGGCTTGTATGCCCTCGAAAATTTCCTCCGGCTTAAGCCAATATTTGAGCCTCTGATATTGCAAATAAATATATCTCATAATCGCGCGGTAACGGGCTACATTAATCGCGTTCAAATAGTTCAGCTCGGTCACCGGCCTGAGCGCTGAAGCCGTTATTCTCTCGTTCACTGCGACAATCCCTCCGCTGACAGTTGAATATAATTTATTTTATCATAGCGAACAAACACGATTTAACACGAATTTGTTGCCAAGTCGAACAAGCCATCCGAAAGCCGGATGACCTGAAATTGAAATTCAAATAAAATAAGACCAGCGCAAGGCGGCTCCTAGTCAGAACCACAACACCAGTCTTAAGAAGAACATACCTTTGTTTCATTAGAAAGTCAACCCCCCAAATATTTACATTAATCACCAAAAGGCAATGGCTTACAGCAAAAGTCTGGAAGGAATCCGGTATATCCCGTTCAATTGCTTACTTCCGTCTGGCGAAGGGACCGAACATGTCTGCCTATGAATCTTCTCGAATAATTCGTTAATCCAGTTCGAAAAAACATCTGGTGCCGAGTCGCCGACAATCTGCTCATAATATTTTCTAAGTAAACCTGCGCAAAGATCAGCCAATTGAATACCTTCTTCAACTTTAGAGCTTACGAAAAACGCGGACTCCACAATTGAGGTACACTGGTTGCCCTCTAACGAACGAAATAAATAGTTTCTCATTTTGTGAGAAATGATCATGTCGTTTCCTTCATCCTGAGAGTCGAAACAGACAAGGCACTTGCTTGTTTTTAATGCGGCATAGCCATTGATCCTCTGTAATAGAAACCGATAATGATTGGGAAAGGTGCTTCGCTCTACATCCAAAGGCCGTTCGGGTTTATCCATAACGATCGCAAACACTTTAATATTCAACGCACTATTCAGGACCTCATTTACAACTCGTTCTGCAAACAGTTTGTTGTTGGTATTTCTGGTCAGAGACTTCGGTTTTAGAACATTTACAGCTTTTAGTTCTACATCGAACCTGCCGAAAATATCCGTTTTGATTTTGTACATGCGCTGAACGATTAAACGAACCGCCTCTTTAGGTATACATACTGCTGCTAGAACAGGATTTTGGGTTTCGTCGTTGGGATGTGGAAAACCACTCTCATCGATAAAGGCAAGCATGTTAATCCCCCGATTTTTGAATTTTCAAGTCCAAGTTACATCTACTATAAGTCGAAATCTGACGGGATTTCAAACACTGTTTCTAAAGGAATGTCGAATGTACCATTTTTTTGTGGATGGGGAATGTTTGTTCGGTTATGATAGAAAGAAAAATGCATTGGGAGGGAAATGCGTGGAAGACTTTCGTCAACTTTACCGCCAGCTTAATATGCTTCCTAAAGAAAAAAAATTACCGCTTTATAAACAAATCTCCAAGTTTGTCGGGTATGATGATTCGGCCAACCGTGAAGCAAAATACAGCTCAAAGTGCGATATTATTTGCCCTAAGTGCGGCAGCGCATCCAATGTTGTTGGTCACGGAACAACGAAACCCGATTCTGATCGGCATAGATATAAGTGCACAAGCTGTCCAAACCGTCGGGGAAATAAGGGATATACCTTTAACGACTACACTTCAGGAGTTCTGCATGGGCTTCGTTCCCCTGAGCAATTTGTAATCTTTCTGGAATTCATGTTTAAAGGAGTGCCGCTTCGTAAAATAGCTGGAGCTATGGGTATGAGCAAAACAACCGCACTTTCCTGGAGACACAAAGTGCTGCACGCTATCTCAAAGCTCCATCCTCAACTTAATAGCGGAGTCATAGAAATCATGGAGATTCCCGTTAAACCCTCCAGAAAAGGATTGCCGCGTAAAAGTCGATCCGAATCTCCTGCTGCAGCTCCGGATCGACTGATTGTTGCGCACAATCGCAACGGCCACGTGTTTCTCGGTACTAAAGACCAGTTGTCTCGTCTTGCAGAACGTTATTTGAACGATGGTTCTCTTCCTGCCTGGGCGCCTCGTAATGCTGTTTCTGTTCAGCTGAATTGTTCAAAAACCGATCAACAGAGCTCCATAAGCTTGAAACTACAGCTCCTGCACACAAGAAATGTCCAGTTGCTGAGCGAGGAGTTCCACAACATGCACAGCGTTTCAATGCGCGGTGTGGCAACCCGTAACTTGCTTCATTATGCGGCTTGGCAGCAATATCTAAGCAACACCAAGTCTCAAAAACCCGTTGCTCGCCTAAGAAATCTTCTACATACTTGCCTATAAATCTTGTTTATAGACTTTTTCTTTGTGATAGAAAAATAGATTGTCAGGAAAGCTTTCCCTTTAAAATCCACCGTAAGTTGGTACATTCCATTTACGGGCCCATCTAGCTATAAATCGTCCGGCCGAAGCTCCTCCCTGCCGCCCAAATACGGTCGCAAGGCCCGGGGCACGTAGACCGAGCCGTCCGCCCTCTGATGGTTCTCCAGCAGCGGGATCAGGATGCGCGGCGTCGCGATCGCCGTGTTGTTCAGCGTATGGCAGCAGCGCAGCTTGCCCTCGCTGTCCCGGTAGCGGATGTTCGCCCTCCGCGCCTGGAAGTCGAGCAGATTCGAGGCCGAATGCGTCTCGCCGTAAGCTTGGCGGCTCGGCATCCACGTCTCGATGTCGTACTGCTTGTGCGTCTTCTGCGACATATCGCCGATGCAGACGGCCACGATCCGGTAAGGCAGCTCAAGCAGCCGCAAAATCTGCTCGGCGTTGTCCGTAATTTCTTGCAGCAGCCTCTCCGACAGCTCGGGATCGTTCTCGCAGACGACGACCTGCTCGACCTTGGAGAACTGGTGCACCCGGTACAGGCCGTGAACGTCGCGCCCCGACGAACCGATCTCCCTGCGAAAGCACGACGTCGCCGCCGCCAGCCGGATCGGGCCGCCGTCCAGCTCGACGATCTCGCCCGCCAGATACGATACCAGGCTCACCTCCGACGTACCGACCAAATAGCGGTCCTCCTCCGCAATCGCGAACACCTGGTCCTCTCCCGTCGGGAAAAATCCGGTGTTCCGCAGCGCTTCGCCGCGCACCATCAACGGAACGTCCAGCGGGGTAAAGCCGCGGCTTTCCAATACGTCCATCGCCAGCTGCTGCACCGCCCGGTGCAGATGCCAGCCCGCTCCCTTCAGCACGTACTGGCGCGCGCCCCCGATCTTCACTCCGCGCGGCAGATCGACGATGCCCAGCCGCTCCCCGAGCTCAACATGGTCCAGAGGCGCGAATTCAAACCCCGGCGGCTCTCCGACCCGCTTAACCTCCACGTTGTCCGCATCCGACTTCCCTTCCGGCGTGTCCGCCGATACGGGATTGGGGATCAGCAGCATCAGCCTCCGGAGGTCCGCCTCGACTTCGGCCAGCTCGGCCTCCAGAACGCCCAATTCGTCGTTCGCCGCCTGCGCCTCCCGTTTGACCGGCTCCGCTTCTTCCGCGGCCCCCTGCTTCATGAGCTTTCCGACCACCTCCGACAGCCGGTTGCGCTCTCCGCGCAGCCGCTCGACCTCCCGCAGCAAGCTTCTTCTCCGCTCGTCCCGTTCGAGCAGTTCCTCCACCGACAGGGCAATGCCTTTGCCGTCGGCCGTCCGCTGCAGCAGCTCTCCGTGCTCGCGTATATACGCCATTTCCAACATTGCTCTTCCTCCTATCCGCGTCTCCTGCGAAAATCGTTCATAAATTCTGCAAGCGCCTTGCAAGCTTCCTCGGGTACCGCATTGTAGGCCGAAGCGCGAAGCCCTCCGACGCTGCGATGGCCCGCCAGACCGATAAAGCCTTCCCGCTCCGATTCCAGCGCGAACCGCTTCTCCAGCTCTTCGTCCGCCATCCGCCATGTCGCGTTCATCGTCGAGCGATACGGTTTCTCCACGATCCCCCGGTAAAAGCCGTCCCCGGCGTCGATCGCTTCGTAAAGGAGTCCGATTTTCCGTTCGTTCCGTTTCTCCAGCTCAGGAATGCCGCCCTGACGCGCGGCCCACTCCAGCATCAGCTTCATCATGTAGATCGCATGGACCGGAGGCGTGTTATAGAGAGAATGGTTATCGGCGTACGTGCGATATTGGAAAATCGCCGGAATGTCCGCGCTGCCCGCTCTTAACAGTTCTTCCTTTACGATAACGGCCGTCACGCCGGCGGGGCCGAGGTTTTTCTGCGCGGCTGCGTAGATCAGCGCGAACTTCGTCCAATCCAGCCTCCGGCTTAAAATGTCGCTCGTCATGTCGCCGATCAGCGGAACCGTCCCTGTATCGGGAAAGTCGCGGAATTGCGAGCCTTCGATCGTGTTATTCGTGGTCATGTGAACATAAGCGGTATCGGTCCGAACCTTCAACTGCCGCACATCGGGGAGCCTCTTCCAGCCCTCCGCCTTGCCGCTCGCCAGCACTTCCGCCTGTCCGACCGTCAGCGCCTCGCGGTACGCCTTCTCCGCGAAGCTGCCGGATACGAGATAACGCGCGATTGTTCCCGCTCGAAGAAAATTCATCGAAACGAGCGCAAACTGGGCGCTCGCTCCCCCTCCCATAAACAAGACCCGATAGCCCGACGGCAGATCGATCAGCTCCAAAAGCAGCCTCTCCGTCTCCTCGACGATCCGCTCCACCGTCTTGCTTCGATGCGACATTTCCAGCAGCGATAGCCCCTGATCTCCATACTCGACGAACGCTTCCTTCGCCTGCTCCAACACTTCAAGCGGCAGCGCGGCCGGCCCCGGGTTGAAATTCCAGCTTCTCTTCATGGTTCCTCAGCCTTTCCTTGGTTGGGTGTATACGACAAAAGACGCCCTTCGTCCGAATTGGGACGAGGAGCGTCTGCTCGCGGTGCCACCCAACTTGAACGGAACGCGGCGGGCGTTCCGATCCTCTTGGTTCCGCGGTAACGGGCGGGGCCGGTAAGCTTAGGATACGGCGCGGGCGACCGGGCCGTTCTTGACGAAAACGCCTCCGAGTTGGATGCTCTTCACAGGCATGATCCGAATGTGTAATTGCTCATTATACTAACGCCTTCAGCTTCGGCTGTCAAGGGGCGATTGTCCGCGATGGGCAGCCGCGCGCATGGATCGCTCAAAAAGGGAAAAACAGCGGCAGCGCGGCCACCATCACGACGCCGATAACGACCTGCAGCGGCAGGCCGACCTTAATATAATGCGAGAACCGGTAGCGGCCGGCCGACATGACCAGCGCGTTCGGCGGCGTGGAGAACGGCGAGGCGAAGCACATGCTCGCTCCGACCGAGACGGCGAACAGGAAAGGGTACGGACTGACGCCGAGCTGCAGGGCGGCCGCCAGCGCGATGGGCGCCAGCAGAACGGCGCAGGCCGTGTTGCTGATGAACATCGTCAGCAGCGATGTCGTAAAGTAGACGCCCGCCAGCAGCATAAGCGGACCGTAGCCGCCGAGCAGCCCGACCATGCCGTCGGACAGCAGCGCCGCCGCTCCCGTCTTCTCGATCGCGGTGGACATCGGGATCATGCCGCCGATCAGCACGACGCTCTCCCAGTTGATCGTCTTGTAGGCGTCCTCCATGCTGCGCACGCAGCGGAACGCGACCATCAGCACCGCCGCGACCATAACCGACGCCACGGCCGGAATCAGCTCGGAGACGAGCAGCACCACCATCAGCCCCATGATGCCCGCGGCGATCGGCGCCTTGTTGTCCATCGTCACCTTGCGCGCTTCCTCGCTCGGCTGGCCGACGACCACGACGTCCGGCTCGGTGGCGAGCCGGGCGATGTCGCGCCACGTTCCCTGCACGAGCATCGCGTCGCCGAAGCGCATTTTCTCTTCCTTCAGGCTGTGCAAAATGTACTGATCCTTCCGCTGGATGCCGAGAATGTTCACATGATATTTCTCGCGGAAGCCCGATTCCTTGATCAGGCGGTTAATGAGCCGCGAGGTCGGCGTGAGCATCACCTCGGCAATGCCGACGTCTTCCGTCGCGTACTGCTCCGAGCCGGACGTCCCCTTGTTCTCCGGAATGCGGCTGTCCAGCATCTTCAGGCCGCCCTCGAGCGCGAACGCCTGAACGCTCTCGAAAGGGCCGTGGACGTACAAAATATCGTCCTCCTCGATCACCGTATGCGAGCCGGCGATCTCCTGGTTGATCGTCTTGAAAAACTGGTTTTTGGCCGATATTTTGCGCCGCACCTCGATAATGTTCAAGGCGTGCCTGGCGGAGATATCGAGCTCCTGCAGCCGCTTGCCGCAAATCGGCGAACCGCCGCCGACCTGAACGCGATACAGGTTCTGCCTGAGCTGATACTGCCGCACGAGATCCTGCAGCGAACGGCCGTGGCGGTCCCCCTCCGCATCCCGGTCATTCTTCGGCAGAAATCGCCTAAGGAACAGCAGCGACGCGACGCCTACGGCGATGCAGACCAGACCGATCGGCGTAAAGGTGAAAAACGAGACGCCCGTATATCCCGCCGCCTGAAGCGTCTCCTGGACGACCAGGTTGGGCGGCGTTCCAATCAGCGTCAGCATGCCGCCGAGACTGCTGGCGAAAGCAAGCGGCATCAGCAGCCGCCCCGGATTCGTTCCCGCGCTCATCGCCAGGCTGACGACGATCGGCATCATAACGGCGATCGTGCCCGTGTTGCTGACAAAGGCGCCGATCGCCGAAGTGACGATCATGATCATGACCAGCAGACGGGTTTCGTTCGTTCCGGCCAGCTGGAGCATTTTGCTGCTGACCATTTTCGCCAGGCCGGTCTGGAAAATGCCGCCGCCCACGACGAACAGGCCGACCATCATAATTACGACGGAATTGGAAAATCCGGACAGCGCCTCCGCGGGCGTCAGAATGTCGCACAGCATGAGCAGAATAAGCGCTCCGACGGCTACCAGGTCGGAACGCACTTTACCGGATATGAAGAGGACAGAGGCGAGTGTCAATACAGATAACGTAACGATCATCGGTCCGTTCAAAGTCTGGCTCCCGTTCAACATGAAGATTGGTCGGGCTCCCCCGCGGAAGGCCCTGCCTAGCTCCCATTTAAGCACGGCTGCTCCGCGGACGTCAACTTTCCGCCGCACCGGCGCCGCTAAATCGCCTGCGGCTTTCTGTTCAAGAAGCGGTTCAGCCTTTCCGAGCAGATCAGCATGATCGCGGCAAACGCGACGATAAAGAAAGGCAGAATCCCGATCGTGGAATACGACGCCAGCGCTCCCAGGAGAGGAGGCACGAAGGTGCTGCCCGTATAGGCCGCCGCCATCTGGAAGCCCATGATGGATTGGGAATGCTTATTCCCGAACCGCGCAGGCGTCTCGTGCAGCATGCAGGGAAAGATCGGCGCCAGCCCCAAGCCGATGACCATAAATCCCGCAAGCGAGAAACCGGAAGGCAAGGGCAGCGCGAGCAGCACCGTGCCGAACAAAGCCGTGAGCTGCCCGCAGCGGATAAGCGAGCGATTGCTTACCCCGAAGGTAATAAACCCCGTAATCATGCGTCCGACCGTAATGCCGACGAAAAACAGGGAAACCCACTCCGCCGCCGTCGACGCGGGCAGCTTTTTCATCCCGACAAGGAAGCTGCTTCCCCATAAGCCTACGCTGGACTCCACGCCGCAATAGAACAGGAAAGCGATCATCGAGACCCTGACCCCTTTAATCCGCCACGGCTTCGTTGACCCGGATTCAGCTTCGGATGCAGGCTCCCGCACTTGCGTCTCCGGTTCATGACGTTCTTCCGGACGGCTCCCGCGGCTCCTTGCGGCGACCTTATCCCACAGAGGAAGGGAGAACAGCAGGATCAGCACCAACGAACCTTGAACGGCGGCAACCGTGAGGTAGCCTTGCCTCCACAAGGCTTCGCCGGATATATAGGAGGCCATGATCATCGGGCTCAGCGTGGCGCCTACGCCCCAGAAGCAGTGCAGCCAGCTCATGTGATGAGCCTTGTAATGCAAGGCGACGTAATTGTTCAGCCCCGCGTCCACGGACCCTGCGCCCAACCCCAGCGGAATCGCGAACACGATCAGCCAAACCAACGAAGGCGACCAAGCGAACCCGAGCAAAGCTCCCGCCGTCAGCATGCAGCTCACAAGCGTGACTGCGCCCACGCCGTACCGCCGAATGACGGCTCCGCTGGCCAGGCTCGACACGATCGTACAGCCCGCGATCGCCATCGAAATCACTCCGGCGGTGCCGATCGACGCGCCCAGCTCCACCCTCATGACGGGCCATGCCGACCCGAGCAGGGAATCCGGCAAGCCCAGGCTGATGAAGGCCAAATAAATAATCAGGATAAAAAAAGTGGCCATAAAATGCACAAGCTCCTTCGTTGTCTTTATCCGTCCGTTTGCGAGAGCAGCAAGCCCAGCCCCAGGCTCCGCAATCCGGCCAAGTAATCTCCGCGCCATTCGCTTGCCGCCAATTTCGGGAGGTGCTCCCTCGGAACGTAAGCGGCGGCGCGCTCCAGAATCGGTTCCAGCATGGCCTCGCCGATCTCGTCCTTATTGAAAATAAAATAATGAGGGTTCAGAATCGAGGCCGTCGAAGCGACCAGGCGGCCGATCGCCTCCGTCCGATCGGCGTCCCCCTTCGACAAAGCTTCCCCGAAATTGCCGCGATCCCGCACCGGAACGAACGACACTTCCCCCGAGAAAAACGACTTGCCCCGAACGACTTCGCCGTTCACGACGATTCCGGCTCCCGGCCCGTTCTGTCCCAAATACAAATAAACGGCGGTGCATCCGTCCCCCGGCTTGGCCCGCGCGATATAGCCGAGCACGGCGGCGTTCATATCGTTCTCCACGACGGCCGGAAGCCCCGTTCGCTCCTGAACAAAGCTCTTCAGGTCGAAATTCCGGTACTTCTCGTAAGTCGGAATGAGAAAGATCTTCCCGTCGTTTACCGCGCCCGGAACGCCGAGCGATACGGAACGAAGCTTGGGATGAGCCAGCCTGAGCCGCTCGATCAGATCCGTTAAGCGGGAAGCGTCTTCGTCCAGAAAACCGTCCGCTCCGCCCTGCTCGATCGTCTCCCCCAAGCAGTTGAACAGAATGTAGCGCGTCTCGTCCTTTTCCAAAAAAACGGCCAGTCCCAGCATGTACCCGGCATCGTAGCGATACCTCTTGGCCCTTCTCCCTCCGCTGGACTCGTCGTATCCGACCGAGACCGCTTCTCCGCGGGCTTCCATTTCGTCCAGAAACTTGCCCGCGGTCGGAAAGCTGATCCGCAGGCTGCGGCTTAATTCCGCCTTCGTGGCGCTGCCCCGCTCCAGCAATATCGTGCGAATGCCCGTTATAATCCCCGGTTTCGCAGGCTGCGGCGTTAATCGTCCATCGATCACGAGATGTCTCCTCCCGTTCGCAACGACTTATTAAAGACGTTTAATAAGTTAATTCGATCATAGCAGGATTGCCCCTCGCTGACAAGAGATTAGCTAAGGAACGCCAAAACGGAGCTGTCCCCTGCGCGGTCTCTCCATACCGCTGAAAGGGAACAGCTCCGTTCTTATCAATTTTCATGTTGTCGCTCCGGTCTCGCGCTTAGAAGGCGGCGGGCTTCGCGTTCATCAGATCGGTCAACGCCTCCTTGATGACCGAGGACGGGATCGCAAATCCGATGCCCTGCGCCTCGGCGTTAACCGCCGTGTTCATTCCGACGACCTCGCCCCGCTCATTCAGCAGCGGTCCGCCCGAATTGCCCGAGTTGATCGATGCGTCGGTCTGCAGGAGGTTCCGATAGACATGGTTGCCCTGTTCGTCCGCTATCGTAATCTCGCGCCCTTTCGCGCTGAGAACGCCAAGCGTCATCGTGTGATCGAGGCCGTACGGGTTGCCGATCGCGATTACCCAGTCCCCAATGCTCGTCTGATCGACATCTCCCAGCTCCAAGGTAGGGAAAGCCTGTCCGTCCGGGCTCTCCACCTTCAGCACAGCCAGATCCAGCTCGTAATCCGAGCCTACGAGCTTGGCCGTCAGCGGCTCGTCGTAACCTTCCACCGTCACTTTAAGCTCGTCCGCGTCCGCAACAACGTGCTCGTTGGTCAGAAGGTAGCCGTCCTTCGAGAAAAAGAACCCCGTCCCCGATCCCGCCAGCTGCGGCTCGCCCGTCTGCTGCTGCCCGCCTCCCCTGCCTCCGAAGAGACTTCTCATGGAGTAGGTCGGAACCGCATAGTTTTCGATCTTCACTACAGCCGGACCGGCCGAATCGAATACCGACGCGAGATCGCCCTTCGCCTTCACGGACGCCGCGGCAATTCCCGCTGCGGACTCCGAACCGCCGCCGGAAGCTCCCGCAGCCGGGCTCTGGCCTCCTCCGAACAGGTTGCCGCGGTCCGCCGCATACCCGAAGCCGCCGACAAGCATCGCTCCGACCAGGAAGGAGGCCACATAAGTGGAAAACGAAGAGCCGCTCCGGCGTTTCGAACCGCCGCTTCCCGGGGAAGGCTGCGGTCGGAGCGCCGCCATTTCTTTCTCATAGGATGCCACCAGCGGGGTTGGGTATACCGTCGTCCGCTCGCGCTCGCCGTTGTTCTCCTGCGTATCCGTCCAGTTGCGTTCGTTCATCTTCTATCATCCTCCCGTTGCCTTCTATGCTTCTATCATGGAGGATGGAGCTTAAACGGAACTTAAACGGAAGTAAAAGATAGATGAAGTTCCCGAACGCGGCTTTACAGTTTAAACTTCGCTACGCCCGCTTCCAGCCGGGCGCCCCGCTCCCTCAGCATCTCGGTCGTATCGGCAATCAGCTTGGCCGCTTCGAGCTGCTGGGCGGACATTCGCTCGATCGCTTCCGTGCTCTCCGCCGTTCTGGCGGAAATCTGCGAAATCTGCTCCACCGACGCGGCGACCTCCTCGGAGCCGGCCAATACTTCCTCGATCACCGCCGACACCTCCTGGATTTGCCCGTTCACGTGGCCGAACCGTCCCATCGTCAGGCGGAACAGCGTTTCCGCCCGATCGGACAGCTCGGAGCCCAGCTTCATTCCTTCGTTGCCGAGCTGCATTCTCTCATCGATCTGCCCGGACTCCTGCTTGACCTGGTACAGCAGCGAGGTGATCCGCTCGACGGACACGGCCGAAGCTTCGGCGAGCTTGCGAACCTCTCCGGCCACGATCGCGAAGCCCGCGCCATGCTCGCCCGCTCTGGCGGCTTCGATCGACGCGTTAAGCGCAAGCAGCTTCGTCTGATCCGCAATATCCGTAATCGACCGCAGCACCGGCTCGATCTCGTCCATATGCGAGTTGAGAATGTCGACGGACCGGGTCGTCTGCATGGCGACATCGGCCATCGCCAGCACCTGCTCCCGCAATCGGCCGATGGAGGCGGTTCCCTCTTCCGCGAAATCGAGCGCTTCGCCGGAAGCGCCGGATACGCTGGCCGACGCTTCGGAGGCCTTCTGGATGGCGACCGTAATGTCCTCCATCGATTTGGCGCTCTGCGCCGTCCCGATACGCTGATTGATCGCGCCGTCGGCCAGCTGCGCCGCCGCCCGCTCGAGCTCTACGTTCATCGCGACCATCCGCTCCGCTTCGGAGCCGAATCGTTCGGTCGAATGCACGAGATCGCGGGCGGTGAGCGCGATATCCTTCAGAACTTCTCCGAGAGTGACGCCAAGTCTCTCGATCATCTGCATCATCGCAGAATAAGCCTGTCCGATTTCATCGTTCGGGCTTGATCGGCCCGCTCCCAGTTGGGCTTTCGCTTCGGCAAGATTTCCCCGCGCCATCGCTTCCGCTCCGCGAACGATCGCGCCGAGCGGGCGCAAGGCCCGGGACAAGAACAAAACGATCAAGACGAAGAAAACGATCGTCAGCACACCCGTCAGAACGAACAGCAAGGTGTTCTCCCCGATCACTTCCCGGTAGATCGTCTGCGATACGGAGACGTCGGTGTCAATTCCGATCGCGCCGATCACCTCTCCGCTTTCGCTGCGCAGAGGAGCGAAGGAGGAGATGTAATTTCCGTATTCCGGATTGCGGATAATGCCCGTCTTGGCCGATCGTCCGTCAAGGATCGCATCGATCGCCTCCTGCGGCATATCGGTTACTTCGCCGATCGGGGAAGCCGCGTCGGAATCCCTTGGCTGCCCGTCGATCAGCAGCAAAGGCTGCTTCTGCTCGTCTATTTTCACCGTATACACATACAGGGCGCCGATCTGCACGCGGTAACGGTTAATTTCCTCGCGCAGGCTCCAGTACAGCTCGTTCTCCTGAGCGTCCTGCAGAAAATTTTCGTAGGCTTGCAGGTCGAATTGCCCCGCATAAGCCTCCGCCGTATGAATGCTGAAATAGCCGATCGCTTCCTCGCTCGCCTTTTTCGTGTTCTCGACCTGCATGTAGACAAGCGAGACGGACAGAAGAATCAATATGGCCAAAATAAATGCCGAAAGCTTCGAAACGAGACGACTCCTGAATCTGGTCATGGTGGTCCATACCTCTCTGACTTTAGTCGGGGGAATAATTCAAGTCCTTAGTATTTTCGACAGGGTTCCTTGTTTTTCCTTCATGACGGGAGAGAGAGCTTACACAAATAGCCGCACCAACCTCGGTTAAGGTCGGTGTGGCTGTATAATCGCGATTTCAATTCTTGGGTCGCAGACGGCTTAGCCGCGATCACGCTCCAGCAATTCGATAAACGTATCAAGCTGTTTCAGCGTCGATAAGGGGTCCGTCGTAAAATAAGTGTCCCAATCCAGGTCGTGCACCCGGTCGTTCCGAACCGCCGGCAGCTTGGCCCATATTCCGCTCTTCTTGATTTCCTCCGCTCTCTCCTTGCCGCCGTCCGCCTCCAGTACCGACAGGAATACGTGATCCGCGGACGCGTAGTCTCCGATGACCTCTTCCGAGATTTCGAGCATCGCCAGCTGCTGATCGATCACGTCCCGCTGAATCGCTTCCGGAGCCTTGAGTCCGAGAGCCTGATAAATCACGTAGCCTCCCATGGCGCTGTTGCCGTAGACGAATTGATTTTTCGGGCGAATGTTCAAGATGGCGACGGTCTCGTCCGGACCGATCAGTTCAGCCGCTTTGAGCTTGGCCGCATCCACTTTGGCATCGAAGTCGGCAAGCCATTCGGCGGCCTCCTCCTGCTTGCCCAGTATGTCGCCGAATTCGGCAATCTGCCCGCGCACGTCATATTTCAGCCATGGAATGAAGATCGTCGGCGCGATTTTCTCCAGTTGTTCGTACGTCTGTTCGACGTGCGTGACGATCAGGTCGGGCTGCAGGGAAATGATTTTCTCCAGGTTTAATCCCGTCCAAGGGTCTCCCACATCTTCGATCCCCGCCCACTCCTCCCTCAGCAGCGGATAGACGGACCATTCGTCGTCGGCCCCGACCGGCTTCACGCCGAGCGCAAGCATGGCCCCCGTATATTGAATGGATACGACGCGCTGCGGATGAGTCGGAATTTCCGTGCTGCCCAGGGCGTGTTCGTATATTCTCATGCCGCTTTCCTGATCCGCGGCGGGTGTCTCGGACCCCGAGGTCGCTGCGGACGCGGGCGCAGACGACTCGGCGGAAGGAGAAGCAGAGGGCGAAGCTTCGGTTCCATTGTTTTTGCCGCATGCGACGAGAAGCAGAAGAGCGATTAGAGCCCCTGCGATAAGCAGTCGATAACGTGATGTTGCCTTCATATTCATCCTCCTGATACTGATTCTCATTATCATAAGAATCATATCAAAGCGGGCGCACGCCCTCCATGTACGGGCGTAAGAACTTATTTGTACTCTCGTAAGGCGAACAGCCGGGACGCATCTTCCAGCTGCCATAAGATGGACAGCGGATCGTAGCCGTGCCATCTCGCCATGTCCACCTCGCGGACGCTCTTGCCGGGAAGACTGCCGTAGGCCGCCCATTCCGAAGATTTCAGCATGCATTCCGCGCGCTGCCTGGCTTCCGGCGACCTGTCTACGGAAAGCAAAATGCAATCCGCGGAAAATGCGGGAAGCACTTCCTCCGGTTCGACCGGGATAAAGTTGCCTTGGGCCGACCGGGCTTGGACGCTGGCGGGCATCCTCATCCCCAGCTCGTCGTAGATCACTTGGCTGCCCATCGCGCGGTTCCGATAGACAAAAGCCGCGTCGCTCCTCACATTGTAAATGAGGACGGTCCGTTCGACACCCCCCGCTTCGCGAATGGCATTCCGTGTTGCGTCGGCCTTGGCGGCGAACGCCTGCAGCCAGCTCCCCGCTTCCGTCCGCCGGTCGACGGCCCTTGCCACTTCCCGGAAATGGCCGCGCCAATCCGACAAATACCAGGGGATGACCAGCGTGGGACAGATGACGCGATAGAAGCTCAGCCGTTCCGGGGAGACGTTGTCGATGCACAGCAGCAGCTCCGGCTCCATCCGCAGCAGTTCCTCGTCGGAGAAGCCCTTGTCCCAGCTTCGGCAGACGCAGCCCTGCTCGTCCATCCGCTTCTGATAGTCGCCGAATCCCCACGGAAACGTCAAGGTCGCTGCGGGTACGATTCCGAGCGCAAGCAGATGACGGGTTAAATGCGGGTTCAGAGACACGATTTTTTTGTCGGATTTGACATAGGCGCTTGGGGACATTCCCGTTACGTTCTTGAATTTGCGGCTTAAATAATATTCGTCCCGGTACCCGACCGACTTGGCGATCTCCGCCAATCGCTCATCCGTGAATAGCAGCCTCTCCTTGACGTGCCCGATGCGCACGCCGGCCAAGTAGTCGGTGAGACTGCTCCCGCTAACGGCCCTGAACTGCTGCGAAAAATACTCCGGACTGAGGTTGGCCCTCTTCGCCAGCTCGTCCCTGTGCAGTTCCTCGCGGTAATGCTCCTGGATGTAGCGAATCGTACGCCGGACGGCCCCCTGCGAATCCTTCTGCTCCGCAGTTCGGCCGACGGCGGCTCGGACGCATTCGTAGAGGAGCTCCTGGAACAGCAAGCGTCGGCGACGCACCGCAAGCTCGTCCCGTTCGACGATGCCGTGCAGAGCGTTCGCCAGCTCCAGATAACGTCCTTCGTCCCCCGCATTCAGCTCGCCCTCCGGCAGCCACTCCGAGAGATCGGCTATCCGTATCGGCTCCCGGCGATCGTTCTCCGATTTCCTCCATCGGTCGAACCGGATATGATACAGATCCAGGCTGTTGAAATGCGGGAACGCCGTCGCTTTGGCCCCCGGGGCCGCATAATAGCACCTCCCCATCGAGACGGGAATCTTCTCGTGGCGAATCGTCAAATCGCCCATTCCGCCGATGACGACAAACAGACCGTGAGCGCGCTCGTCCGTCAATTCGGTCTGCGATTCGCACCGCCGCAAAGAGATACTCGCCATCTCTTCCATTACGCTCGCTCCCCTCTCCGTGCTCCTCCGCGCAAATATCGATAGCTCATTATACCCGACGAGCCGTCATGCGCGCACCCGGCGGCGCGCCGAATCCGGGTTCAGATTCCGGCGGGACGTCTGGCCACATGCAGAGACAGCACGATCAGCGCCAGCGCGATGACGGGATGCATAGCGCCCGCAGCCGGAAGGTGCGCGGTCAAGTTTGTTCCAACGCCATACTAGCAGCGGAATGTTGCGGACTTGTGACGGAGCGTTGCGGGTTTCGTGAAATTTCCCCGATGCCTTGCGGCAACCTATATAATGTAGGGAACGAGACCGTCGAAAAGGAGGACGCGAACGTGACGCACACGCTGCTGCTGGTCGACGACGAGGATCAGGTCGTTGCCTTCATGAAAACCTTCCTGCTGCAGGAGGGCTATCGCATCATCGCCGCTTCCAGCGGTCCGGACGCGCTGCGCAAGGCTCGGGAAGCCAGGCCCTCGCTGGTCGTGCTGGATTGGATGCTGCCGGGAATGAGCGGAATCGAGGTGTGCCGGGAGCTGCGCAAAATCGGACGGATGGGCATCATCATGGTGACCGCGCGCGCGGAAGAAAGCGACAAAATCGTCGGCCTGGAGGTCGGAGCCGACGATTATCTCACGAAGCCTTTCTCGCTGCGCGAATTGGCCGCGAGAATTCGTTCCGTCCTGCGCCGCGTGGAAGGGAACGATCCTCCGACGGCGACGATCGAACGGGGCGAGCTGTCGCTGTCGGAAGCGCAATGCCGGGTATGGAAACGCGGAGCGGAGCTGGCTCTGACGCCGACGGAATTCAAGCTGCTGCTGGCGCTGGCCGCCAAGCCCGGCATCGTGTACAGCCGGCTGCAGCTGCTTCAGGCCGCGCTGGAGGACGATATTTTGAACGACGAACGAACGGTCGACGCCCACATCAGCCGCCTCCGCAAAAAGATCGAAGACGATCCCGCCGATCCGCGGTACATCCAGACGGTCTACGGCTTCGGCTATCGGTTCGGAGTCGGCCCATGACGGCAACGCGCAAAATTTATCTCGCAATCGTCTCGTTCATCGTCGCCATCGCCATCATTTTCGTGCTGCTTACCTATTTCGTCACCAAGCAATCGTTCGAGGCGATGATCGGCAGCAGCCGGGGAGATACCCTCGATGAACTGTCGGAGCGGTTCGTCGGTTATTACGTTCAAAACGGAAATTCGTGGGACGGCGTGAGGGAGCTTCGGCTCGATGAAAATTTGCTGGAGGGCAAACGGGAGGTCGGCATTTCGTTAACGGACAGCGACGGAACGGAGCTTTACATCTTGGGCTCGACGTACCCGAAAGCGCTGAAAAACCTGGGAATCGCGCGAAAGCTGCGGCTGGACGACCGGACGATCGCTTACTTGCGCTATTACGATTCCGAGATCGCCGACCTGTCCAAACTGCGAATCGGCATTCCGACCTCAGCCGCCATCCTGTTGCTGGCGGCAACCGTTCTGGTCGTGCTCCTGTCGCTGCCGGCCGCGTACTGGATCGCGAAGAGGATTACGGCTCCGCTAAGGAAGCTGCTGCCGGCCATCGACCGTCTGGGACGGGGCGAGCTCGGAACCCAAGCGCCTGTCGTCTCGGAGGACGAGTACGGTCAAGTCGCTCGCGCCTTTAACACGATGTCCGCCCAACTGCGGGAAAACGAGGAGGTCCGCCGCAATCTCGTAGCCGACGCGGCGCACGAGCTGAGAACGCCGCTGACGATCGTGCGGGGCAGGCTGGAGCTGATCCAGCAGACCGGAGTAGCTATCGCACCGGAAAGTCTGCTGCCGCTCCAGGACGAGTTGATTCGTCTGTCGCGCCTCGTGGAGGACCTTCATCTGCTGTCGCTAGCGGAAGCCCGCAAGCTGCCGCTGGAGAAGAAGCCGACGGATATGGCCGAGCTGGCGCGAAGGGTCGTCCGGCATCTGGAGCCGGATGCCGAACGAAAGAATGTTCGGATCTCGCTGGAGCTTGAAGAGGCGGTTCGACCAATCCGCGTCGATCCGAACCGGATAACCCAGGTGCTGCTCAACCTGACGGTCAACGCCATTCGCTACACGCCGGAGGGCGGGAGCGTAACGATAAGCGTACGGGAGACGCCGGCCCACGGGGAAAACGGTCCGGCGCTCAGAGTCGCGATCGCCGATACCGGCGTAGGCTTGACCCCCGAACAGCTTAAGCGGATTTTTAACCGCTTCTACCGGACGGACGAAGCCCGCGCGCGGAACAGCGGCGGCATGGGGCTCGGTCTTGCGATCGCCAGGGAACTGACGCTCGCCCACGAAGGAACGCTCGAGGCCGAGAGCAGCCCGGGCCGAGGGACGACCTTCGTGCTGGAGCTGCCTCGCTCGGAGGCTGCGGATTAACGCCGTCGGGGTCTGGTCTCTGTCAGCGCCGTCCCCTCGACTGATTCGGGCTTGTATTCTCCAACAGGGCAAGCATCTTTTCGCCTCTGACCATCTCGGAATTGCATTCGGGGCATACGGGGATAAGGGAAAACGTGAAATTATCTCTCATCCATCGCTTGCAGTTCTCCCCGGAGCAAATCCAAACGGCGGTCATCTCTTCCGGCAACTCTTCGAACGGTTTTTTTCGAGAATAATACACGTACATTCCCTCTTTCTATTATGGAGTGGATGTCGCGAATAAAAAGCCCCAAACGGCTGGTTCGGGGCGTCCAGAGCTCTATAACCGCCAACAACGCTTGCGCTCTTGGTTAGTATTGACATGATCGTCCCAATCGATTAAAAATAAAAATCACATCGCGTACAGGCTACCGAATAAAAGAATAACCTCTACGTTATGTGAACGAGATCATGCGTCTATATCTCCATTGTACCTTATCCGGCCCGAAATAGCGAATGTTTCGGCGGCCTCCCGCGAGCGAGCCCTTGTTTGTCGGCGAATCCCGCGCCTGACCGCCGTATCCTTCCTGTTATTTTTCGAGCGCCGACAGCACCTTCGCCACGCTGTCCGAAATCGCATAATCGGCCGCGCCGTCCATCGGGGTCGCGCTTTTGTTGATCAGTATAAACTTGTTCCCTTCGTACAGTCTGACCAGCCCGGCCGCCGGCTGGACGGTCAGCGACGTGCCCGCGACGATCAGAACGTCCGCCTGACGGATATCATTCGCGGCCCGCTGCAGCAGGTCCGTATCCAGACTTTCCTGGTACAGGACGACGTCCGGCTTGATCATGCCGCCGCACCGCGCGCAGCGGGGGCACTCCTCTTTCGACGCCAGCACGTCTTCCAAGGAGTAAGCCTCGCGGCAATCCATGCAGAAGTTGCGGTGAACCGAGCCGTGCAGCTCCAGCACGTTGCGGCTTCCGGCCTTCTGATGGAGCCCGTCGATATTCTGGGTAATGACCGTGGCAAGCCGCCCCTGCGCCTCCATTCGGGCAAGCGCATGGTGGGCCGCGTTGGGCCGGGCGTCCGGATAGAGCATTTTGCTTCTATAGAAGGCGTAGAAGTCGGCCGGACGAGCCATGAAAAAGTCACGGCTCAAAATCTCTTCCGGAGCGATCCGGCCCCCGCCCGCCGCTTGGTACAATCCGTCCGCCGACCGAAAGTCCGGAATTCCGCTTTCCGTCGAAGTGCCCGCCCCGCCGAAAAACACGATATTCCGGCTCTCGGCCACGATTTCCTTCAACCGCTCGAACTCCATCCCGTTCCCTCCGCATCTCTCGTTTTAGGCAAATCCCATTTTACGCGAGCGATCCTCGGTCATCCACTCTTTGCTGCGATCCTTGGCGTAGTCCGACTTCATCCCGGCGATGAGCCGCTCGAGATCGACCTTATCCTCGTAATGCATCTGCAGCGCAGCCGAAGCGTACAGCTCGCTGAGCTGGGCCAGCGTAAATCCGTCCGTTCCGCGGGCGGCCAGCTCCAGCTCCTCCTCGCTCGCGAGTCGCCGCAGGCCGATATGCGTCAAATAGGCGAGACGCATCGCCTCGTCCGGAGATTTCACCTCGTACGCCCGGTCAAAGCGCCCGGCCCGGTTCATCAGCGCCGGATCGATCTTCTCCGGATAATTCGTCGTGCCGATCAGGTAGATGCCTTCCTTCGACGTCGCCCCGTCCAGCGTGTTAAGGAAATAGGAGCGGCAGGAATCGGGCATCGAGTCGATGTCTTCGATGACCAGCACCATCGGCGCCAGCTGCGAAGCGGTGTCGAATACTTCCTTGATCGAGCCGCTGCTCGTATACTCCGTAATCTGCCAGTAGGCGACCGGAGCGCCCGTCGTGGACGAAATCGACTTCACCAACGTCGTCTTGCCGTTGCCCGGCTTGCCGTACAGCAGAATGCCCCGCTTGTAGGGAAGGCCGTAGGTTTGGAAAAACGCGCGATCCTTGGAGAAAAACTCGTCGATCGAACGGTAAACCTGCGTCTTCAGCTCATCCTCCATAAACACGTCGTCTCGTCCGACCGCGTACCCGACCGCTTGTCTTTCCTGCTCCAGCCCGTCCCGCGTATCGGTGAAGACGATGATCTTCGGATCGGCTAGCCTGCGCGCCCTCAACGCCTCCAGAAAGCGGACAAGCTCCTCGTTCGAGCGGCAGAAAATAAGATCCTCGTAGCCGAGGCCGTGCTGGGTCACTCTCGGAATTCGGGCCAGCGCGACGAGCTGCTCGCGGTACACGAACAGATTGTTGCGCACGGCCGGACGAACCGTATAGACCGCCTGCCGCGAATCGGAGTCGGCAGCATACTCGAACACCTCGGTCTCGACCAGATCGAACAGGCTCGCGGCGTGTTCCACTCCTTCGTACCCGTCGCGAAGATCCTCCTCCAACCCGTTCCACACTTCGTTGCCGTCATCCTGATAATAGAGACGGAAGCCGTCCCCATACCGTTCGCCCAGAAAATCGACGATGGCTTGCACGACAGCGATATAGTTAAAATAGCTTTCGGCATCCAGCGGCTCGCCGGCTTCGGTCGACTTGACCAGAAAATGAGGTTTGGCGGCGAGATGGGCAGTTGTTATCGTCATCCTCGGTTCACACTCCTTTTACCGCCGCCAGGGGACGGCATTTGGCCACCACGGAGGCCAGCCGCGCCTGAACGACGCTGTCTATGATTTGATCTACATCTTTGTAGGCCTGCGGCGATTCGTCGACCAGCGCCTCGAGCGCGCGGTGATTCAGCACGACCTCGTCGTCTTGGCCGACCCGCAGGGAGGAAGCGAACTCGTCCACCGTGACGAGCTGCTTCGTCGCGTTGCGAGAGCGGACCCGGCCCGCTCCGTGACAAATCGAATAGTAATTGCGCGAGCCCTCCGGGGCTCCGACCATCAAATAGGAGGCCGTGCCCATCGAGCCGGGAATGAGCGCGGGATGGCCCGTCTCGCGATAAGGCTCGGGATTGCCGGCGTGTCCTGCGGGCAGCGCGCGCGTCGTGCCTTTGCGGTGAACGAGCAGCGGCCCGTCCTCATGGCTCTCCTCGCAGGCGTAGTTGTGCATCAGGTCGTAGAGCGTGGTCATTTCCGCCCGGGAGCCGAATGTTTCCTTGAACGCATCGCGAACGGCGAACGCCATCAGATGGCGATTCGCTACCGCGAAGTTCAGCGCCGAATACATCAAATTCGCGTACGTCCGGCCCGCCTCGCTGTCCAGCGGCGCGTAGGCCAGCTTCGGATCGGCCGTGCCGAGCCCGAGCCGGCTCATCGTCTTGGCGACCTGCGAGCCGCAATACTGGTTGACCGCGCCGCCCCAGGACCTGGAGCCGGAATGGATCATGACCGCGACCTGGCCGTCCCGAAGGCCCCACCGCTCCGCTATGGCGCGGTTGCCCTCGGGAATGCTCAAGGCCTGAATCTCGATAAAATGATTGCCGTTGCCCAGCGTGCCGAGCTGACGATGCGACCTGTGCCATACCGGCATCGGGATGCGATCCAGCTCGCTCTCGTCGAACCGGAAGCGGCTGCACTCGACATGGGTCAGCGAAGTCGCCTTTCTCGGCGTGTAGGCGTCCGGCACGTATTTGCCCGGCAGGCCGTGAAGCCCTTTGCGCAGCACGTCCTCCAGCCACACGTCGGAGAAATATCCCCGCGCGTGATTTTCCACCGGAATCCGCTTCTCGATCGCCTTGACCAGCTTCCGGCGAAGCTTGACATCCTGCAGGTCTTCCGCCTGCAAATTCGTCAGATGCACCCGCATCCCGCAGCCGATGTCGCTGCCGACGATGGAAGGAGAGACGAAGCCGTCCTCCGCGCCCCACACCGCCGTCGTGCCGATGCAGGTGCCGACCCCGACATGGGCGTCGGGCGTATAGCTCATATAGCGGATATTCGGGATCTGCAGGTTGTTGTTCGCCATTTCGAACACCTTGGCTCCCATGGCATAAAACAGATCGTCGTGGGCGAATACGTGAAGATCCCCGGCCGGGAGATCGATTCGCCGATAATAAAGCCCGTTAACATTTTGTTCCATAAACCATTCAAATTCCTTTCTATGTTCCATTATTCATGAATTAATCAAAAAAAGAAAATGCAAAAAACCGCAAGCCTCATCGCTTACGGTCTTCTGCGCACATGAAACGAAAGACTGACGTCCCTCCCGAACCGTTACCGGCGGGGGCGTTAGCTTTCTCCTTCCTTGGCTTGGGCCCGTAGAGGCCGATGGACAATGAACGAAATATTCGGTTGCGGCTTGACGTCGTTGCGGCGAATGTCCATTGCGGTCATGTCCTTCGGCCTCCTTTCTTAATAAGATAGTGACTATCATATACGGAGCAGGGAAGTTTTGTCAATATCCCTTTAGCTCAGTCTTTATACGGATCAAACTCGTCGGCGCCGGCCATGCAAACGCCGATCGGCCTCAGCACGTGCAGAACCTCGATTGTGTCGGCATGAGCATCCAGTACCTCCTGCAGCTTCCGGTAGACGAACGGGCTTTCGTCCGTACCGGCTCCGCGCAGCTCCACTCCGAAGTCGCGAATGGCCTGCTTCATTTGTTCGGAAGTGATCTGGCCTCCGCTGCGCTTGCGGGTTTTCCAGTTCATCTTGCCCGCGGCCTGCGTACGGCTCATGATCCGGCCCGCTCCATGCACCGTGCTGTAGAAGGAATCGCGGTTCTCGTCCGTGTCCTTCCCTCTTACGATCACGGAAATGTCGCCCATGCTGCCGCCGATGAAGCCGAGCTGGCCCGGAGCGGACGGCGTTGCGCCCTTTCGGACGACGATCGCCGTCCTGCCGGCATGGGTTTCCTTCCAGGCGTAATTGTGGTGATTGTGTACCTCGAAATCGGCACTTGCGCTCAACAGCGACAACACCTGCGCAATGACATAATCGCGGCCGGCGTAAGCGTAACGGCCGGCCAGCTTCATCGCCCGGTAGTACATATCGCCGAGCTCGCTGTCCAGATCGAGCAGTACGGGCGGCTGATCCATCTTCTCTCCCGGCGCGTTCGCCAGAAAATCGCGTCCGGCGGCCAGATTCAGAAATCCGCTTGCCGTCTTGTGGCCGAAGCCCCGGCTCCCGAAATGATTGCCGATCCAGAGGCGGCCCGTCTCCGGTTCCTCGAACAGATCGACATAGTGGTTGCCGCTGCCGACCGTGCCGAGCTGATCCCGGGCCAGCGCCTTCAGCTTGTCGTGCTCCTGCTTCCCGATCGACGCATACACGCTCCAGTCGGGATCGTCGAACAGCTCGTGATCCGCCTTTTCGCTGTTGACGCGCCCGACGCCGAACGATATTTTTCTTGCGATCTGATCCATCACGGCCGGCAGAATCGGTTTGATGTCCGCAGCGAGCAGATTCGTCCGCACCACCTTGTTGCCGCAGGCGATGTCGTAGCCGACGCCGGAGGGCGAGATTTGGCCCTCGTACGCGACAACGCCGCCGATGGGCTGGCTGTAGCCTTTGTGATGATCGGCCATCAGCAGCGCTTGCACGACGTTGCCGTGCTCGGCGCAGGTTTTCGCTTGGGACAGCGCGCCGGGATCGGGAACCCCCCACACCCGCACGCCGTCTATGATTTGGTATGTCATTGGTCTATCTCTCCTATCAAGGCCGAGCGGAACAAATCGTCCAGCTGTTCTCCCAGCTTCGCGTCGGCCGTTTTCATCTCGAGGGCCGAGTTTTCCAGCTCTTGCAGCCTTTTCTCCAAGTAATCGTTGATCGGGGCAAGCCTTGGCTCGATGTCCAGCTCGTCGCCCGCTTTTTTGCGCGCCAGCAGCTCCGCCACCGCCTCCCCCAAGCTTCCCGACCGCGGGATCAGTCTTTCAACGAGCGTATCGAACTCCATCGGCGGCATTTCGCCGTATCGCTCGATCCATTCGCAGGCCAGAACGGGCCGCAGGACGTAAAAATACTTCTTGATTCGCACCCGCTCCCCCTGCAAATACTCCCGGTAGTTGCCTCGCGCCATGTTGAGGTAGTGGTACATGCAGGATTTCGGGGAGAAGATCAGCGGAGAAATCCGGCGAAGCCGCTCTGCGACCCCGGATGTCTCGGCATACCGGATTGGCGATTGCAGCCATTCGAGCAGCGGCGGGTTCGACTTGCGGAACAGGTTCAGCGCTTTGCGCAAATCCCAGCCGCTGATGTCGAGCTTGTCGCTGATCGGGCGCTCGATGACGTCCCGCCTGTCGAAGATCGACAAATACCATTCCGGTTTGCGAATGTAGACGAACCGCACGTCGTAGTCGCTGTCCCGGGAAGGGAAGCCCCACGCCCGGCTGCCCGATTCGCAGGCGTACAGAATACGAACTTGCTCCTCGCTCTCCAGACGCTCCAACTGTTCGGTTATCGTGTGACGTATAGCTTCCATTTGTATCACCTCTATGAATAACGAATCTTTTTTGAATGAAAATTTTCAGAGAATTAGTCGCAATCCCCTTCCCCGCCCTCGTCTCCCCTGGCCAATCAGCGCGCGGTCGTCACATTAAGCGGTACGTTTTACTTCCATGCTTAGGCGCATTCTTGTTACATTTCTGGGCTCATTCATGAAGGGATAGACATGGCCCGGCGTCTATTCAGGAAGGTCCAACTTGCCCGTTGGCGGGTTGCGCTCGCCTTCGCCTGGAGAGACTACCTTCGCGGCTAATCCTCGAACAGATCGGTCCGCCAGTTCAGCTCCTGTATGCGAAAATCGTACTCGCGATAGGCTTTCGACAGGGTATCGACCTGAGCCTGGATCTGAACGACGTCGACCGTCCGTTCATACTTCACCTCGGAGCGGCTGAAACGATCCTGCTTGATCGAAGCTTGCTCAAGCACGTCGCCTAACAGCTTGCGATACTGCATCAATCGATCCCGCTCCGCTAGAGCGTCCGAAATGCTGAGCCCCTCGTCGAAAGCAGTTAATGCGTTCGTTCGATTGATTTTGCGAATCCATGCGGTTTGTTCGTCCAGCGTTTGCTCCAAATCTCGAAGCAGGAACGACGGGTCCTCCGCAGGACTTTCTCCCTCTTGAACCTTCACGACTCTCTCCAGCCGCTGTCTCAACTGCGCAACTTTCTTCTGGGTATCGGCGCGCAGGACGAGCGCTTCCGCCAATTTCATCTTGGATCGTGCTCCTTTTTCGCAAATTTAGAGTTCAAGCTTTTCAATGGTTTTCACCAGGGAATCGAAGCCCTTCGCGGTCTGAGCGATGTAGCTCAGCACCGTGTCGCTCCAGCCGTAGATGTAAAACGTATTCGGGTCTTGCGGCGGAACCATGGCGCTGCGGTACGGCGCGACGTCGACGATAAACGCCTTGACCTGCGGGTTCACTCTGGCGCGATAGTTCGTCAGTTCGCGGTAAAACGGACTGCCGCTGTTTTGCTGCTCGTCGGTGATGATGACGATCCGATCGACCTTGCGGCGCTCGGCGAGCAGCTTGCGAACCGGAGCTCCGGTATCCGTGCCGCCGCGGGTTTGAATCCGCTCCGCCTGCGACAGAATGCTGTCCCGGCGCGACGGGTAGGCATCCTCCGCTTCCGTGTCGAACAGCCAGAACAGCGAGTTGCCCTGTGTCTTCTTGTACAACGCCAGCGCGAACACCGAGCCGATCTGCAAGAATTCGCCGCTCATCGAGCCCGAGATGTCCAGGAAGATCGCCGTGCGGTCTTCCAGGTCGGGCAGGTTGGCGAACGTGAGCTCCACCGCATCCCGCAGCGCGTCGCGCAGCTCCGGATGCTTCACTTGGCGGAACGCTCTCGCGAACCGGAAAGGTAGAATCTTCGCCTTGCTCAGAGCCGCGGGATCGGTCAGACGCGAGATCACGGCATCAAGGTTGCGGCGGTCTTCCAGTACGCCCTCGCGCTCCAGCGTATTCAAGTGGCGGAGCAGGGCAAATGTCGGCATTTGCCCAAGCAGCGCTTCCCAGATTGCCTTCGTCGGCTTCACCGCACCGGTCACAACTTCGTGCGGCAGCTTGCCGGTTGCGATCCAGCGCAGCTTTTCCGCTTCGGTCGCGGCCCGCTTCAACTGCTCCAGCGCCTCTACTTGCGGCAGGAGAGTCAGGTTCGCTTCCTGGCTCCGCAAGTAACGAAACAGCGCTTGCTGCTTCAGATCCGCAGGCTTCGGGTGAGCCGTCGCGATGGCGTCGCCCAGGCTGTAGCCCCGGCCGCGACCGTTGTACTTAAGCGCCCAATATTCGGACACCCCGGCCAAAAACCGGTTCACTTGACGCTTAACCGCACGGCCGCCTTCGCCTCTCCCCATTCCCTTCAGAATCGTCAGAAAGTCGGACAGATCGGAAGGAATTCGAACCACTTGCGGGAACGCCTTGGCGAACAAATCCGGACGGTATTGCGACAGAATCGCCAGACCGTACAGCGGCTGAAGCCGCATGTAGCCTTCGTTGCGGGCGTAGACGAGCGCCTGCGCCATGAATTGCGGACGGCTCTGCGCCATTTCGCGATGAAGCTCGTCGGCCTCGCTCAGCAGCGTCTGCTGATCCGCGTAAAACGTATTGCCGAACGTATTGGTCACCAGCGTCTGTACATACTGCTCCTCTACGGAACGGGCGTATGCCGGATAACCTTCTCTATTGCTTATTGTAGGTCGGATGACCGAAAACAGCTTTTTTGCGAAGCTCATGGTTATAACCTCCTTAAGTACGGGCCGGCGAGGAAAAGGCGGGAAAGGCGGACTGCAGGACTCGAACCTGCCGTAAAGCCCGGGCAAATCGAATGGTGCGCGCTAAGTGGCGAAGTAGCCCTCCCCGGCGCCTCGCCGGTCATCTGTGTTTTCCAAGCGCCTCAACTGCGCTTGGTTGATCTGCCGTGCTCACGGCCGCTGTTTCATGTTCCTATCTTCGCTTATTTCCGACTGATCGAACATGGCGTAAGTATGACGACGGGAAGATTTGTTGGTTTCCCACCGACAGTATACTTGCTGTTAACGCACCCTAAATCAGGTCGCGGCGGCAGACTTCTTTCCCCGATAGGGAGTCTTCGTATATCGATTCGATACGGAAGAAGCAGCGATCGCTTCCGGTTTCACCCGAGCCGACAATCCCATTGCCTCGATCCGTCCGACCAAATCCGCGACGAGCGCCGAGGTCCGGTTGCGCTTGGCATCCATACCCGCGTCAATGTCGATGAACAGCTTCAGCTCCGTGCCCTGATAAACGTATGGCAGGAGAATATCCTCCAACTCGGCGCGTTTGCTCTCGTCGAAATACGAGGCAATTTCCTGGCTGAACGTCGTCTCCAGACTGAGCTTCTCCTGGAGCGAACGGATTTCCCGCGGCAAAATGATCTGCCGATAGCAGAACCAAGCGCCTCTGCCCGGCCGGAAAATAACGACGGACGTCACAAACTTCGTATGTCCGGCGTGAACCTGAGCGTCCGTGCCTATCATCAGTTGATAGGCGGCGCGAGGATCGGCCAGCATAAAGCTGCGAATACGGGCGAACACATCATCCATCGTCAGCTCTTTTTCGGAGACGTTGCGGAACGTTGTTTCGTGGATCATAGGGATTTGTCTTCTCTGCATGAGGGTCACCTGTGACGCAAGTCGGCTTCTTCCTTTCCATATAAAAGTGGAGACGTGGACGGGACTCGAACCCGCACATCCGGACGTGAAAGGCCCGTGTGTTATTCCTTTTCACCACCACGCCGTGGAGGACAGGAGCGGGTCTTCCCCGCCGATCTGTCGGCCGCCGAATCGCGGCAGCCTATCTGATAACGCCTATCCATGTATGGATGCCCGGGCAGGAATCGAACCTGCGATCGATGATTCAAAGTCATCTGCCTTGCCGCTTGGCTACCGAGCAATAATTGGGGAGACCAACCAGACTCGAACTGGTACTAACGGAGTCACAAACCGCCGCGTTCGCCCTTTCGCCATAGTCTCCAAAATAAAAAGCTATCCGTTGTCCCCCGCCTCGCTCCCCCGTTGAAACCGGGAAAGAAGGATTCGGAAACCGGATAGCTCGAATCGCGCCGCGAGATTGCTCCCGCTTAGGAGAAGCTGCGACATCTCTGCCGGAAATCCGGCCATCGATGCCCTTCTCTCGCGAATCGGCTATCCTCTGTTTCGATCTCATGATCCTGCTGACGCCAATTCCGTTCGTATGGATACAAATTGTTTTTCATGGGACTCGCCTCTCTTTCAAACTGAGTTTTTGTTGCGATATGTACTTTGGAGGGATCAAGTATAAAAAAAGACCCCTGTCGCCGCCGTCTTCTCCTATGCTTAGGCTTGTGCCCCATAGAAAAAGACTGCCAGCCTCGGCAGTCTTTACAAGAACGCTATGTATGCGATCGCGAACGGAGTCAGGCTGTAGCATACAGCCGGCCAGCCGCAACGGATCCTCTGCGCTTGTAAAGAAGGCCTCTATGAAATGGAATGCGGAATTCATGCGTCTCCAGCCACTGCTCATGGAGCTGTTCGGCATAGACTGCCGGCTGGTTAATCCAATCGAGTCGATTCATCTCTTGCATGGTCCCGCACTCCTTTCCAGATTCAAGATTTGTTGGTAATCCTAACATCTCATCTTTAACCATGTCAACCATTTTTTTCTTAAATCGCAGAGGGAAAAGGTTGGAAAGGTTTTTGAAGCACACGATCCGCCGCATGTTTATGCGATGACCGCGGATTGGATTCGAACCAATTTACACCGCCGAAGTAACCCTTCCGAGCGCCTCTGCAACTCTGCGAATCCGCCGCCTTGCGGCCTCGGCTTCACCACCTGATTTTCCCTGATAATCGGGGTCTCGAACAGGGCGGAAGTATGGCAAATCTGGAAAATGACCGATTTTTTCACCATTGGAGAAAATGCAAAAACAGCCGCGACCCGACAAAATGCCGAATCGAGGCTGCTTCGTTTGTGCTGCGATTTGTGCTAGGGCGTGTATGCATACTCCGAGGACAGCAGATTATGCCGAATTTTCGTTCCATGCAAGGAACTTTTGCGAAGGCGTACCGGGGGTACGTCAAGCAAAAGTGACGCAGCAGGGGGCGAAAAGGCGGTGAAAAATGCCCCTGAGCGGGTTTGCATACACGCCCTAGTAGGCAAGCGTGAACAGTCCGTTAATGTGGCTCAAATAGCGGGCGTTGCTCGCTTTTTTCATCAGGGACGCCGGAAGTCCGCGCAGCTCGATGCCCGTCTCGCCGACGGAGCCGATGCCGTCTTTCCGTCCAAGACTGGCCAGCGTACCGGAGAATACCGGTTGGAAGCTGTCCATTGTCATGCCCTTGAAAGCCGCGGCGATATTGGCGCCGACAAGCTCGCCCATCTGCCAAGCCAATTGTGCGGTCGGCGGATAAGGCCGGCCCTCCGGCCCGAAAACGACCGCGCAGTCGCCCGCCAGAAAGACGTCGGGATGGGACGTGGATTGCAGCGCTTCGGTGACGGTTGCGCGGCCGCGATTAACTTCGATGCCGCAATTGGCGACGAGCGAGTTGCCTTGTACGCCGCCGGTCCAGACCAGCGTGTTCGTGTCGATCGTGCGGCCGTCCTTCAAGGTAACCGTTTGGCCTTTCACTTCGGTGATCGGAAGGCTCGTCAAGAATTCCACGCCGCGTTTCTCCAGGCTGGTCACGGCCCGTTGAATGAGCTCCGGCGAGAACATCGGCAGAATGGTCGGCATCGCTTCGACCAGATAAAGCGAAATATCCGTGAAATCAACGCCGTTCTGGCGGCAGATAGCCGGCAGCTCGTCGGCCAGTTCGCCTACCAGCTCCACGCCGGTCAGACCGCCTCCTCCGATGACGAACGTCGCGTCCGCTTTATTTTTCGATTGGGCATAGGCTTTGATCCGTTCCTTCACATGGGCGAAAATACGGTTCGCATCCGACACCGATTTCAGGATCAGACTATTCTCTTGCAGTCCCGGAATGCCGAAATAGTTCGTTTCGCTTCCCATCGCAAGCACCAGCGCGTCGTAGCGGTAAGAGGTTCCGTTGGTCAACGCCACCTTCTTGCCTTCGACATCGATCGCTTGCACTTCCCCTACCGCGATATTGACCTGTTTGCCCTTTAACAATTTCTCCAGGGGCAGAGCTACCGCTTTCTCCGACACGTTGCCCGCGGCCAGCCGATGCAGCTCCGTAATAATCTGATGCGTGCCCGCGCGGTTAACGACCGTAATGTTCGCCTCGCCAACCGTCAAATGCGCTCTTGCGGACAGGGCGCTAAGCAAGCCGCCGTAACCGCCCCCGAGAATCAAAATTTCTTTGCTCATCTATAGTCCTCCGTTCTCGCCTGTGTATGGGTCTCTTCTTAGTTCTGGCTTTGCTTTCTCTCGCCCAGGATGTTCAGATAAGCCTGGCTGAAACGAAGCATCTTTTGCAATTCCGGATCCTTCAGCAGCTTCAGCATGCCGAATACGCCAATCGTTTCGCTGCTGCTCTCCGCCCGGTCGCTCGCTTCGATTGCCGCGGACGCGTATTCCTTCACTTTCTCTCCCAGCGGCTTGGCGACTTCCTGAATGCCGCCGACGATATCCTGAATCAGCACGCGATCCGCGGCCACCTTCTGGGCGACATCGTAAATATTCGTCAGCACGGACATCATCTCGGCCAACTTCGGCAGTTGATCCACCAAGACGGTAATCGCCTGCTGCACTTCCGGTTTCATTAATTGATCCAGTACATCCAACTTGGCAGCCGCTTCGGATACGGCCGTCTCCCGCTCGACACTCGCTACAGTTGCTTCGGACATTCTGTTTCCTCCCCTAGGTGATGTCATAAATCCTGATTTAAGCATAAATTGTGAATTAAATCACATTGATACCTATATTTTACCTCATTAATGACATTTCGTATAGGTAATCCGGTGGAATCTTTCGCTATATTTTATATTTTTTTTCGTATGGGGGCCGTTTCATTGGAAATCGTCCCAAAGAAGCCGGGGAATTAAAGCATTTCATCTCCCTGATCATTGAAAAATTTTTGATAAGCTTACTTTCCACCCGTGTTTAACTTCGCTAAGTTAATAACCTTCAGTTTTATGTTTCAGCAGCTGCTTCTGCGCCCTCTCCGATACTGGAATATTCACATCTCCCTCAGATACCGCTACTTTGATCACACGCAAGCCCCTATCCAAGGATATAATTTTCCGCATGTTCACGACCGTACCTCGATCCATTTGCAAAAAACCTTTCTCCCGCAATAATTCGGACCACTCCCCAAGTCGAGTTATCGCCCGATACTTGCCATCAAAAGTGTAAAACAGCACTTCTCCGTAACCGTCGGTTTGCAAGTATACTATGTCCGCTACATCCAACATCCGATGCTCTCCGTTTGAGGCGATTACTTGTAGGATCATGGGCTGGCCTCATTTCTAATTTCCAAAATGAAGATTACGCAATTGCGTACCGGAACAAAATTCATTATATGGTACGTTTTTGCGTATAGTCAATATTAAAGTTGGAGTGAGGTCCATGGCCAAAAAAGTAATCGTCAAAATACATGCTTTGATCCGACAACGCGAGATATCCCTAAGAGAGCTTTCACGCTTATCTGATGTTCGACACGCCGCCTTAAGCGAGCTAGCCACCGGCAAACGCGCTAACATCAACTTCTCTCATATCGAAAAAATCGCCGATGCCCTGGGCATCAACGATATCCGGGAGATTATCGATTTTGTTGAAGTGGAGGATTTTGAATAGTAAGCGAACAGTTGCGCTTCACAACTCCGCTCCCTTATACCCCATTTTGCGATAACCTTTAATTCGTTTCTTGTACATGCTCATTAACATCGGTACCTGAAGGTCAATATAATCGTAAATCTTGACCTCACGCTTATTCGCATGGGAACGATGCAGCCGACCGGCATATTGCTGCAAGGTTCCGGTCCACGAAATCGGATGAACGAGAAACAATGTGTCCAACCGGGAATCATCAAAACCTTCACCAATTAGCTTCCCGGTCGCAATAAATACTCTCTCTTCATCATCTGAAATACTGGCTATCTTCGCACGAATAGCGTCTCTTTGCTTCTTCCCCATTCCGCCTTGCAATACGATCACGTTCTTCGCAAATGGACGCAAGCGTTCTGCGAAATATTCCGCATGTGCTCTTCGCTCTACTAGCAGCAACGGCGATCTTTTCTCCTCCAAGCAATGAAGAAGATCATCGAAAATCATCGTATTGCGCGCTTCATCCTCTACAAGAAATTGGTACACTTCCTGTATCGACGGATTTAATACGTTGGACGGCAGACGGAAATCGGTATAACGCGGCACTACAGATAATGCAAATCTTCGCGATCCCGTCAACATTTTCGCATCCACACGAATACGAACAGGCCCTAACTGCATCATGACGATGGCCTCTTGTCCGTCTTGACGTTTTGGCGTAGCCGTCAGCCCAAACACATATCGCGCTTTTGACTTCAATAAAACTTGCTCGAAGCTAAACGCGGATAAATGATGGCATTCGTCGACGATAACCTGTCCATACTCCTCTATCAGCGAGTTTACTTCTCCTTTTCGGTTCAAACTTTGAATGACGGCGATATCTACAATATTCGTCCGCTTATTTTTCCCGCCGCCAATCCACCCAATAGCATCCTTAGGCATACTCAAAAAGGTTTGCAGCCGCTCTTTCCACTGTTCCATAAGCTCCCGCCTATGCACCAAAATCAGCGTATTTACTTTGCGACTGGCGATAATATTGGAAGCGACAACCGTTTGCCGAAGCCTGTAGCTGCAGACAATATCCCAATATCATGCGCGAGTATGGCCTTCGCCGCCGTATCTTGCAGCATCGTTAACTCTCCGTCAAATCGAACGTGAATGGCACAGCCGGAAAACCGTTTATCCTCAACAACAACCTGTGATCCATTTTGCTCAAAAAGATCCAAAACCGCACTTAAACAACCTCTAGGAAGCGCGATATGTTGGGGCAAATCCTCTGCACAGCTTATCACTCTCGGTTTACCGTATGTGGACAATCTCATGGCCTGAGTTTTATAAAAATCAGGGTTCGAGAATGAAGCAAGCCTCATAAGGCGATTAATTGCGGAAGTAGGCAAATCTGCTTTTTCTACGTATACTCGATCAGCCAACACAATTTTTAGTGTGCTTGGCAAAGAACACGTTAACAGGTCGTTATCGCGTTGAGAACTGGTATACATCATCTCTCCCCCGAAAGTAGCTCCGATACAAAGCAAGCTTCTTTCCTACCGTCGAACATTGAGTGACTTTAGCATCAGTGTTCGAGACGTTGAGTAATGAGGGCGAATGTTCCGAAGGGGTTTCCTCTTCAATACGTTCTTCGGTTAGAGGTTTTAGCTGGCGATTTTCTTCTCTCAATCGGTCGATTTCGCGCAAAGCCGCTTCATGCTTTTGATAGATATCGTCCACGATGTCACACGTATCCTTTCGGTACGTCTAAGTTCGATATCTATAGTTTACCTTATAATTCAGTGTAATATGGACTGGCATGTACAGGAACTATCGGAAATCCCATTGAAACCTACTGTTCGCTTCTTCCGGCTCCTCAGAAGGCGCCGTTGCAAACAGACTGAAATCATTATTTATCCGCTCGTTTTCCTCCCACGTAATACCGTATGGGAATCCCCATCCCGTGTAACCCGCGATATAATAATAAGTTTCATCCTGCCATGGCGTTTCAATTCTATCTGCAAGCTTTTTGTTTCTTCGGGCTTTTCTCTTTTCATTTCTACCTCGAGCACTCGCGCCTTTTCTTCCATCGGCGATCTCTTCTTTCGTCAAGGGAACCTGCAGCAACCGAAGCTCCTGAATCGCACATTCCGACGATATCCCAAAATGTTTGCGATAACTGCGAATCCACTTTTTCCCCTTATACTGTCTGATCCACTGCTTGGCCACTTCCAGACGTTGGTCTCGTTTTAAGTTCTTGTGCAATCGTGCTTTCTCCCTTTCTACCTTACTTCTTGCTGAATAATCTGCTGCACAAAAAAAAGAATAGCCGACGCCTTCAACACATTGGCATCAGTAATACGTTAGAGGAACTGCGAATAAAAGGGTTCAACCTTACGCTGCGGCCCCGTGCAAACTAATTGTATTGCAGGACTAGTTGCGGTTTATATAAGTTTATTTCCTTTCACAAATTCATCAAAATCATTACTTTCATCCACTGCAAGTCGCATCTGATTAAACTTCTCATACTCTCTAGTCGCCAACTTCTCTGCAACCTCTTGCGAAATATTACCTGCATTGGTTAGAATCTCACGTTCGTTGAATCGTAAGAAAGAATTTAACTTCTCAATCCAATCTTTCATATACATTGGGGATTGGCGTTCAGCTTGATCCTCTGCGTAGTCCAAATACATGGTTACAATACGATTCAATGCTTGTATTTCTTTGTCGTTCAAGTAGTTCTTGGCTATGATGACATCGTTCTTCCTAACTTTATCGCTTTTCCAGCTTGTCAATCCCATATTATCTTTGCTCGCATTTGCCCGCTCGGCAATAAGTTCTGCCGCAGTATGGCCATGAACGGCAAAATGAAGTTTGTTTTGTACAGTAGCAAAGAATTCTTTTGATATGGTGGCACTCGGATCGTAGTCAACGGATAAGGAATAGATATCAGTAATTTTACGATAGAATCTTTTTTCCGATGCTCGGATATCGCGAATGCGCTGAAGCAACTCATCAAAGTAATCTTGCCCGAAATTACGCATATCTTTCAAGCGTTCATCGTCCATCGTGAAGCCTTTAACGAGGTATTCATTAAGTCGTTCAGTCGCCCACCGTCTGAACTGCGTACCTCTATGGGAACGAACACGATAACCGACAGCGATAACCATTTCCAAATTGTAATGCATCGTTTTGTACTTTTTACCGTCTTCGGCAGTTGTAAAGTAAAACTTGACTACTGAATCTTCTTCAAGTTCATTCTCTGCCAGAATATTGCGAACATGCAAACTAATGTTTTGCTTAGTCGTCTGATATAATTCTGCAATTGCCTTTTGAGTCATCCAAACCGTGCCGTTGTCCAGTTTCACGTCAATCTTGGTATGCCCATCTTCCGTCTGATATATTAAGATATCTGAATCATTGTTCACTTTTATCAACTCCTTCATCTTTTCTGTCAAAAGAGATGAATGTTTAGTCATATTTTATGCCAAAAATGTTCCAAAAGGAAATCTCTCGTTTTTGCAGGTGTTGGATTGCGGATCGATTAACATCACTTCAAGGCTCCTTCTCTTCCTCCTCCAGCATCCTCCGAGCCCTAGCAGAAAGCACAAACTTTAAATATCCCCGTAGATCCGGCGGCAGGCGATTGCGATGTATTTCTTTAGACTTCTCGGGTTGTGGACAATTTAGACTCAAATTCAAGGTGTTCCCGGATCAAGGTCTGCAGCCGCCAGCCTTCGTACATAAAGGCGCGCTCGCTTTATAGACAATACGGCGAGCCGGGGCCCTTGAGCGGATAATCGACCTTCAAATCGCCGAAGTCAAAGTTCGAAATCGCTCCCCACACATGCTCCTCCTGAACTCCGGAACGACAAAAAGCACCGCGCATGCAGAATAAAACTGCATACGCGGTGCTTCCGCGTCCGAACTTGTAATTTGTTATCCAGTATACCACTCTCTCGGACAAACGTGTAGTCCTTTCCCCCAATTGGTTATTCAGTAAATATTTTAGTGAATATTTAATAAAATATATTTACTCCAAACTCCATTACAGGTATGCTTGATACTGGAGGGATTTTCGTGAACAACTCAGGCAAACGAAACAAAAAACCGACCATTAAAGAAATCGCTGCTTTAACCGGCTTCTCTCCGGCAACGGTGTCGCTTGTCTTGAATAACAAGGGATCCTTTCCGGACGAAACCCGCAGCGCCATTTTACAGGCATTCGGCGAGAGCGAGCCGAAGCGCGGCTCGTCCCAAGAGCTGCGCTACATTCGCCTGATGATGGAAGAATCGACTTCTTCGCGAGTCACGGACGCTTACAATTCGGACATTATCGCAGGGATCGAAAGCGAATGTCAGGCGCTTGGCTTCGAGATTATTCTCTCGATCGTCAGGTCGGACCATAATGTCGAGCAATGGACCGACGGAGTCGCCGGCATCATCATGCTGGGAGGCGGGGGAATTACCGACGCATTGATCGAACGGGTGCGCAGCGAACGACTGCCGATCCTGCTCGTCGACAACTACGTTCACCAAGGCGACGTATCGTCCGTCCATGCGGACCATTACGGAGCCGGCTTTCTGGCTGCGCAATATTTGATTGATCAAGGACATCGGAGCATCGGCTTCATTAGCGGCCCGGCCAAATATAAACCGCTTGTCGACCGCTATGCCGGATACTGCGCAGCGTTGATGGAGAACGGCTTGCCCCTGAATCCCCATTACGTCGCGCCGAACGAAGACCGCATGTTCGTGAAGGGCTTCATGGAAATGAAGTATTTGATGGAGTTGGCCGATCGCCCGACGGCGGTATTTGCCGTAAGCGACCGCGCCGCGCTAGGAGCCGTTCAGGCGCTCGAGGAGCTTGGGCTCGTTCAGGGCAAGGATGTCGAATTGATCGGCTGCGACGACATTCCCGACATCCGTTCGCTGCAACCGCCAATTCCGACCATACGCGTCCCGCGAATTGAAGTCGGACAAATGGCTGTGCGTTTCCTGTCCGCGACAATCGGCGGAAACCGGCTGCCGGGCAAAATCGTGCTTCCGGCCAGACTTGTGAGGCCCGAAGCGGCACCGGATGCGAACTAGCAAACCTTCGAATAACATTAAAGCTCGCCTATTAATGGAGGGATTGTCCATGTCCAGCAAAAGGTATAACGCGATTTACGAAGACGAACGGAACGCGCGAATCGCCTTTCCGCTCGGCGGCATCGGCGCCGGCATGATTGCGCTGGAAGGAAGAGGCGCGCTCTCCCATGTATCGCTGCGTCACGCCCCACATCTCGCTCATGAACCGCTTATGTTCTCCGCGATTACGCTCAGGAGCGAATCGGGCAATACTTCCCGCGTCTTGGAAGGGCAAGTTCCGGAATGGAAAATATTCGCGCCCGGCAACGGGAGCGGGTTCGGCTTCCCCGGCAAAACGTACGGCTTGCCGCGTTATCGGACGAGCTCCTTCGAGGCCCGTTTTCCGTTCGGCATCGTGCGGCTGCAAGACGAGTCGTTGCCGGTCGAAACGACGATCCGCGGCTGGAGTCCGTTCACGCCGCTGGATGCGGACAATTCCAGCCTGCCGGCAGCGGCGCTTGAATATACGTTTCGCAATACTTCCGATCAACCGGTGGAAATCATCTATTCGTTCCATGCCGCCAACTTTATGCAAAGCGAGCCGGATAAGGGCAATGTGCTGTCGATCGATAACGGATTCGTCTTGAATCAGCCGATTTTGGACAATAAGCCGTGGACGCAAGGCGCATTCTGCGCCGTAACGGATCATCCGCAGACTGCCGTTAATTACGCCTGGTTTCGCGGGGGCTGGTTCGATTCGCTTACGACGGTTTGGAACGCCGTAGAGGCGGGCGAGTGCGAAGGCGCTCCGCCAATCGCCGAGGGACAGCCCAGTCCGGGAGCGAGCTTGTACGTTCCGCTCACTCTCGCTGCCCATGCCAGCCAAACCGTCCGTCTGCGACTCTCCTGGTATGTTCCGGAATCGAACCTGACTGTCGGGGTCCCCGCTCCCGCGAACGGAGCAGAGGCGACTGAAAAATCTTATTTCAAGCCTTGGTATGCCGGTCGATTCCGGGATATCGAGGACGTGGCCCGCTATTTTGCCGATGCCTACGATACGCTGCGGGCCGACAGCAGCCGATTCAGCGACAGCTTCTACGATACGACGCTGCCCGAGGAAGTCGTGGAGGCCGCGGCGGCAAACCTTACCATTCTGAAATCGCCGACCGTTTTGCGTCAAATCGACGGCCGGCTCTGGGGATGGGAAGGTTCAGGCGACAGAGAAGGCTCCTGCCACGGTTCATGCACGCATGTTTGGAACTACGCGCAAGCGCTTCCCCATCTGTTTCCGGAACTGGAACGCAGCCTGCGATGGACTGAATTTAACGATAGCCAGGACGAGCAAGGACATCAACATTTCCGCTCCTCCCTGCCGATCGGTCCGACCGACCATGACTTCCATGCGGCTGCGGACGGCCAATTGGGCGGAATTATGAAGACGTACCGGGAATGGCGAATATCCGGCGATACCCCATGGCTTGCAACGTTGTGGCCCAAAATAAAAGATAGCCTCGACTACTGCATTCGCGAATGGGACCCCGATCATCGGGGCGTGCTGCTCGAGCCGCACCACAATACGTACGATATCGAATTTTGGGGAGCGAACGGCATGTGCTCCTCGTTCTATCTCGGCGCTTTGAAAGCGGCCGGCCTAATGGCGCAGGCGCTTGGCGAACCGAACGAGCTGTATGACGAATTGCTTCGCGATGGACGGAGATATTCGGAAGATATACTGTTTAACGGCGAATATTTCGAACAGCATATCGTCTGGGAAGGATTGCGCACGCCGTCCCCGACAAGCGGCCAGCTCGCCTGGAACATCGACTATTCCCCGGAAGCGATTCGTTTGCTGCAAGCGGAAGGACCGAAATACCAATACGGCAAAGGCTGCTTGTCCGACGGAATGATCGGCGCGTGGTTGGCGGAAATGTGCGGTCTCGGCGAAATCGTCGCTCGCGACAAAGTGATCAGCCATCTTCTCAGCGTGCATAAATACAATCTGAAGAGGGATTTGTCCCACCATGCGAATCCGCAGCGTCCCGGCTACGCGGTCGGCCATGAAGGCGGGCTGCTGCTCTGTACCTGGCCGCGGGGAGAGAAGCTTTCGCTTCCGTTCGTCTACAGCGATGAAGTATGGACCGGAATCGAATACCAGGTCGCTTCGCACCTGATGTCGACCGGCAACGTCGAAGAAGGGCTCGAGATCGTCAGAACGTGCCGGGACCGTTACGACGGACGGACGCGCAACCCGTTTAATGAATACGAATGCGGGAACTGGTATGCCCGGGCAATGGCATCCTATGGCCTCATTCAAGGGTTGAGCGGCATCCGTTACGATGCCGTAGAACGAACGCTGTTCGTCTCGCCGCGCAGAGCCGGCGATTTCCGCAGCTTCTTATGCACCGCAAGCGGTTATGGCACGGCGGGGATCAAGGACGGCAAACCTTACTTCACGGTTGTCGCGGGCGATGTCCCGATCGATCGAATTCAGGTCGAATAGCGCAAACCAACATCCACCGCAAGCCAAAGCGGCTTCGGCGTCTATTTTGAAATGGAGGCAGCGGCAAAAAAATGCCCCGAACCGTGGTTCGGGGCACTTTTTATTTACAGCTTGACGACATTCTCGGCTTGCGGGCCGCGGTTGCCTTGAACGATGTTAAATTCGACTCGTTGACCTTCGTCCAAAGCTTTGTAGCCGTCGCCGACGATTGCGCTGAAATGAACGAATACGTCGTTGCCGCCCTCAACTTCGATAAAGCCGAAGCCCTTGTCCGCGTTAAACCATTTTACTGTTCCTGATTCCATACTGATTACCACCTTATTAGGATTTACATGACCTTCTTATTCGATTAAAAATAAAAAATTCACATAGCGTACAAGGTTATTAACATAAAAGAATAACCCTCTACGTTATGTGAATTAGGTCATACGTTCTATAAAGTCATTATACCCCATTTCCTTACGAATAGCCAGCACCTAGAAAAAATTCCATTTTCCCCACCCTCCGTAATTGCTACAATGGTACTTATATGGAAAACGGAGAACGGAGGTAACGAGATGGCTCGGGAAAGCTTCGACAAAGAAGTGCAGTTTCTTAGGCTGCTGGCGCTTGCCGGGGGCGCGTATAACAGGCAGCAGTTCGCCTCCCGTCTGGGGATTTCCGTACATACCTACGATAAAACGCTGCGCTATCTCAAGGACATGAGAACGTCCCTGCAGCCTCTCTCCGAAAAACAGGAGTCCGATCTGGCGGAAGGGCTTCGCTACAATTATTACGAATCGGCGGACCCGCTGCTGCTGTTCCTGTTCCGCGCCAAATCGCTCAAAGAGTCGGAAAGCGTGCGCCTCTCCTTAACGATCACCCTTTTGCAGGATCGGGAGCTGACGGCGAAAGAGCTTCTGGACGCCTGCAGCGAAAGCATGCCCGCCGACTTCCCGTGCCCCGACGAGAAGACGATTCGAGGAGACCTGAAGTATTTGGAGGCGGCCGGCGTCATTAAACGCGGCGAGGGCGGCCGTCCTTATCGCTACCGAGCGGCCAACGACTTGATCGACGGCCTGTCCGACGACGAGCTGCTCGACCTGTACGATTACGTCGACGTCATGGCGAACACGCAGGTCCCGGCGGTGCAGGGCTACCTCTTGCGCGATACGCTCAAGAAGGCGCTGGCCCAACGCGGCTTCGCCCCCGAGGTCTCGGATATTCACTTATACAAGTACCATTACCATTCGCGCATTCTCGACGAAGCGCATTTGCATGCGATTTTCCAAGCCATTCGGGAACGGAGACGCCTGCATTTTCTCTATCTGTCCCCCAAGAAGGGGAAAAATTACGCCTCGAAAAATACGAATCCGCTGTTCGAGCGGGAATCGGAGGGCAGCGAGGAAAAGACCCTTCCGCTGCTGGTCATCTACGACCATCAATACGGACGCTGGTACCTGATCGGGCATCACGCCAAGCTCGGCATGATGAAATACCGCATGGAAGGAATCACTCAGCTTGAAGCCGGAGAAGCGGTAGAGGAAGCCGTGTTCTCCGCCCGCCTTGATCGCGCTCGGGAGCAGCTTAAACAAAGCTGGGTTACGGATACGCTGCGTCCGGTGAAGGTCGTAGCCCGGTTCTACAACCCCGATCGCGCGGGAGCCAACTTCATTCGCGAACGCGTCGAAGCTCAGGGCCAATGGGGCACGGTTCGCGAGGAGAGCGAGTCGACCTTTCTGTTCGAGATTACGGTTAACGGTATTTATGAGATCAAGCCTTGGCTCCGAAGCTTCGGGTCGAGCTGCGAGATACTGGAGCCGGCTTGGCTTTGCAAGGAGCTGATCGCGGAATGGGAGGAGATTCGAGGCTATTATGAATCCGTTCGAGAAAATTTTTAACTACCAGATCCTCTCCCGCCTGGACGAGTCGAACGCCATCGCCTTGACGTCGCAGGAACGAACGTGGCTCCGCACCGCGCTGGCTCACGATTGTGCGGCCGACGCCTTTACCCCGGAGACGTTGGGAAAGCTGCAACAGCTCCTGCAGGACGAATCCGAGCTCGGCCATCGCGGCATGATCGTCGAAAAGGCCAAAAACGACGAGCGCCAAGTCTACCATCCTCTGCTTCGCACGCTTCGACGTCTGATCATGCAGGACAAGGGTATGCTGCTTACCTCGCGAGTCAAGCATGGAGGAACAAAGGCGAATCAGCCCGGCCTTCCCGTCAAGCTGGAATACAGCATGGTCAAGAGAGAATGGTACTTGCTCTGGTACAGCACGCGCGGCCGTTCCTTCATGTCGACCAAGCTGCAGAGCATCGTTGCGATCGAGGAGACCGCCCTGTCTCCCGAGCGGGTGGAAGAATTGAAGCTGCGGGTAGCGGCGCATCTGGAGAAGCGCAAGGAGCATGCCGTCGTCGAGGTCGTCCGGACCTACAACGCCGAGCTGTCGCGAATTTTATACGCGTTCTCCTGCTTCGATAAGTCCGTGAGCTACGATGAGGAAGAGAATTTGTATCGTATTCATGTGACCTATTTGGCCGACGAAAGCGAGTTTCTGCTGTCCAAAATCCGTTTTCTGGGGCTGCGAGTCAAAATCCTTGAAGGCGACGGGCTCCGCAAGCGAATGCTGGAATCGGCGGAAAAAGCTTTGGGAAGGTACCGGGACGATACGCGAAATAAGGAATCGACAGAGAAGCCGGCCCCTTGAGGCCGGCTTTTTAAGCGAAAGCAGGATAAATTGGCCGAATTCAAGCAAAAATGCCTTCGGCGTCTTTATCGTTGTAAAAATCGGGTTTCGCATGACCGTTTCTCGTTTAAGAATACAGTAGCATTTTGAGACGATCCGACTGCATACATTACTTAGTGCCCACAACGATGTAAAACATTTATCCTATCCCTTCCCGCGCTAAAATTGGACTTTGAACTTATGGAAATGGCTGCCTTTCACTATTAAGATATAGGGATAATTTGGAGAAAAAAGGGACCGAAGAGGTTTAATCAACAAGTGTCCGAAAAGGAGAGCTATTGCATAATGAGGAAAAAAACGTGGATTTATATCGGACTGTCGCTGATTCTAGCCGCTGCATTGAGCGCCTGCCAATCCTCCGACAATTCGCCGGCATCGTCGAACGCCGAAGCTGCACAGAGCGGCTCGCCCGAATCGGCCGTCAATAAAAGGCCCGAATATTTGCCCGCGGATTTCCCGCTTCCGGCAGACGCTCAGATCAGCACCTCTCACTCCGGTCTGGCCGACGGCAAAAAATCCTCCTTGCTCATTTTCACAACCAAAGAGAGCATGTCCGCGGTCACAGAGATGTACACGGAATATTTCAAAAAACAAAACTTGGACGAATCCGCGCAAACCATCGATGACAAAAACATAATTATTCAAGGCGATAATCTGGACAAAAACGAAAGCTGGTCCTTAATCGGCGGAGCTCTCGCTTCTTCCGAGGGCGTGGTTGAATTGAACGTCACATGGGCGGAGCTGTAAGGGGTATGAATCAATCCACTCCGGCTGGGATGGCCTTGTTAGCTTTTCAGCCTAGTGGATGGCACCCCGTATTCCTCATCTATATGCAAAAAAGCGTTTAGAAGTTAAAAAGCCGGCCTCGGGCCGGCTTTCGCCATTTCGATTAAGCGCTTACAGAAGAGGGCTGCGTAGATTCCTTTTTCGCGGCGCTAACCATCAACATAATGCCGGAAATGATGTGCAGGATCATGCCAACAAATGGGATCCATGCGACGAGAGATGTTACGATTCCTAAGATGGACCCGTATTTCACTTCGTTATTTCTCGACGAAAGAATTAACGTGATGATGTGCAAAACGAGCATAACGACAAGCGGAGTGTAATAGGTTCCGATAATAATCAAACCGCCCAGCACCGGAATTCCCAAAAAGATTTCAAAAGCTCCCGTTACCCATTTCATAACCTTCGAATTTGTCATGAAAATCCTCCATATCTGTTAGATGTTAGGATTAATATAACAAAAGTATTAGGCGAAATCTACTAATTTTTTTGCAGGTTTTTCCTTTCCTTTATCGGGCTTTGTCGATTCCGGGCCGAGTATGTCGTCTAACGGTCTCGGATCGTGCATATCGTCTACTCTTTTGTCGGCAGCGTTACGAACCAGGTCAATTCCAAGAGAGGGAAATGGAAACTGCCCGCCTAATGGCGGGCAGCGAGCAAGAAGGGACAGGTCCTTCGATCCGATTTGAGAACAGAAGTCCCGGGGCGGTTTTTCGTTTATTTCTGCACGATGCGGGCTTGCAGCTCCGCTTCGATTTCGGCGAACGTTTTCCGATCCAGACCGTCCACAAAAATATCGGCCTGTCCGAAATCCATCTGCGCCGTTACCGGGTTCGGGACGGCCAGTCCCCACAGTCCCGCGGCTTTGGCGGCGCGCAGTCCGTTCATCGAATCTTCGACGGCAAGCGCCTCCTCCGGCGCGACTCCCAGCGCTTCAGCGGCAAGGACGTACAGCTCCGGGTCCGGCTTGACCCGCTTCACGTCGTCGGAGGAGCGAATGACCTCGAAATAATCTCTAATTCCCTGCCTGCTAAGATGATCCTCTATCCATGCGCGGTCCGAGCTGGATGCCAGACCGATTTTCCACCCCAACCGACGCGCTTCCTCCAGCCTGTCCAGAACGCCGGGGCGAAGGGACGCGCTTTGCAGCCGCTCGACGTGTCTATTCCGAAACAGCTCCCGAAGCTCCGCCTTGTCCAACGTTTTCCCCGTTCTCTGCTCAAGATCGACATAGGGATCGAACCCTCCGTGCGTTCCGATGCAGACGGACCAGGCCTCCAAGGCAAGCTCCTGCCCATGCTCGGCATAGATGCTGCAGATCGCCTCGTAAGCGCCGGTTTCCGTATCCACCAACGTTCCGTCAAAATCGAACACGACCGCTTTTAATGCCACTTTCTCCCACGCTCCCAGCTCTCTATTTTAGTCATCGCTTCTATTGTACTTGAAGACGGGGCCTCATTTCCGAATCGTTTAAAATTCTCTCTGTGCCGATCCGTGGACTGCATCCGGAAAATCCAATAAGAAGCCAGGCTTCCAAGCCGGGGGCGCGGTCAAGAAAAAGAGCGGCGAGGAAATGCCTCGCCGCTCTTTCGTTGTTCGGTTTTATCTATTTGGCCAACGCTTCTTCGCCGGTTGTCGGGTTCTTCGGCTTGCGGTGGAAGAGGCGGTCGGTGCCTTTATGAAGCAGCGGGAGCACGTAACGGTCAAGTCCGAAGCGCCCTGCGTTCGTTCCGGCGACGACGACCAGCAGTCCCAGCAGCAGGAGCCAAGGGTTCGTGCTTACCGTTCCGGTGAACAGGAACATGAAGTTCATCAGGAGCCCGAAGAAGGCGGCGGTCAGCGTCAAGGTGCCAAGGATAAGTCCAAGTCCGACAAGGAATTCGCCCCATGGGATCATCACGTTGATGATCTTCACGTTAGGCAGTGCGAAGTGTTCCAGGAACGCCAGGTAAGTCGGGTAGACCGCTTCGCCCGTCGCTTTGTCGACGATCGGGTTGTTGATGGCGTTGTTCAGGAAACCTCCGGCGTCGAACGGCGTTGCTCCGGTCAGCTTGTGCCAGCCTGCGGTTAACCAGGCATATCCGACGACGAATCTGACGATCGTTACGATCAAGGCCGCTATGCGGTGTTCTCTCCAAAGTTTCATCATGACACTCACTCCTAATGTTGTTTTTGTTTTTGCGAAGCCTTTGCTTGAAATCCGCTTATCTGTCCGCCTGTATCCTCTTATTCGCCGATGTGCGAGATCGCTTGCCTGACATCGGGATCACCGTCCTCGTTTGCTGGTCTGTCTTTCATGTCTTTATTGTAAGGCCACTTGATCAAAGAGATTGTGATTATAATCACAAAGTTCGGCATGTTCATGAAACCGACACAAAGATCATCGGGCGCGATGGCTCTTCTATGTAAAAATTACGCGGGTAACGGATGGGCTTTTTCGGCCCGGCTCACGGCCAAACAGGGGCTGTCTCCTAAGTAAAGGCGTACAAGATTATCGGTGAAAAGAGAAGTGCATCTATCTCCTGGAGACTGCCTCATACGGTCCTGAAATCACCTTGTCACGGGTTTACCGTTCCCATTTCAGGATCGTATAGCAGCGGAAGGAGATAGATGCACGTTTAATCATCCATCGATAACCGTTCAGTACGACTTTGTTTCTTAGGAGACAGCCCCTAAAATAAGGCCTTGCCGCCAGAGTAGCCAGCCACCCGCCGAAGCGGCCCGAACTCCTTAGACGGTCATCACGACCGGATGAATCGTGCCGCCGCCAATCCGCATCCGATCGATGCACAGCCGGCGATGGCCCGGCTCGGTGTCGCCGATGATTCTGCGATGGTAGACGATCAGCCATTCGTCGTTCTCCGGCAGGTGCAGGTACCCGTGATGACCGGGTCCGTCCGCGATCGGCTCCTGCTTTTCCAGAATGGTGCCCTTGTTCTCGAAAGGACCGAACGGACTGTCGCTTACGCCGTAAGCGACGCAATAGGTGCCGTTCGTCCAGCCGCCCATGGACCACATGAAGTAATAAAGTCCGTCCTTCTTCAGCATGCACGGGCCTTCCACATACCCTTCGGGCGTGATGGAGCGGAAGATTTCATCGCTGTCGGCCGACAACGGGACGAAGCCGTTCATCTCGTCATTCATGCGCGCAACGTTGCAATGCCCCCATCCTCCGTAATACAGGTAGATCGTTCCGTCGTCGTCCTTGAAGAGATGCGGATCGATCGGCTGCGCCCGGTGAATGAAGCGACCCACCAACGGCTTCCCCAGATAACCTCTATACGGCCCTTCCGGGCGATCCGCGACCGCGATTTCCAGGCCGCCGATCTCATCGTCCGCTTGAATATCGTTCGAGGCGAATACGAGATAATATTTCCCGTTGTGCTCGATATGAGTCGGCGCCCACACCGCTCTCCAGATCCACGGGAAATCCGTCATCTCGATAATGCCTTCGTGTCGGTCCCAATGAACCAAATCGTCGGAGCTGAAGGCGTCCAGGTTCATCTGCATCGTATACTCCGTGATGGATCGCGTCGCATAAATCCAATGCTTGCCCTCGTACGTTCTCGCTTCGGGGTCCGCATACCAGCCGGGTACGATCGGATTGTTGATTTTCAATTGCAGACGCTCCTTCCTGTGCCTGCTAACGGCGGCTAATAGCTGTAAAGTCGTTCCTCCTCCGGCTCCCGGATCCAGACCTGCATAAAGCCCGGCTCCCGATTATCCCAGGCGTAATAAGGAATAAATCGACACGGTCTTCCCTTCCCGTCCTTGCCTTGGAGCGTCACGACGCCGCCCAGCAGCTCGTTCCGGTATTCCCTCAGCAGCCTATCGCGAGCCGAGAACGTCATTTCGTCGTAATCGAGCTCCGCATGGTCGGCCTGCTCCACGCAATAGACGATCGGTCCGCGCTGCAAGGCGATTCGTCCTTCGTTCTCCTGCACTTCCTGCCGGGAACGAACGACCTCGACGGGCATATCCAGCTCGAGCAGAATCGTATCGCCAGCCGACCAATGCCGCTCGATCGAGAGATAGCCGCGTTCTACCGAAGCTTCCGCGCCGGACAGCACTTCTCCGCACACTTGAACCCGATAGCCTCTGCACCATTCGGGCACGCGCAACCGGATAGCGAACGCGCCGCTCGTCTCGGGAGACACTTCCAGCTCGATTGTACCACTCCACGGGAAGGCTGTCGCCTGTTTCAGCTTCACGCCGATGCCGTTCTCCAGCGTGATCTCGGCTTCTCCGCGCACGTATTGATTCACGACAATTCCTTCGGGAGTCCGGGCATAGACGTATTGTCCGATGGAGGGCAGGAAACGAGCGAGATTCGTCGGGCAGCAGGAGGTGTCGAACCACGGTACCCGATGATGCTCTCCTTGCGAGGCGAGCGGATTAACGTAGAAAAACCGATCGCCGGACAGAGAGATGCCCGCCAGCGCCCCGTTGTACATTTCACGCTCGACCACGTCGGCGAATTTGCCGTCCCCGAACAGCAGGTTCATCCGATGATTCCAGAACACCATCGCAATGGCCGCGCAGGTTTCGCAATAAGCGGATTCGTTCGGCAGGTCGTAATCGTGCGTAAATCCTTCGTTGTGGCGGGAAGGTCCGATCCCTCCGGTCACATACATATTGCGCTCGACCGTATGGGCCCAAACGCGATGCAGCGCGTCGACATATGCCGGATCTCCCGAGACGCGCACGGCGTCGGCCATCCCGGAATACAGGTACATGGCGCGAACCGCATGCCCGGTGACCTTCTCGATCTCGCGGACCGGAACGTCGTCCTGGCAGTAGGCGGGCCCCCATTCGGGCTTATCCCATATCGCGCCGACGCCGTGGCCGCGTCCCCGTTCTTCCAGCAGCCAGCAGGCCAGCTTCCAATAGCGCTCCTCCCCGGTCGTCCGGTACAGCTTGATCAGCGCCAGCTCGATCTCCTCGTGCCCTTCCACCCAATGGCGCTTGCCCGGTCCGAACAGGCTGTCGTAATGGTTGGCCAATCGGCAGGCAACGTCCAGAAGCTGCCGTTTGCCGGTCGCCTCGTAATAGGCGACCGCCGCTTCGATCAGGTGGCCGCCGTTATACATCTCGTGCTTCTCCATGTCCGTCCACTTGGCGTCCGGCGCGGCCAACGTGTAGTAGGTGCACAAATATCCGTCCGGCTCCTGCGCCGAAGCGATGAGCTCGATGATCCGGTCGGCCTCGGCCTCCAGCTCCGCATCCCGCTCCAGCAGCAGCGAATAGGCGACCCCTTCGAGCACCTTGTACACGTCGGAATCGTTGAAATAGATGCCTTCGAACTTCCCTTCAATCCTGCCGCCCGCCTTGGCGAAATTGGCAATCCGCCCCGTCTCCTCGCACTTCAGCAGACAGTTCGGCAAGGTTACCTTCTTCAGCACCTCCAGCCGCGGCCGCCAGAACGTATCGTCAATGGTCACTTGCGTAAAGGGTACCTCTCGCCAGTTAAGCGGCTTCGATAATGACATTGCGGATTCCTCGCTTTCTTATCCCTTCAAGCCCGTCAGCGTAATGCCTTCCAGGAAATAACGTTGTCCGATCAAAAATACGATCACGCAGGGCAGCACCACCGCCGCCGAAGCGGCCATAAGCAAATCCCACTGCGCGGTGTAAGAGCCCTGGAACATCTGCAAGCCCAAAGCCAGCGTGAACAGCTTGTCGCTCTTCAAATAAATGAGCGGCCCCATGAAGTCGTTCCAGGAGCCCAGGAAGCTGAACAGGGCGACGACGATAAGAGCCGAACGGCTGAGCGGAAAAATAATTTTCCAGTAAATCTGAAAATAACCGGCACCGTCCACGACCGCCGCTTCGTCGAAATCTCTGGGGATCGTCAAATAAAACTGTCTGAGCAGAAAAATATTAAAGATTCCCCCGCCGAAATAAGCCGGTACGATCAACGGATAAAACGTATCGTAAAAGCCGAGCATCTTCCACCCGAGAAAGCTCGGAATCATCGTCACCGCGAACGGCAGCATCATGCTCGTCATCAGAACGGCGAACACCGTGTCCCGGCCCTTCCATTTTATCCGTGAGAACCCGAACGCGGCAATACTGCTCGTCGCCACCGTCCCCAGCAGCACGCTTAACACGATAATCATCGTATTCGTAAAGAAGACGTCGAACGGAAGCACCGTAAGCGCCCGGTGAAAATTATCCCATTGAAACGGCGCCGGAATCCACTCGGGCGGCATCGTGAAAATTTGCGATAAATCCATCAGCGAGCTGCGCAGAAGCCAGACGAACGGAATAATAAACAGGATCGAAACGACGATAAGGGCGGCATACCCTCCGGCAAGCGCAAGCTTCGATTGTCTCACGGGCGCTCCCCCCCTTCGTAATGCACCCAGGACTTGGAGGTTTTAAAGACGATATAAGTGAACGCCATAATAATGACGAACAAAATCCATGCCAAGGCGGAGGCATAGCCCATCTCGGTATCCCTGAACCCGCTTCTCCACAAGTAGAACACGTAGAACAGGCTTCGGTTGTTCGGCCCGCCCTCGGTTAGAATATAAGCTTCGTTAAATACCTGGAACGAGCCGATAATCGTCATAATCGTATTGAAAAACAAGGTCGGCGTCACCATCGGAATCGTAATATGGCGCAGCTTGCTGTACCAGCCTCCCCCGTCCACTTCGATCGCCTCGTAGTAAGATTGCGGAATACCCGACAGTCCGGCGAGGAAAATAATGACGGTGCTCCCGATGCCCCACAGCGTCGTCAGCACAACGGACGGAATAACGCTGCCTTCCGCATACAGCCAGTTGCTCGGAGGCAGATTAAACCAGCCCAGCAGCGAATTCAGCAGCCCCAGATCCGGGTTCATCAGCCACATCCAGATCATCGCCGACGCCACCGCCGGCACGATGCTCGGGAGATAAATAATCGTCCGAAACATCGCCCTGCCCTTCACGTTCATATTCAGCAGCAGCGCAATGCCGAAGGAAACGATAATGACGGCGGGCACCCGCAGAACGACGAAGTAGAACGTGACGCCGAGCGATTTGTAGAACAATTCATCCTCGCCCGAGAACAGCTTGGCGTAATTGTCGAAGCCGATAAAGGAGGTTTGCTCCTTAAATACGTTATAGTCCGTTAAGCTGAGCGCCAGGCTCGCGATCATCGGACCCAAGGTGAAAATGACAAAACCGAGTATAGCCGGAGCCGTGAACAGCAGTCCGTACCAAAGTCCTCTTCGCATCCCTGCCTCCAATCCCGAAGCTGTCCGATCAAGAAGTGAGCTTCTCGCAAGCAAACGGAGCCGCGCCCAACGAGATTCGACGAACGGATAGTCACGGGCACCTCTCTCCTTCCGTGGTCTCGGGAGATAGATGCCCGTCCTTGTTCATCGATAATCTTGCACGTCTCTACTTGCGCGACAATCTCTCATCGATCTCAGCATTCGCAGTCGCCCGACGATTAGATATCCCGACGGCCCTGCACCTGCTCTTGCGCTTTCGCGGCGATGGCATCCATCGCTTCCTGCGCCGTCTGCTGGCCGAGCCATACTTTATCCAACGCGGGATTAACGATATCCATAATTTTGTTGAAGTTTTTCACGTAGCCGGTCGGCGTCTGATGCCCCTTCGTCAGGATGACCTCGACGATCGCGTCTTTGTAGCCCGAAGGCCGCGAATCCAGATTTTCGGTCCATTTCGCGAGCATGGCCGGATCGGTGTACCAGTCTTTGTATGAAGGCATCCACGTGCCCGCCGTAATCATATCGATCGAAGCCTCCGGATCGATCAGAGCCTTCATCAGCTCCCACGCCTCTTCCGGGTGCTTCGTGGACTTGAACATCGAGAACATGCCGCAGACGACGGTCGTTACCGGCTCCTTCAGAACGGGCATGACCCCGACGTTGAAGTTGAACTTCGATTGCGCCAGCCCGGTGCTGGCCCATTGGCCGTCAATCGCCATCGCGACCTTCTTCGTCTGCAGCGCGACGTTCGTCGCCGGAATATTTTTCGCCTGCACCGGAGACGGCGAGACGTGATGCACGTTCATCAGATCCGAGATTTTCTGGAGCGCCTCCACCGCGGCAGGCTCGTTCAGCGCGAAGCTCTGGCCGTCCGCGGATACGAAGTCCCCGCCGTTGGAGTAGATAAAGTTGCTGTACGCTCCCCACCACGTGCCTACGTTAACGCCGTACTGCTTAATATTTTTCGGATCGAAATCCGGATCGGCGGCCGTTCTGCCCTTCGTATCGACGGTCAGCTTCTTGGCCACCTCCACGAATTCGTCCCATGTCCACGCTTCCGCCAGCTTGCTCGGAGGAGGGGAGATGCCCGCTTCCTTGAAAATATCCTCGTTATAAAACAATCCGAAGGACTCCGGACCCGGTCCGATGCCGATCACGTTGCCGGGCTCCAGCGAATACATAATATTAGGGACAAGGCTGTCCACGTTGATGAACTGATCTTTGTCGAGAAACTCCTGAAGATTATAGAACTTCCCTTGCTCCGCAAGCGGATAGGCGATGCTGCCCGATTCCATCATCGCGATATCCGGCACGTCGTTGCCCGCCACCATCGTCGTCAGCTTCGTGTCGTAATCGGCGGCGATATGCTGCAGGTCGACTTTGATATTCGGATATTTCGTTTCGAAGCGCTGAATGGCCACCTTGTATGCCGCGACTTCCTCCGGCGCGCCCCATACGGTCATGCGGAGCGTAATGGGGTCGTTCGACTTGGACTCCCCGGCAGCCGACGGCGAGGATTGGCCGCTGTTCGAATCGGACTTCGCGCACGCGGACAGGACAGCCGAGAGCGCAAGCAGCAGAACCAGGAGAACCGCGATCGGTTTCTTTTGACGTTTCATTTTCCGAACCCCTCTCGTTTGCGTCTTTACGGATACCATAGCTGCAGTCTATGATACCTTGATTATAAATTGGGGGGTAACCGCGCATAACCCGAAAGTCTTTGGAATGGTGGACTAATATTAGGGCTTCAGCGGCAAAGTGATCACAACGCTCGTTCCCTCGTTCGGCCGAGAGTTGATCGAGATGCCGTACTGCCCGCCGTACTGCAATTGAATTCTGGCAATCGTGTTTTTGATCCCGACCGAGGAGGATTCCCGGTACAAAATCGCCTTGACCGTCTCCTCGCTCATCCCCCGGCCGTTATCGGCAATTTCGTAATACCGCGTCTCGTCCGCGATCCAGCCCCGGATACGGATAAAACCGCCCGTCTCGATCTGATCGAAGCCGTGCAGAATCGCGTTTTCGACGAAGGGCTGAAACAGCAGCCGGGGAACCTTGTATTCGTACAGCCGGGGATCGATCTCGTAGCCGATGGAGAACTTGCCCTCGAAGCGGACGGACATAATGTAAAAATAATTGTTCATCCACTCCGTCTCCTCTGACAGATGAACGGCTCCCCAGTCCTTGCGCGACGTATAGTGCAGCATGTTGGACAGGCACACGAGCATTTTGCTGAGCTCCTTCTGCCCGTTCTCGATGGCCGTCCAGTTCATGACGTTTAAGGTGTTGTATAGAAAATGGGGATTCATCTGCATGCTGAGCGCCTGAATCTCGGCCTCCTGCTCCTTCAGCTTGATTTCGTAATTTTCCGTCACGAGATGCCGGATCTGCGCGTTCATGCGATTGAAGCGCTGCAGCAAAATACCGAATTCGTCGTTCGTGCGGAACGCGATCTGCGTCTGGAAGTCGCCTTCCCCTACCGAGCGCATCGCTCCCAGCAGCTTCTTGATCGGCTTGGTGATTCTGCCGGCAATGAAGTAGGCGAATACCATCGCCACGATGCCCAGAATGACGGCCATCAGCATGCTCGACGTCCGAATGACGGGCACCAGGTTGCTCGCCAGCGCCGATTCCGGCGTCCAGACGACCGAGATCCAGCCGGTGACGGCCGAACGATCGAAGCAGACGATCATCGGCTCCCCGTCCAGCGTCATCCTCAGCGTGCCGCTATTCTCCAGCTGCAATTGCTCCAGCCACCGTTCCTTGTAGACTTGCGATATTTTGGCGGAATCGCTGCCGGCCACCACCTTGTAATCCTCGTTCATGACCAGATAGCGGGAGCTTTCGGGGAAGCTCTCCTCATAGAGGGATTTTAAGGCCTCAAGCTTAAAGCTGATCGCGAGAACGGGGCGTTCCACGTCGGCTTCCATTTTCTCCAGCGTCGTATTGTTCAAATAGGAGAAGTCCAACAGCCTCGCCGCGGTGAACAGATGGCGAAAGTCCAGCTTCCCTTCCTGCAAGTAAGGCTGCGCGAACATGTCCACGAAATCGTAGGTGGGGTACCAGACGATTTTCCCGCCGGCCTGCTGCGTCTTGCGATAAATGTCCGAGCGCGTAGGATCGCCCTGCGGCAGCATCTGCCCGAAGGTAAAATAAGACGTCCACAGCTGGTAAGCGTAGACATCTTCGTTTAAGGAGAAATATTTGCTCAGCACCGACGAGACCTGGCGGTCCGCCTCGAACAGATCCGCTTCGTCCGCGGGGTCCAGGCTGCTGAAAATGCGGAACAGATCCTTGTCCACGAACAAGGCGAGACTGTTCTGTTCGATGATGGCCAGCTTCGTGTCCATGATCGCGTTGTTTTTCTTCACGATCTCGTACACGTTCTTCTGCGCTTGCTCCGTCACTACCTGCAGACTGGTCCGATAATAAAGCACCCCAAGCACGATGAGCGGAATCGCGATCAGGAAAATATAGCTGGCCAAAATACGCGAGCGGAAAGTCGTCTTCATTCCTTGCGTTTCCTTTCCGGGAGTGACGTGTGCTTGTAGGCTTCCGGCGATATGCCGTGATGCTTCTTGAATACCCGGCAGAAATATTTGGTATCCTGATAGCCGCACTCCGCGGAAATCTCGTAAATTCGGAGCCGGTTGTCCGCCAGCAGCGCCTTGGCGCGTCTCATTCGGGCTGCCGTCACGTGCTCGGAGAACGTCCTTCCCGTCTTGCTCTTGATGAAGGTGCTGAAATAGGAGGGATTAAAGAAGAAATGCGCCGCCGCCCGCTCCAGCGTCAGTTCCTCCTTGGCATGCTCTTCGATCCACCTCAAGCAGTTCGCGACGATAATCTCGTTCTTGTCCTGCTGCGCCTGCGTCAAAGCGCCGTAAACTTCCCGGATGCTGGTCTCCAGCAGCTCCAGCAGCCTGCCGTACGAATCGCATTCCTGCAGGAGCGAGGCGGAGGCTTGCGTGAGGAGACTGCCGACCTGCCGGTCCACGAGATCGTGTACTCGGCTTTTGACCTTCATGAGAAGCAGCGAGGCCTGCTCCTTCATCAGCGACGGCTGCGCGTAACCATCGTCCGACAGCCGTTCGAAGGCAGATCGGCACTGATCGACCGCATGCTCGACCTCGTTCCCCAACAGCGCTTCGAACAGCCTCTCCGAGTCGATCGGAACGGGACTGTCGCAGGCGGGGCGGGACTTGTCGTAATAGAACAGCCCGTCCCAGCATTCGAAAAAGTTGCGCTCGTTGGCCGTCTGGGCGGCCCGATAAGCTTGCGGCCCGCCACCGGACAGCGAGTCGCAATAAGGGCCGATTCCGTGCGTCAGCCGCCCGGCCGTCGACAGCTCCTCGGAGAGGGAAGCGGCGATCTCGCGAACGCGCCGCTCCAGTTCGGGAGCAAGCGGGGGCGTGCGAACGACCGTTACCGCGGCGCAGCTTCTGTCCTCCAGTCCGTTGTGGAGAATCGTCATCGCTTTTCCCAGCTTCGACCAGCCCCGCTCCAGGCTTTGCAGGTAGGCCAGTCCGCTTATTTTCTCTTCGTCCGGACGGCTGAATTGCAGCTCGGAATAGATCACGATCCCGCCGCCCTGCAGCCACTCCGTCTTGTCCATCTCCTCTTGCTCCGACGGCGTCAGGCTCTCGTTCAGCCAGGAGAGATACAGGCGGCTGCGGTAAGCGGAAGAGGCGAGCGTCAGCCGATGCTTCATCTCCTCCGTCTCCTTGCGCTGGAGCGACTCGGTGCTCAGCTGCAGATCGATGCGGTCCAGCAAATGCTTCACGTTCTCGATCTCTACCGGCTTCAGCAAATAATCGAACGCGCCGTGACGGACCGCCATCTGCGCATACTCAAACAGATTGTAGGCGGAGATCATGACAACCTTGGTCTCGATGCCTTCTTCCTTTAATTTCTCCAGGAAAGCCAATCCGTCCATGCGGGGCATCCGGATATCGGTCAATATCGCTTCGGGGCACATTTGCTTGACCTGCTCCAACGCCGCGGCCCCGTCCTTTGCAGCCGTCACCTGGGCATCGGGGCGCAGCTGGCGAATCAGGCTTACCATTCCTCTAAGATGTCTCGGTTCGTCATCCACGACCAGTATTTTCAAATCGCCACCCCCGTCGCCTCTCTGCGCTGCCTCTTGGGCGTGTCTGCAAACCCGCTCAGGGGCATCTATCACCGCCTTTTCGCCCCCTGCTGCGTCACTTTTGCTTGACGTACCTCCGGTACGCCTTCACAAAAGTTCCTTGCATGGAACGAAAATTCGGCAACATCTGCTGCCCTCGGAGTATGCAGACACGCCCTAGCGAAAAAAGCGCCTTCATTTTAGCAGGCGCGTAATATCCATCCGATAGGTTTACAGGGTCGCCCGAACGAATCGTCCCGCGTCATCTTCATTGCGCCGAGACTTTCGCAGAGCGAAATTTTCCTTGCCTCTCATTATATAATGCGGCCCGGGGGGATTCATAGGTCATTCCTTTTGGATAGGTGGATTAATTTTGGAAGTATGCGCGCAAGCCAAAAAAACGCCTTCGGCGTCCTCTGGGCGCAGAATGGCGTTTCAAGAGTCGTCCAAAACGATAATCGATAGAGAATGTTGTCGTGCATGTATCTTCTTACGATGCTATACGCTTCTGAAATGGGAATGGATAACCCGTTAAGCGGTGATTTCAGGACCGTATGAGGCAGTCTCCAGAAGATACATGCACTTTTTTCTTAATCGATCATCTTGTACGACCGTATGAGGCAGGCGCTTCGCTCTACAGGAGATATATCCCCATGATTACAAATCGATCATTTTTGTTGTTGCCCGCTAATGACATATGGGACAGCCTCCTGCCGCAAGAAAAATCGCGGTCGTTATCTCAGAATTTTCAGAGCGCCGCTCCAGGCGAGCACTTGGTCGAGCATAGCGTTGACGTTGGCCGGGTGCATCTCTTGCGGTTTGAACACCGAACCGTTCTCGAAGTCAGTAAACAAGGATAGCGTCGGATGCACGCGCACGTCCGCGATCATCAATTCGCCGAGAATTCCCCGCAGATGCTCGGCCGCGCGGGCTCCGCCCGTCGACCCGTAGCTTACGATGCCCGCCGCTTTGTTGTTCCATGCGTCGCGGGCAAAATCGAGCGCGTTCTTCAACGCCCCGGTGATGCTGTGGTTATATTCTTGCACGATGAACACAAAGCCGTCCAGCCCGGCCAGCTTCTGGTTCCAGGCGGCGATTCCCGGCTCCGTTCCGTCGGTGGTCCCGAGGAAGGGCAGCTTGTAATCCGCAATATCCACGATTTCATAGTTGGCGTCGCCGCGCTGCTCCGCGATCCCCTTCACCCATTCCCCGACCTGCGGACTTACCCGTCCTGCGCGCGTACTTCCCAGAATAATCCCAATATTAAGGTTTGCCATTGTATAATCCTCCTTATTGTTTAGCTGAATCGCTTGCCCGTAATCCCATGTTTTCGTATCGCCAGCCTATAGATTGCCCTGATTTGCCCGTTTTCTTCCATCGAATCGCCCTCCCTAGGGTCAAGTTCCTGTCATCCTCCCTAGACCACCATACGAATACGATTGCCGGACGGATCGGCCACCGTGAACTCCTCGCCTTCGGCGGTTACCGTCGAGCCGAGCTTGCGTACATTCGCGACGACTTGCGCTCGCGCCTCTTCGCTCGGATAAACGACGGTGAACGACTTCAGTCCGGCGCCGTTCTCCGGCGGCCGGGGCGCGCCAACGCCGTTCCAGGTATTCAGGCCGATATGGTGATGGTACTTGCCGTCGGCGATGAACAGCGCTTGCCCGCCGAATCGCAAAATCAGTTCAAATCCCAGTCCTTCCACATAAAACGCCTTGATTCTCTCCAATTCGGAGACGTGCAGATGAATATGCCCCATAACCGTATCGGGCGGCAGACCGTTCCAAGTCCGTTCGGTTACCCCCGCGAGAAGGTCTCTAAAATCCAAGGGGTCCGTAGCCATGGCTACCTGACCGTCGTTCCAGGTCCATTCCGCGGCTTCGCGGTCGCGGTAGACTTCGATTCCATTGCCGTCCGGGTCCGAAAAATACAAGGCTTCGCTGACCAAGTGATCGGCCGAGCCGATGCGGATGTGATTGTCGGACAGATGCAGCACAAATTGCGCCAGATCGGATCGGGAAGGCAGCAGCAGCGCAAAATGATACAGACCGGTCGTTCTGTCCCGCTTGGGCACAACGTCGTCCGGCTGCTCGATCGTTAGCAGGACGGTCTTCCCGTCCGCCGTCAGCTCCGCGAATTTCCCGGTCTGCTTCAATACCCGGAAGCCGACGATCCGCTTATAAAACTCCAGCGACCGGTTCAAATCCGTTACCTTTAAGTTGACTTGACCGATGTAAGTGTAAGGCTGACGATGGAACTTCATAGGTCACCTCCTATTCATAACGCTCGAAGTTCAATTTGGATCGGCAGAACTTCAATACGTATAGTTAATAACTTTATGTAAGTAATATTACTATAAAGAAAGATGCAGGTCAATACCGCAGCCATGGGCTAAGTTGTTATGCTGTAATAACGCCTCCCTATGCGAGTAAAACCAAACGGCCTTGTCCCGTGGAATTCGGGACAAAGGCCGCGTAGAGAGGCGGTTCGCCTGCGATCTGTGCCACAGGCTATAACACTGCTTTATACTGATCCTCGACGACTTCGTACAGCTTCGCCAACTCCAAATAGCGTTTCGGCGCTTGGAGGGTTACGGTGACGACGCCCGGATGGCGGCCGATCTCGATCGAGCCGGTAATCGTGGCGCGGTTCATAATCTCGGGCACCGTTACGTTGAACAGCCTTGCGGCACGGGCGAGTCCATTGTCGGTCGCTGCATTCAGGTTCGATGCCGTTCCGATGACGGACAGCGGAAGCGAGGTTTCAAGCTCCTTCAAGCCCCACTTGGCCGCGAGAGCTTCGGCAGCGCGCTTCTCCGCAGCGGATAGCGGCTTGGCCGTATAGGGCAAATCCTCCGCGTTCGGCAGCAAAATCGGGCCTTCAAGCTTCACGTTCTTCAGCACCTTGACCTGCAGGTGAACGATCCCTGCAACGTCGGCCGTGTGACCCGCGATTTCGCCGTCGCCTTGCAGCGCGTGCATGTCGCCCAGATAGACGCCGCCGCCCGGAACTTTGACCGGACAGATCAGCGTTGCGCCGGCGCGTACGCGGCTGATATCCATATGCCCGTCCGTACGGTGCTCGTCCAGCTCCTCTTGGGTGACGGCATATGCATGCGGCGCCCCGATCAGGAACGAGCCGAAATCGCCGGCATTGTGCGAGTCGGGCAGCGCCTGGGAGGGCGTCGTGCCGAGCTGCCCCAGGAACGGCCGCATGCGCGCGATGACGCCGACCAGATCATGCGGGGCGAACGTCACGATCGGGTTCTGCACCGACGCGTCCGGCGTGCGCATATAATGGCGGCCTTCATGCGCGATTCGTTGGGCCGCTTCCTTCGGCAAGGTGACTCCGACTTGGCCGTCTTCGTCAAAGGTGATGGTATAACCGTTCGTAAAAATAAAAGGAGTGATGTCGGAGTCGCAGTCGGCGCAGCGAATCGCTTCTTGACCGATGCCTCTAATGACCGTATCCGGATTCAGCGTGCCGCACTCGGGACATTGCACGGCTACGAAAGGATCTCCAAGAAATCGGCCTTCGACCGGCTTGTCCTTCCCCGAGGAAGTCGCGATAGACGTTACGTCAATGGACTTGATGCGAATCACGATCGCATCGCCTACTTCCGCTCCTTCCACGAAGACCGGCTTCGTAACCTCGTGCCCGCCTTTCAGGCAAGGCGTAATCATCGGTCCCCAACAGCCGGGCGCCGTGTTGGCCACGATATGACCGCCATCCTTGACCGGGCCAAGCATCTCTTGCTTCGGGTCCAAAATCCCATCCGTGAACGTATTGACGAACAATGTCTCGACAGCTTGCTTCATCGCAGAATACCTCCTTTTTGAAATTATAGTCATTATAAATCAAATACAGAGGGAAGAGTACCGCGACAAGCTCTACTTGTCGTTATCCGTCAGCAAATTCATGATGATATCCAATTGCTTCTCCACCGAAATCGGATCGCTGAACAGAAACTGATCGAAGTCGATATTGTAAATATTTCCGGCCTTCCCGGCCGAAGAGCCCTGAATAAACTTGTCCACGCCCTTCAAGTCTTCCTCGGCGCCTTCGTTCACGGCCAGCAGCAGATGGTCGCCTATGAAATCGGAGACGACCTCCGCGGATATTTCCCAGGTCTCGCCGTTAATAACGTCCGTCTTTACTTTGTCGGTCGGCTTCAAGCCCAAGTATTTATAAATAATGTTGCCTCCCATATTGGTGTCGCCGTAAATAAACAGCGAGCCAGGCCGCACGTTCAAGATCGAGAAGGTTTCATCGGCGCCGATCGTCGAGCCGATCTTCGCCTTGTACTCGGCAATCTTGGCGGCAAACGCCTCGTTCCACTGCCGTGCTTCCTCCTGCTTGCCGAGAATATCGCCGAACATCTCGACATCCTTAACCGGATCGTTGTACTGCTCCACGACAAGGGTCGGCGCGATTCGGCTCAGCGCTTCATACCCGCCCTCGACGACTTCGGCGAACGGCTCCGTTGTCACGATCAGGTCGGGCTCCAGCGACAGAATTTTCTCTGCGTCGGGCGGTACTCCAACATCCGCGATACCGGATATATCGTCCAGCATCGGATTGCCGAGGACGAAGGTCGTCGCGCCTACCGGCTTTACCCCGATTGCCATCAACTCTCCCAAGTGAAACAGGCTGACGACGCGCTGAGGGTTCACGGGAATTTCCGTTTCGCCTTTCAGATGCTTGTACATGCGTATTGTCGCTGTTGTGTCCTCCGTCGAAGCAGTGTTGCTCGCCGCAGCGGCGTCCGTCGAAGCGGGCTGAGAGGCCGGCGCTCCCGTATTGTCTCCTGCCTGGCATGCGCTCAGAAGCAAAGCTGTGCACAGCAGCATTTTGGCTCCGACCGCCGGTCTTGAAAATCCGAACATCGATGTTTCCCCTTCCTCTTCCTGTTGATAATAAGTCTCATTCTCATTATGGGAAGCAGGCAAGGGGGTTACAATAGACGATTTTAACCGGCGTAATGGATTATGCTGAACCATCTGCCGATGGTCTTCCCGAAACTGGAACGGGGAACTGCCGGTATGCTTCTTGAACAAGCGGCTGAAATAATAGACGTCCGCATAGCCGACGCTACCGGCGATTTCCTGGATGCGGGCCTCCGTCTTCAGCAGAAACTGCTTCGATTTATGAATGCGTACATGAATCAGGTATTCGATCGGACCGACTCCCAGTTGGTTCTTGAACAGGCGAGACAAGTAGCTCGCGCTGCAATCGTAAAGCCCGGCCAATTCCTCGGCAGTAATCGATTCCTTGTAATGCTCCTGGATATAGCGAATCGCCTCGGTGACCAGATTCGGCCGGCCGCCTTCCGCCGCCGACTTGCGAATTTGCCGCATAACCTCGAATACGAACGGAAGAAAGACGGACTGCGCCTGCAGCCTGTCCATCGGAGCGGCTTGCTGCCATAGGCGATGCATCGTCTGGCACTTGTCCTGCAGGGGCAGCAGCGCATAGGGAGCAAATGCATACGACGTATGGAAGCTCTCGCGGTCCTCCGGCGAATCGGAATCGGCTTTATAGCCCATCCAATAGCAGGCGAATTCGTCGCTAACCGACTCAAAGCCAACCTCCGTCCCCTTCCCTCCGTGCAAAAGGTAGGGCGAACGGGTGCGATAGACCGTGTCCGACAGACTCACTCCCGCCTCTCCCTGGGTAATCACTACGAAGAAGCTGCTATGCGCCGCGCAGCGATCGGGGACGGTTCCATTTTCCGCACGAAAATGTCGAATATCCAATAGCCTGACGGCGGCCCGGCTCCACCGCTCGACGTGGGTCTGCCAATCCATACGCCCTCTCCTCTCTCTGCTATCATCTTAACTTAATTCGGCCGTTGAAGACGAGCGGCAACTCGTAAAGCCCGGGAGCCTGAGCCCCCGGGCCGGTCGTATTATGGTTTTCCGACCCTGTACTCGTCCGGCTCAAGTTCGATTATGTGCCGGCTTTTTCCCAATTCATGAGTTTTTCAAGCAGGATCGATAGGTAAATCCGTTAAAGTTTCTCATGATTGGCTATCCGAATTCACTGAATCCAATTTAAATTGGGCCAAAACATTCGAGTGGTTACTTGGACTTATTGATAGCTCAAGAACTACTGACAAAAGGAAGATTAATATCCCGAAATGGGTTGGAAGCAATTCGAAGAACTCATTGGAACATTGCTTGAAAGAGAAGGGTGGAAAGTGACTGTTAACCGAGCAACGAAAGATGACGGAATCGATGTCGTCGCATTGAAGTAAGGGAATTGTCTGCCATCCGTGAAGAAAGTAAAGCTTCAAAAGCATTTATCGTTACGACCAGCCGACTAACTAGAGATGCAATCACTCGGATAAAACGCAATACTTTTCGGCTCAGAATAAGAAGGGGCTCATCTTGAAAAATGGATAAATGGCGGGGTTCTGAAATAGGCTTTCAATTGCCTAAGCTCAATTGGTGTTCTCTCTGACCATTGATACTCCCCTATCGTTTTCCCTCGAAAAAATTGTCAATTTTTCTTTGTTATTGTATATAGTAGATGAGTTAATCTTTGATTATTATACGGTGATTCAATCATGGCCTTTAGCATTTGTTCAGGAGCTATATCAGTAAAATCCATAAAACAATCGGATTCTGCGGCAATAGAGCGTATGAACTCACGTTGAGTGCGTCCATTGCCTTCTCTAAAAGGATGAAGTACGTTTAACTCAGTAAAATAATAAGCCAGTCTCTCAATAAACTTCTCAAACGGCAATTCATTCAGCAAGTTCTCATTTTTAAGTTCGGTGAGCAATTGATCAATTTGACTAGCCAAGAATCTTACATTAGCGAAGCGAAACTTACCTTTAGCGATATCTTTCTCACGGAGTTTGCCTGCGAATGGATAGATATCCTTAAAGATAAACCTATGAATATTGCATAAGTGAGTTCGGTCATACTCACCCTTTACCGGCCTCAAATTAAGTAACCTGAGTCGATCCAATGTTACTAATCTTTCAAAAGCATCTAACTGTCTCTGTTCAGTAAAACCTGGGATATTTACTAGCACATCACTGCCGGGATAACAATATTTTGAATCATTTTGATTATACATTCTTTGCGATTTCCATAGCGAGAGTTAGAAAATCCGCATTCCGCACTTCTCCATTAGCTCTTTTCAAAATCAATTGCTCTTCTCGGGCAGTAAGATACATACCTTCCATTGCAAGCGTAGCTTTGGCATACGATAATGCACGAAGCCTTTTCTCATGAGTGTATCTTTTCACACGCAACACCCGCTTTTTGTTTCGAAATACAACATGTATATTCATCCAGACTGTCCACCTTTCCTGAAAAGAATACCTGTCCATAATTATAACAAAAAAATGGTCAATGGGTTGCGAAGATAGCTTCAAAACGGAAAGTTGACAGACGATCCGTATGCCATTACTTCCCGTTCCGCTATTTTTGACGTACTACTCCCGTACCTTGAGAGAGAGCGTGACCTTAAACAAATCGCCGTCGACTTCAATCGCAAGATTGCCTTCATGAAGATCCACGATCGACTTCGCAATGGCCAGCCCCAGGCCGGAGCCTTCCGTGTGACGGGAGGAGTCCCCGCGTTTGAACCTCTCGAACAGTTCGTCCCGATTTTCGCTCATTTCATATTTGGATACATTCTTGAACGAAATCGTCACCTGATTCCCCGCCGTTTGTATCGTAATATAGACGCGCGAGTTGTCGAGCGAATACTTCAGGACGTTCCCGATCAAATTATCGAAAACGCGAAACAGCTTCTGCCCGTCCACAGAGGCGTACACCGGCATTTTCATGTTGGGCAGCCGGAACTGAAGACTGGAATTGCGGATCGCGCTATCGTATTCCGCAAGCGTCTGCTGCAAAAGCTGGACGAGATCGACCTTCTCCTTGTTCAATTCCACATTGCCGCTCGCCATTTTCGAAACCTCGAACAGATCGTCGATCAGAACCTTTAACCGCTGCGACTTCTGGTCGATAATCTCAACATAGGCAATTCTGTTCTCGTTCGAGACGTCCTCCTTCTTCAGCAGCTCGGTGTACGTAATGATGGAGGTGAGCGGCGTTCGCAGGTCATGGCTTACATTGGTAATAAGCTCGGTTTTCAGCCGTTCGCTCTTGGCCTGCTCGTTCTGCAGCGTGGTTACTCCTTGCTTTAAGACGTTGATATTTCCGGCAAGCGCGGCCAATACGGATTTTCCCGAGACTCCCAGATCTTGCCCCAGCTTCCCGACCGCGAGCTCGCTCGTCTTCAACACAATGCGGTTAAAATACCCGATTCGCTTAATCAGCACCATCAAGAGAGGGAGCCCTATTGCCGCAAGCAGCACAAAATAGGTAACAACAAAGACGGGATCCACGATTGTCATTAATGCCGCTAAACCTAAACCATATATGATCGTTAACACGATAAACAATTGGACTCCGGTGCTCGTACTGAGAAACGCGTCTGTTAAGCTGTTTTTGGCTCGAAGGATTTGCGTCTTCACGCTCTGCCAGACCTTATTTAAAAGTCCGCTCCGCCATTCTTGCTTCATATACGGCCAATCCCGGAATCGCGCCGCAATGAGCTTTCCCTGAACCAGAGTGATCACTAAACCTGCCGCTGCCGCCGCCATTCCGATGAACATCCTCCAGCCGGAGTCGAAGGGATTGTCCCAAACCTGAAGGAATCGATCTTTTATGGAAAATAGTAAATAAAGAGTGGCCCATCCTGTCAGGATGGTCGAAACGGCCCGCACGTCTATGGGAAGCTTGTTGTAATGGGGGACCCAGCTTGCGGCCGTTGCCGGCGCGCCCCCTCTCTTCCTCATGAGGAGGAAGCATGCGAAGAGAGAAACGAGACTCGCCAAACCATATGCCCATAGCGCGATTTGTTCCTGTTCGTACTTCTTGTACTTGATCCCGATGGAGCTGGACGAGGGCAAGTCTCTGGCTACCGCAATCTCTCCCTTGAACGGAAGGAGCGAATTTACTCGTCGATCATAATGGCGAAGCCAATAATAAGAGTCCGAATTATCAGTGGGGATCGAGTAGCTCGAGATATAGCTCATGTAATGGGAATTCATCTTATCCGTGATCGATTCGTCATCGGCAAGCAGGATATTCGTATAGACCCTATCGGACATGCCGCTTGTAAAATAATACTGGAGCTGTCCCTTGTAGCTTAAGAAATCCAAATAATATTCTTCTCTTCCCCGGTAATACTCTTCCACGCTCTTTTCCTTATCGGCAATAATCTTGGCTCTAGCGTAATCGTCGCTTTTGAAAATCTGAGCGATCTCTTCGATTTTCCTATCTCTTTCCGCAAGATAGATTTCCGCTGCGTCCCGGTTGTTCGCCGATTCGGCTTCATTCAGGAGCTGCTCGTACTCGTTCTTGAGAAACGTAATTTGATCCGTTACATTTCCCAATCCGTTCCGATATTCGTCGATTTCGTCCTGAGAGACCGTTAGGGACTGCTTCGCCTTCTCCAATGGAATCAGGTTAAGCTCGAACAAGTTCAGATATTGAGCAAACAGGTTGAGCTCGTTGCGAAATTGCGGCGTGTGAAAATAATCGCGATAAACGTAATTGGAGCCGTAAGTGGATACGATGAGGAACCCGCTCAGGCCAAATGTGAACAGAAACGCCCTTACGCCAAAGCCCAGTCTATTTCTCCATTTTGTAGCCAATTCCCCACACCACCTTTAAGTACATTGGATTTTTCGGATCGATCTCGATTTTCTCCCGAATGTTTCTGATGTGGACGGCCACCGTATTTTCCGCGTTAAATCCGGGCTCCTTCCATACCCATTCGTAGATTTCGCTGATTGAGAACACTCGGCCGGCGTTCGTCATCAGAAATTCAACGATTTTGTATTCGATTGGCGTAAGCTTTACCGGTTCGCCGTGAACGGTTACTTCTTTGGCCGATTTGTCCAAGGTAAGGCCCTTCAGATCGATCACTTTCTTGATGCCTTCGTAGGAGCCCAGCGTCACATACCTTCTCAGCTGAGATTTCACGCGGGCTACGAGCTCCATCGGATTAAAAGGCTTGGTCACGTAGTCGTCCGCTCCGACGTGGAGGCCCAATATTTTGTCGCTGTCCTCGCTTTTGGCGCTCAGCATCAGGATCGGAATGTTTTTCTTCTCGCGAATTCTGGACGTCGCGGCAATTCCGTCGAGACGGGGCATCATCACATCCATAATAATCAGATGAATCGGATGCTCGTTAATGAGATCCAGCGCTTCAACTCCATCCTTCGCCTTCAATACCGTAACGCCTTCATTCTTCAAATAAATCTCGATGGCGTCCCGTATTTCCTTTTCATCATCCACAACGAGCACGAAGAAATTATCCATCTTTCACTCCACTTTTCCCAAGTCGTCTTTCCATAGCTTAATAGTAAGCGGAAAATATGAACATCGGTTTATGATAATTATGAAGAAGTTCTTAATGTTTGGGGGGCATGCCCAGAAATAGCTCGGTGGATTGAATTGCATTGCTCGGACCGTTTCTCAATCTTCTGCTTGAATCGAACTCTAATACCCTCATTCGGGATCGGGGCTTTACGCCCCCTCTTTTGCTCCATAGCGAAAAAAACTCCTACCTCGTGAGGTTGGAGTTTTTTGTTTGCTTCAAGCTATAGCAACTTCATCGTTCGTATAAAATTAGTTCTGCACGGTAATCACCCGCTCAAGTATGTTCTCCTATATTAATTTTCTTAGTGCACTCTGCTTTTTTAATAACTCCTCTCTTACCTTATTTATATGAGCCAGCACTTCTCGTACATTTGTAATATCATCTACATTAAGCTGACTGAAACATACCTTCATGTTTTCAATTCTGTGTTGATAAGAGGACTTTTCTTTTTTCTCCAATAAATCTCCATTATTGGATTCTTCTATTTCCCGCAAACAATCTGACAATTTCATTCTATTATCCTGTAAAAACTTCTTCAGTTGTTCGTCATTAGATTCACGAATAAATTTTTCATTTTTCAAATCATCAATACTGACCAGCCTCTTTGTTATCTTTAGCAACATAGTAGCTCTGATCATATTAAGACTGAAGGAGGCAACTACATCTGATTTTTGATTCAGTAACTTCTCTAACCACCCAATGAGCCGGTACAACACAGTTATGTTCAAAGTCCCTTTGATAAGTCCGTCTTCAATTTCGTTATGAGGATAATACTGAAAAACCCTTACCCTTTCTGCAACCCATCTACTACTTCTTCTCATTTTATTCGCAAGCTCTTCAAAAGAACATTTGTCCCAAGCTATCCACATTTCATGGGTATGTTTCGTCCATTCATAATCGGTCCAATCTTCTTTTTCGTTTTGCGCACTTCCCAAACGTTTTAATTCTTCTTCTTCCGATTTTGGGGCTTCGACGAGTATAACTGGAACCTCATTAATCTTTAATCTCTTTGCAGCATACCATCTACGATGCCCAGAAAGAATAATATATTTTGAGTCTCGCTCATAGCATGTAATGCCTGTTTCCCAACCTTTGCTTTTAATAATATGTTGCATCTCAGTTGTTTTTATAGATAAGTTGCTCCTTGGATTCTTTGGATTAGGAACGACTTTGCTTATACTTACCCAAATCATTCGAACATTTCCCAAGTATCTCAACCTCTCTGTTAGATATTATTTTCCAACTGCGCCCTTTTCTCCTCAATGCACATCAACAAGCTATCTAGTTCTACCAAAAGCATCTTTACCTCCTTTTTTGTTTTTACTTGCAAATCTTTGATTTCAGAAATAATCGCAGAAGAATCGATCTTAGTATCTTTAATATAGATTGATTGTATCTGGAAATCTTGTAGCTTTTTGTTTATATCTATCAAGAACCCGCGGATAACTTGAGAAGTAGCATTTGTAACAAATCTATGGTCCTGTGCTATCTGGCTGTTAAAACAACGTGCCTCGTACTTTTTCAACATCAACCGTCTTATGTAATGTTCCCCCCATGTCTTCATTAGATCGGGATGATATTTAGAAAGCCGTTTGATCCATATATGAATATAATCCAACATCGTTATAGAATACATTCGATTATTAAGCTTTTCCTCGATTTCAACCTTTGGATAATATTTGTACACACGAATTCTTGACCCAGTCAAGCCTTTAGAAATACCAAGTTCTTGACCAAGATCATCAAATGATTTTTTCCCAGAAGCAATCCATCTATCGTATGTATATTTGACCTGGTCATATTGACTCCATTCCACCTGACCGCTTTGTACGGAACCAATACGATCCAGTTCCTCCGCTGCACTTTTTGGCGCCTCGACGATGAATATTGGAATCTTCGTTTGCTCTAACTGTACCGCTGCATTCCATCTTCGATGTCCTGATATAATAATGAAGTTATCTCCCGATTTATAGCAAGTGATTGGTTCTTCCCAACCAATAGATTCTATTAGACTTTGTAGATGTTTTGTATTTACATTTAGATCCAACCTCGGATTTTTCGGATTAGGCAACACTTGTTCTAAAGATACCCACCTTAATTGAGCTTTTGCCTTTTCTTCACCATCATCCAAATCAAAATGGTCGAGATTCATTAACCATCCCTCATTTCGTTTCAAGATAGCTGCGTAATCATATCCGCAACTGCTTACTATCTTTTTCAGAATGTTGTTTAAAACGTGCTGTGAAATTTTATAATGCCTCATGATATCTCCGACACTATAGCGGTCTATCAGCATTTCTATAATGCTTTGTTCACTTGCTGACAAACCATCAAGGACTTCTATTTGAAATATAACATCTCGCTCTTCTTCAGCCCCAATAAAATCAATTAACTCAGAGGTTTCTTGGATGTCATCATGCAACAATGGCTGATTAAGCGACTTGACATTGCGAAGCTTAATATACTCTAAACCTTGCATAACCATATCAATAGTACAGCCAAGACAGTTGGAAATATGCTCAGGAGTACAATTCACAAGATTCTCCTTATACATTTGAAGAACAATTGAATTCAATTTGCGACTTGGTCGGATTAGAGGCCTGTTATACAGGATGAAGTCTTTCATTCTTCCTTTTACAAAACTACAAGCATAGCTCCAAAAGCCATTAGTATTTTTACTGCTTTCATATTTTTTCTGAGCCTCCAGAAGTCCTACATACCCTTGCTGAACTAATTCTTCTTTTAAATCTTTACAATCTCTCCGCTGTCTAATAAATTTATGGGCTGTCCATTCTACTTGTTTGCAATAACGTAAAACGCAAAAATTATTTTCTGAAATACTCCATTCCTCCTTTAATTTCTTGATTTACGACCACTTTTAACACTAATTTGTTCTTAACAACCTCACTTTCACTTAATGTCCTTCACAATTACCCGATAAATTATTTTATATATTTGAATTTTCTGAATTCAGTTTACATTAATCTTCATTGAAAAATCAATATAAATAATTACTTTGAATTAATAAAAATTCATAGTATTATAAGAAAGTCAGATATAAATATATCTGCGGGTTGAAACAAAGTTATTATTTATATTCGAAGAGCTATCCTAAAATAAGATTTGTTGGGATAGCTTTTTGAATGGGGTAAACTAATACAATGGGCAGAGTCAGAGTCAATCAATCCCCATCCTCTTCCTACCTAACTGTAGACTGGAGCACACTGTGAAACAGTTCTCTCTCTTGTTCAACTGCCTACTCTAATAACTTAGTCCTCCTTCAAAATCGTGATCTATCGAATCGGGCTGTGCAAAACCACAATTCGAAGCTAGATGATGTTATTGTAACCATTCATACTTTTTCAAGAATCGGAATAAGCCAGCATTCTTACCGAATCAATAATCAGGCCTGCTGCCCGGATAAAATCAAAGCCAATGATGCCATCGAGGTTTATGCCGCCATACTCCATACTTCCAATTTCAATTTGAAAATTACCAATACAGATGCCATCGAATTCGATTGTATCAAAGTTCTTCGTATACACGTATTCAATTCCACCAACACCTCGAATGGAATCCACCACATCCTTGGATTCAGGAACAACACCGATTGCTCCCACGACATCCGCTTTGAAAATCGTTCCCGCAGAACCTGTATCCAGTAAGACTCTCTCCAGCTTCAATTTCTGGCCGCGGAACATGACTGTGACTGAAACAAAGGGAAGCCCCAGATTCACATTAAGATTCATAACGGCCCTCGCACTCCAACGTACCGTTCACGGGCTACTAATGTAGGACGGGATGTATGGAAAAAACAGTACTCGCGATACGGTTCCTGCCTATGCAATTCGCTGTATCGGCGCATCGCCGACGTTGAGTCATCAAACCGATCAATGAGAACAACTTCTTCAATATAGCGGTTGCCATCGGAGGAATAGGCCTTCGTCGCTTCAAGAACCACCCATTCGTTTGGAAATCGTTCCTTTACCTCTTCCCAACGCATCCCGTCACCCCCAGCTTTTATGATAACTATATTGTAACATATACAAATATTCATTAGACAAACCCTTGAAACTGACTCCATATAAAACAACCTCGGCGTTGGACTGGAAAAATCAAGTCCTCGACTGATGCTATTGTCTCCCGCTAGAATTCAACGACTTATATGAAAATAGGAAAAGAAGCCAAGCAAACCTTCACTTTATTGAATCTAAAACCCTTCGTATAGTTGATTTAGAGGAATCGTGCAGGGCATTTCAATAGGCAACGAGGGAAGGGAGCTTTCGGAATGTATGGAATGTTGGGTATATCCGGTCTTTCTTTTTTGCTTGTGGTCTTTTTTACACCGCTGCTCATATGGGGGCTGCGCAGCTTAAAGCTCACGCAGCCCATTCGGTCCGAGCTGCCCCCCGACCATCAAGCCAAGCAAGGAACGCCTCTGATGGCTGGCCTCATTTTGCTTATCGGCGTGGTAACCTCTCTACAATTTCACCCTGCACCCTTGATGACCCTTTTGTGCGCTACGTTTCTCTTATTCGGTTCTGATCCCTCAGGAATCTCCGGGCGAACGAAGCTTGTGTTTCAATTCGCGTTTACCGGTATTCTGCTTATCGCTTTGTTCCATTCGTTTACGTTGACGAGCGATATTTCGTTGTTCAATGGTTTTCAGCTGCACTTGCCCGTTTACGCGTACATAGCTATCATGACCCTATTTGTGGTTGGATCAGCCAATGCTATCAATTTTACGGACGGTCTGGACGGACTGTTGATCAATGCTGCGATCCCGACTTACTTTTTCTTTTTTCTAATCTCGGACAAGCAGGAAGTGCAAACCTTTTCGCTCGTAATGATTGGCTGTCTGCTCGGATTATTTCTATACAATATTTATCCTGCCAGAGCCTTTATGGGGGATACCGGATCGCTAGCGATTGGAGGCTCTCTCTCCATCTTAGCGGTAATTGAGAAGGTGGAAATATTAATCCCGATCCTGTTTTCGGTTTATCTTGCTGAACAATTTTCGGTTATCCTGCAAGTCTGGTACTACAAACGCACGAAATTACGTCTATTTAAAATGGCTCCGATTCATTATCATTTCAGCCTGAAGTATGGTTGGAGCGAAAATAAGATCGTTATGGTATTCGGTTTCATCTCTTGGGCGTCCGTTCTTATTTGTTGGTTGATTTGGAAATATGCCCTCTAGCTCATGCGGAGCCTGCTCGCCTCGATTGCCCGATTCGTCGACTCGCGCCCCCCCGCTGCGGCAGCAGCGGTCATTTCTGATCCGCGTATCGCCACCAAACGAGCGTGGCGGCAGCGCCAAGCAATCCGATCGCAAAAGGAATCGACAGGCTAACGGCATTCAGATGCATGTTTTCCACCCCTGCCGCCCCGCTAAACAGGCTCGGAATCGCCCAAGGAAAGTAGGCCGCGATTCCCAGCGCACCGCTGAATTGAGCGGTAATCATCGTCAGGACGACAAAGCCGAGAGAGGAGAGGTAACCTCGGCCCACGCTAGCGCTCCAGGCTACCGGCGCCCCTAACGAGATCACCATGCATGTCGTGGCCATATAGCGAGAAAGCCCAGTCGCGACAGCTTGGCCGGTCATCCCTTCGAATCGAAGCAATCCGGAGAAAATACAGGCAACTCCGTATGCCAAGATGGCCAGAAGGAAGCACCATACGGCGGCAACGAACAGCTTGGCCGTTACGACTCGCGCGCGGGACATCGGCAGAGCCAGCAGATCCTTCACCGTACGATCGGAATATTCCCTGCCGAACAGCCAACTGAAGACGAAACCGAAGCCAATTATCCCACCGATGGAAATTAAACTGCCAAGTACAATCAGATATTGCTCCCATTGCGTTCCCCCGATTTCGTTGGCAGGGGTTCCGATGACCCCTGCCTGAACCAGGCCCATCATCGTAGGCATCATTGCCGATGCCAATAGCGAGATCCACAGGATTCGCGAACGGCGCAGCTTCAGGACTTCCGCCCAGATTGCGGTTCTCATGACGGCTCTCCGCCTCCTTCCATTCCGATCGTTCTCAGAAAATAAGCCTCCAACTCTTCCTCTTGAACCTTAAGCAGAGTCGGCGGCAAGTTCGCTTGTACGAGCAGCTTGGCCACGTTATCCGGTCGAGCGATGGCGCCGTCGTCTGTCAGCCTCATCGCCCCGTCGTCGCCTCTTTCCACCCGATATCCGGCTCCCTTCAGCTTGATGCGTGCCGCTTCGGTATCGCGCGCGTTCACGAGCAAGCTTTTTTTGAGATTCCGCTGCAGTTCGCCGACGTCCATCTCCTTCAACAGTTGACCCCGATGCACAATGCCGATGCGCGTGGCGAGCTTCGCCACTTCCCCGAGCAGATGACTGGACAGGAAAATCGTTACGCCATGCCGGGCCGCCAGCTCCCGAAGCAGCTCGCGAACCTCGACGATTCCGGCCGGATCCAAGCCGTTGGTCGGTTCGTCCAAAATCAGGATTTCGGGTTCATGGATCAATGCTTTCGCAAGTCCCAGTCTCTGCGCGTTGCCCAGAGAGAGATTCTTCGCTTTCCGATCCCGGTAAGGCACAAGCTGCAGCTTCGCCAATATCGCGTCGATGGACCGAACATTCTCAATCCTGCGCAGCCTGCGGACAAGCTCGAGATTTTCCCGCACCGTTAATTCGGGGTACGAGTATGGCGTCTCCACCATGTAGCCTACCTTGGCCCACACATCGGTTCGTCCGGCCGACACTTTCTTTCCCAGCAAGTAAGCCGCACCCGAATCGGGACCGATCATCCCGAGCAGCATGCGGATCGTCGTTGTTTTGCCCGCGCCGTTTAGGCCAAGAAATCCGTAGATTTCTCCCTTGCCGACGGACAAAGAAACCTCGTCTACGGCCGGAATCCGAGCTTGCCCGAACCGCTTGGACAAGCGCTCCGTTCGAATGACGTCCTTCATTTTTCTCTCTCCCTCCGATTAAAACTAACCAGTTATTTATTTTATGTCAGAAAGAAGCCGCCCTTTACAGGGAAGAGGGCTCCATGACGCCGTGAATAACAAACTGAACCAGCTGCTCCATGATCTCCTTCTGCCGCTGCTCCGAATCCGCATCTCCAAGCACATTGCCGAAACGGGAAAAAGATTGAAGCGTAGCCGTCGTCAAGTTCATGATCAGGACGGGAACCAGCGCGGGATCCAGATCCTTCCGGAGAATACCGTTGTTCTTGGCGGATTGCGCCAGCTCATGCAGTTGCGTCAGATCGTCCGGACGGTACGAAATCTGGTTCCACGTCTTCCACTCTTCGGCGGCCTCCCAGTAAAGAATTTTCCGATATCGGGGGTATTCCAGAAGAAACTCGTACATGGAGCGCGTATTCGTCTCCAGGAACTTCTTGAACTTGGCTGCGTCAGAGACCAATCCCTCTTCGCTCATCAGCCCCGCGATGATCCGGCCGGTCGCCTGTTCTCCAACCTGGTCCGCGCGCTTAACGACCTCCGTATACAGCCCCAGCTTGTCTCCGAAATACTGGTAGATCAGGCTCTTATTATAGCCGGAAGCTTTAGCGATCGCATCGATCCGCGCCGCCGAGTACCCAAGCTCGGCAAAAATCTCCTCCGCCGCATCCAGAATAATCTCCTTCGTTCGTGCAGCATCATAAGTTCGGGCACGTGTTGGGGGATTTTTTGGCAATGGTCTTCACCTCTTTTTTTAACTAACTGGTTAGATTATAATCTGGAAATCGGTCTGCGTCAACTTATAACCCCTAATCCGTCGATCTTCGAAATTGGCAACGTCAAACCCAACATGGACCTTCCGCGACCCGTGTCTTAGAGCTGTTCCGTCCTGATGGCGCTTGTGTGGCAAGTCTTGATATTCATCTCTTCCTCTACTCTCGAGCCAGCAGCAGCTTTTTGATTTGCCTCTGAACCTTCTCCGCGACGGGTAGCAAGACGTTACCTTCTGAAGTGGGTACCGTTACCACTCTTAATTCCGAGTTATAAGCCGCTACTTTCTTTACATTCACAATCGTTCCTCGATCCAACTGGAGAAAACCCTTGTCTTGCAAAAAGGTTGCCCAATCCTTTGTTGCCGTTAATGCTTTGTATATGCCGTTATCCGTATAGAATTGGAGCCCCTCGCGACCGTTCATCTGCAAGTACACCATGTCCTGGATACTTACCAAACAAACGTCTCCGTTCGAATCCACCAGCGATAACATCATGACTCCCCCTTGTCCCAACGAATAAAGTGATTGCCATCGGTTAAGATGGTAAAATCACTCGCTCACGGTATTCATCTCATTAATTTTATCCATTACAAAACTAACAGTAAATATAAATAAAACAAATAGTATATTAAATCTTCGTCTTAGTTTCTCTACTGTAGGTACAGAGGAGGGTTGTCATGGATAACTCGATGTTGGGGCAAAGGATTCGAACGGAAAGAAAGAAGCTTTCTTTGACCCAAGAGCAGCTTGCCGAGAGGATAGGAGTCTCTGATGCTTATATTGGCCAAATCGAAAGAGGGGAGCGCTCTCCGACTCTTGAAACTCTTGTTAAATTAGCTAAGAGTTTGGGCGTTACGATCGATTATCTTCTTCTTGACTCCCTCGTACCGGGCGATGATAACTTTATTGATCAAATCAGGCAGCTGTTTATAAACCGTTCGGTCAAAGAGAAACAGATGGCTTTAGATGTGATAAGGGTGATGTTTGGACATTTGGAGAACAACGCGGGGAAAAAATAACTCACTCCATCAAAAAACTCTGACCTTGTGTGGTCAGAGTTTTGTTTTTATAAGGGTTATTTTATGCTCTTCGCTTCTTCCCCGGACTCCATTTTCCCCATCTTCTCAGCTTGTCTTCCAGAAGAGCTCCATGCCAGTAATCGACGCGGAATTGATCGGCTTCTTTTCTTGCCTCTACTGTTAGATCCGAAGCCGTTACGAGCAGGGATAATATGCAATCATGGTTTCTTTTAGCCGTACTTAACTCACGAATGACGCTAGGACCTACATTGTTTCGGTCCGAATAGCATTTCGCTTGCACAGCCGTTTTCTCGCCTCTTTGGTCGATGATGACCAGATCAACGCCTCCATCCTTCCCTCCAACGCCGACCTCACGTACAACATACCCATTATCACGAAAATATAAAGCAAGAAGCCGCTCAAATTCTGCCCAGCCCAATTGGTTTAACGGAAGAGAGAGAATTACTTCATCTGGACGACAAGCACTGGATTTTCTCTGGTTAGGAGTTCCACTGGCTTTCGAAACGCTTCTCTTAGCTATAGTCTTACGTTTTCTTTTTCTCTGTTTTTTCGCAGGTTGCAGCATGGCTGCTACAATCGTAAGTACGATTATGCCAATTATGAACCATTTAAGGACGGGAGGAAACGGGAATTCCAACCCTTCAAATGAGATGGCCTCAAGTCTCATGCGTCGTCTCCTCCGGTTTTAGTTTTTCAATAAAAGGAACATCCGCGGGGGCCCATTCGAACTTATCTAGCTCCGCCTTCGCAACCCACCGATAGTCATCGTGATCAACTAATCGAATGTCGCCTTGAATGTACCTGGCCTTGTAGGCGGTTAACCGAATCTGAATAGTTCCGTAGTCGTGTTCGTTCACTCCGAATCGCTCGTACGGTTCGATCCGAATGTTCATCTCCTCCTTCAGTTCCCGGATCAAACACGCCTCCGGCGACTCGCCTGGTTCCAACTTGCCTCCGGGGAATTCCCATAAGCCTTCTTGGGACTTCCCCTTCTTGCGTCTCGCGATCAGGACTTGCCCGTGCTCGTTTTCGATGATGGCCGCGATCACTTCAATCATGCTGTTCACCTTCTAAGATTAACTCGTTTAATTGGTTAGCTCTGTCCAAGTGATAGTCATCCCAAGTGACCCTGACTTTCCCCCTGCGACGCTTTTCTCTCCACTCTCGAAGCTCATCTTCCGAATCTAGCCGTAGCTCCGCGATTTCTTCGGCTCGGTTAAAGATGTGCTCCGACGTGAGTAAGGCACTTTTAATCCCATGTCCGCCGGGCAGAATTGGCTTGTTTCTGGGCAGCCACTCCTCCACGTCAAACTTGACGTAAAGCTCGGTCGTCGCTTTTCTACGGGATTGGATTTCAACGATCTGATCACGAGGAAGGACGCTCCACGCTTTAATCCGGCCGTACAGGTACACACCTGCGTTCTGACGTCCGAATTTATCAATAGATTGGTAAATCGCCACAACTTTGAGCTTCGCCAAATCCGCATGGTTCGCAAATTGACGTAGCGGTACGTGATAAAAGCGCTGCTCCCTCAGCTCATTCAGTTGATCTTTGTGGCTTAACGATCCGACGAGAACTGTTTTCCCTGCCAGTTGCTCGGTATAATAATCCTTCGTTCCGCTGGGCTGCGTGGCACGCTCGAATGCCTTTTCCGGGCTATCCAGGATCAGATCGTCCAGGAACTTCTCGACAAGCGAAGTCGCACTTGGCAAAAAGGGCAGCGCCCCAACGTTCACGAGCTCTATGCTCCGGTAAAAAGGGTGCTCCCGATATTCTTCCTCGTTCGAATAAGGGAATAGGACATACGCCCCGAACATGGTTCGTTCGAATTGCTGGCGATCGCCGTTCGATTCATATACGATGGCGTCCCTATAACGATGCATTGTGTTGATGTCTTCTTCTTGCGGACCCGGAGTACTGTAATCCCTCTTATAGGGCGTCCCTTCGTAAGCCGGATTTATTTTGTACTTCGCATCGAAAATATATTTGTATTCCAAACGGGAATCCTGCTTCTTGAGCGTAAGGACATTGTCCGGTCGTTGGGACACCGTCTGGCTCCGATCTCCGGATGGCAGAGCGTTGTAGTATAACGTGAACACCTCGCCGTTGCTCGGATTTCGATAAACCATTCGCGCGCTCTGTGTCCGATTCAACGTTACGAAGAGTCCGCCTCGGTCTAGCTTGATCGCGTTTTGCTTCACAAGCTCGTATTTTCGGCTGAGTAAATCGTGGATTTTCAAGAAGCACCAATATTCGTAAAGCTGGGCCACATCCTTTAGCGACAACTTAAACAAATTGTTTTGAATAAACAGGCCATTCAAGAGAGTCAGGTAGCTTCGATACACTTCACGATAGCCCGGAGCCATTTGTAAGACTAGCGAGATTGAGAGCTGACTCATGTCCCCTACGCGTAGAAAATCAAACTTCAACAGCCGTTGCAGCTTTGCTTGCATCCGATTAAGTTTAGCTTGTAGCACAGGGTCTGGCGCCCGGTCCTTCTTGTTAAGTAGCTGTTTCATGCTTTTCAGGCGTTGCTGGATTCGTAGAAGCACCCAACGAACGAACCGATTTTCCGGTGTATCGTAGTCCACTTGTCTCTTCGTTTCAAGTACATGCGTTGGCATATAACCTTTATTTTGTATACGAAATAGAGCCTGTCCCTCGGTCGGGGCCAGCAGGTGTGGTCGCTTCGAAAGAAAGGCGACATTAGAGCTCCCGGCTTTCTTTACCCGCGACGAGTCGACCATGCGATTTTCTACACGAAGGCGGTGATGTGGAGCATGTTCAATCCGCTCGACGTGATGAACGAGTTGTTGGAATAGTGCTTGTAGGATAACGAAAAATTCGGTTAGACTTTGGTTGGACGTCTCTTTTAATCCCGTTAAACTGTAAGTCTTACGCAAAAAATCGAACGACAGGTTATAGATCTGTTCGTTCACGTCATGCAAGATCGCTTCGTAGTCCTTCCTATAGTCCATTTTCGAAGGAAAAATCTCCAACTGCAGCCGAAAGACCGGTTCCCCATGTAACCTTAACTCCAATTCGGTATAGCCAACCTCGCTTTGAAAATTTAGCAATCCCGTTAACAGCCGCTTCCCTTTGAGCAGTACCGCATCTCGCAAAGAAACATGGTCGTGATAGAAGGTTAGCGGGATATCGGCCTCCAACTCAATGACCAGTTCGTATGTTTGCGATTCGTAGAACAACGGCGAACAAGCTTCCCCTATTTCCCAACTGATGAGCTGTCCGGTTTTGGGTGAATACCGTTCAGTGGCTTGAATCTCCAGATCCGAGGTCAGAGACTGCGGTAGCATCCGCGCCTCTACCCAAGCAGACTCTTGCCGATGAAGCTGCAAAGTCTCTACGGTTGGGAGATAAGGTTTCCCTTGCAAATAAAGCTGAAACCAGTTCGATTTAATGCGAAGTAACTCAACAGTTCGATTAGGAGAGCCAGTAGGAGGTGAAGCCATCCTCGTCTAACCTCCGTAGCATATATACGATTTTTTGCGCGCTGTGCCGATACTTGGCCGACTCGATCGTCTTGGCCACGTTGCTCCACAATTCGGAGGCATCGTCCTCCAACTCGCCTTTCGAAAGCCTCTTACCCAGCGCGATCTCCAACAACTGAAGCAGAACTCGTTTCACCGAACGGTTGCTTCCTTGGATACGCGGCAAGATCTTCTGTAGCAATTGGAAATCGAACGCTTCGTCGTTAGTCAGTAATCCGGCTTGTTCGTTATAGATCAGGTAGAAGCAAATAGCATCTCGAATTCGAAAGCCGACGTGAGAATGAATAGATTCGAGGATACCGTTGATGCGGACCAATTCGCTTGTTGTGTTTTCAATAGTAGGGATCGTTGCACCGTGGTAAGCATCGACTAATTGCAGATAATTTGAGCGCAAGAAGTCGTTAGGGGCCTGATGAGACGTAACTTCATTAGTGCTTAAAGATGGGTACTCATCCAATTTGATCTCATTAAATTCGATCGTATTGGCGCGATCCAACACCTTTTTGCTGAACGGGTGCGTGGTTTCGTCCATGTTGACGGTTCCGATCAAGTACACGTTATCCGGAATGTGGAGTCGACCGTACTTAGAGCGGTCCTCTTCACTCGCTAGTGAAGATGGGCGAATCAGTTCATCGGTAACGATGCGATCTTCTCTCCGTTTTTGGGTCTCCAGAATACTCAACATATCGCTAAAATAATGCTCTACTCGTGCCAAATTCATCTCGTCCAGACAGACGAAAAACGGCTTATCTCGATTGGCCAGTTCGGATGCCTTCACTAGCACGTCGGTAAGAGGCCCCGGTCGAAAACGATCGCTGAGGTCTTTGTAACCGATCAAGTCAGACGGGTCGCTCCAATCCGGCCTTACCGGAATCAAGGTGTATTGTCCGTTCTCGCTGGTTGCCCCGATCGCCTCGGCAAAGAGTTGAACGAGCTTGGTTTTTCCGGTCCCGGACACTCCGGCCAGAATGACGAAAGGCTTTGTTTTTAGGGAGAGGTAGAAGTTGTCAACCAAGCGATCTGGGAAAGAAAAGCCTCTTTGACGAATATAAGCTTTTACAGCCGTCAGTCGTTCGCTTGTGCTTAAATTCGGCATGTGCGGTTGAGCTTCAGCCATCGTGGAATTCTCCTGACCATCCTTGGATTGAAGTATCATATGAACATATTGCTTGTAGTTGTCGACCAAATTTTCAAGATCGGCGGCAAGCTGTTCTTCCGTCGGCAGGTTGTCCCGGTTGTACTTGTAGTAAGCTACCGTAGACACTTGATAGTCGGCACCTAATCCATCTGAGGTGAGATAAATCTCTTCGTCCTTTTGGAGATCTTCTAAGGGAATCATCGTCCGGATTTCTTGAACTTTGTTACGTAGATATTTATATGCTTCAAGTTTGCCGCTCTTTTTCGGCTCCGTGACCCCTTGTGCTAACGTCAGATATACCGCACTCATGTCCTCCGCAAATAAATACACGATATACTCGCCGTTTTGCGTAGATTCCGTTATTCTACGATCCATAATCGCTATCCATGGAACTGCTGCCCAGACGCCATTTCCAACCGATGCCTTAACCTTTAAATTCGAGTCATCGTGAATGAACGAATACCCTCGTATGCCGGTGGGGATCTGTTGTCGAACGTACATGCCTAAGGAGTTGTTTTTTAGAGGCTCACGTCTAGCTTCTGGATACTTAGTCAAAACGTTCAAGAGAGCGCCTCTGATTGTGAAGTCCGAAGCTTGACGCTGATAATATTGTTCTAATTCTTGTTCGGCATGGCCATACAACTCACTCAAAACCTCCTGATCCCACGTGCTATAGAGGCGTTCGATAAATCCGATGGTTTGCTGTTGAGGATTCACTTCCAATATGTTATTGAGTGCGGAAATTGGTGTATTAATGATTTGCGTGATTTCCGCCATTTTAACGTCGGCCCACCGAGGGATGTTATTTATTGGTTTATCAACTAGTTTCCGCTGCTCTTCCCGTCCCTGCAAGGACGCCAAAAAGCGTTCCTTCACGTTCTCCAAGGAAACCTCGCGCTGATTTGTTTGACTCATTTCCTGTAGGAGAGCGATGATCAGTACCATTTGATACGACTTCTGTTTATGAGTAAAAACACCGGACAACTCGGCTGGTAAGCTCATGAAGAAACCACCTTGTCTGGAAGATGTAGGAGAAAGACAATTTACCTACAATTTCGACAAAGTGGTATGGGGTTCCTGCAAGTAGTCAAAACCATGAGAGTCCGATAATGCGAAAATAGCTTAGTAATTCCCTTGGCCTAACAAGTACAGAAAGCTTATTGGAATCATCAGTAGAAAAATAAGAATGGGGTAACTTTTCGTCACAAGAAACTAATACAAGATTTGCAAAGCACAAAGCAATAAATATCCCGAATGATATTCTCTCGTTCAACCATTTGATAACAATATCTCTTCGACTAATCATTTGATTTTGGTTTAATTATCTATTTCGGAATGCGCTTCATTGCAATTCTCCTAATCGATATTCTTATGACGGCACATAAATCCTCTTCAAAGGTATTAACGCCTGCTTGTCCACTGGCATCTTATCGTACCATTCATTAATTAATTCAACTATTCCTGTTAAGTCTAACAATTTGACACCATTATGTTGAGCAGATGATCTTGCCGCAACAGTGAAACCCCCAGTAGATACAAATAAGCAGCTGCCCCCCTGTGGATTCGCACCCAAGAGTTGTTGCACTTCAGGCCCACCAGTAGCGGCATGTCTGTGCTTTACCTGAACTTTGATAATTGGCTTTTCAAATCCGAATGCATCTCGATGTGCCAAGATATCTACTCCACCATCAGGTCCTTTAGGACTAACTGCCACTTGATACCCCATGGCTTGAAGTAGTCCCGCAACTAAATCTTGCATCTGCCATGGATCCAGTCGGTCTACTAGGTCCTCAACCATTGTCTTAGCTTGTTCTATAAAGTCCTGATAGTTGATCTCTTGTTCCTCGTTTGCATTTGGCTGTAGAGTGCAGGTGTCTCCCAATAAACCTAAAAGTTCAGTTCCCCAATTGTCAACTCGGAATACCGTGAGAATGCCTCCTAGAGAATTCTTCGCCCCTTGGGATAGAAGATCTCTAGATATTTTCTTTGACTCCCAGAAAACCGAAATAACATTAGGATAGTAAGAGTCAACTATATCAGGACGATACTGGTGAGCTTGTGTAACCGTGCCTATAATATATTCTCTTGTTTCCTTTGAATACGTGATAACTCGGTCATTGATCTCAATCTCACGAAAAAACCTCCATACTTGGCCAACCCAAGATAAACGTGTGCCTGGTTTTTCATCTGAATATACCAAGTTGGCCTTTTCTACAAGTTTTTCTTTTGAAGCGAATTGTTTGGGATCACCAAGATCAGACCAGCCTATAGATGCTACCTGATGAGTTAACCACTTAGGAATAAGTTCGTTAGTATCCCCCGCCCGTACCATCCACCATTTATTCATAACTCTCAGCTCCTCGACTGTTATTATTCATGCATACTAAGGCGTTAGCTAGCTTGGCCAGTAGAAACATGTCATGCAAAATGAAGCCATATAACATATGCTATTTCACTTACACTTAATCCTTACTAATTTAGGTAATTAACTCAATACCTGAATAGCAATGCGGCAACATAACGATTGAATATACATTAAAATACAAATCTGGTCCGTGCTATAGAAAGAAATCAGTAACCCCCTTCTTGTAAGCATATTTCAAAGTATAAGTTTCTTCTGCTTTTCCATGGGGCATTGTGGCAATTTGTATACGGGTATAATCAAGCCTGCTCTCTCTTAAAACCTTTTTTACCAAGGCTATACTCCGTTCTTCTTCGGTAATGACGCAAAATATATTAAGCGCATATTTTTGGGGGTCGGAGATACATTTCCCCATATCAAAGCCATCAACATGGCCTAAATTAGCATCTGCTAGAGATATCTCCAAGTATTCCATGACCTTATCTCTTAACCAGTTGTCGCGTTGGCTGCCTTTTGCGCTTTTCAAAGGATACTGTACCACTAACCAAAACTTCTCGGTCATTTAGATTCACCAGCCAATTTCCAGGTAATATTCACAATACAAATGCTCTTTGAAAAAATCTTATCTCTCAAGAAATTAATATTGAACATTCATCATTGGTCAAGCGTTGCCGATGGAATAATATCGTTTTTCCCATTATAACAAAGAAACTTTGTCCAAAGGGATTGTTTACCATCCATAGCAAAAACACCATCCTCAAGCGGATGGTGCGGAAGAATAGACACGATAGCCGGCCACGACTCCAACATAATTTAAGACGAACAAAATGACTCCATTCCATTCGGATAACACCGATAAACCAGTCTCTCCGCGACACTGAAACTGGTGAGTGTCCAAGTCGCCAAACGTACGGTCACACCGAACGCGCTGTATTTGGGCAGGGGACCAGCATCCCTCCCCCTACGACAACGCCCAAAATGACCAACACGCAAAACTTGCGCACGGCTCTTCCCCACACGCGTATTACGCGAACGGTTTGCTGACCTGCTTAAATTCCATCACGAGGTCTCGAATGGCCCGCTCCGTCGCCAGGCGTTCGATGCTGGAAGCGCCGAAGAAGCCGTCGAGGCCGGGTACTTTGGATAGAATGTAGGACAGATCGGCCGGCTCGGAGATCGGGCCGCCATGGCAGATGACGAGCACTTCGGGATTGACGGCCCGTGCGGCTTCGCGGATCGCTTCGATCTTGGCTACGCATGCGTCGAGCGTCTGCACGTTCTTCGCGCCGATCGATCCCTTGGCCGTAAGGCCCATATGCGCGACGAGCATATCCGCTCCGGCGTTAGCCATCTTGGTCGCCTCGATCTCGTTATAGACATATGGCGCGGTGAACAGATCCATTTCGCGCGCCAATCCGACCATCTCGACTTCCAGGTCGTAGCTGAATCCGGTATCCTCCATATCCTGTCTCGCGGCGCCTTCGAAATAGGCAACGGTCGGATAATTCTGCACCCCGGAAAATCCCATTTCCTTAATCTGCTTAAGAAAATGGTTCATGCTGCGGAACGGGTCCGTCCCGCAAACCCCTGCCAGCACCGGCGTGTTCTTCACGACGGGCAGCACCTCTGCGCCCATCTCGACGACGATCTGATTCGCGTCGCCATAGGGCAGCATCCCGGCGACCGAGCCTCGTCCGGCCATGCGGAAGCGACCGGAATTATAGATGATGATCAGATCGATGCCTCCGGCTTCGGCGCTCTTGGCGGAAATGCCGGTTCCCGCTCCGGCTCCGATAATCGGAAGGCCGTCTTGAATTCTCGCGCGCAGACGTTCCAGGATTTGTTGTCTCGTATAAGGCATGGCGTTCCCTCCTCCAACCTCTTTATTATTTCTCGATCAGTTCGACCAGCTTGCGGGCCATCGCCAGAGCGAACGATTCGTCATTGATGTGGCAATCCATCTCGACAAGCTCAATATCCTTGCGCAGGCCGGCACGAATGGTCGAGAACAAGGCCTCGTCCTCTTCAGGCCCGTGAAACGGCTCGCCTGGGGCGTCCATAGAGGATACGCCGCGAAGCGGCAGGTAAACGGCCGTCCGGGCCGGGTACGATCCGCTGTTCAGCTTGGCGGCGATCAGCTCTCCGAGCCGCCGATTCTCTTCCGAGTTGGTCCGCATCAGCGTAATGTTTGGATTATGCCGATGCAGTAGGCGGTTTGCCCGCAGATGCGGCGGCACCGTGTCCGGCGGACCGAAATTGGCCATGTCGGCCGCGCCGACGGAGACGACTTGCGGCACTCCGCTTCGGCCCGCCATTGTGAGCCGCTCCGGGCCGGCGCCGAGCAGTCCGCCCGCCACATCGTCCGCCAGCTCGCTGGTTGTAATATCGATCACTCCGGCGAAATAACCGGTGTGAATCAGACTCTCCATCGTCGCGCCGCCAACGCCAGTCCCGTGGAACACCAGCACCTCGTAGCCGTGCTGTTCAAGGTACGCGCGCGCGGCATCCACGCATAGCGTCGTCACGCCGAACATCGAAGCGGCAATCAGCGGCTTATCCGGCAAAGCGGCACCTGCAGCGCCTGCCGCCGCCCTTTCGCGTTCCCGCCGCTCCGCCTCTCTTCTCCCCTGGACCATGCCGATAAGCGCATACACGGCATTGCCGAGCATCTCGCGAGAGATGCGGTTAAGCCCGGAAATATCGACGATCGAATTCATCATCGTAATATCCGATTGACCGACGAAAGGCCGCGTATTGCCCGATGCCATCGTCGTCACCATCACCTTCGGTATGCCCAGCGGCAGCGCGCGCATGGCCGCGGTGCCGACCGACGTCCCGGCGCTGCCGCCAAGCCCGATGATGCCGGCTACCTCCCCTTCGTCATGAAGCTTGGCGACAATCGCAGCGGCTCCCCGCATCATCGCTGCGACCGCTTCTCCGCGATCGCGGCGGGCCGCCAGCTCCGCGAGCTTGACTCCACCCGCGAAAGCCGTATCCTCGGCGGAGATATCCGGGGAGAACGCGGGCCGCCCCAACACGCCGCTGTCCAATACTCGCACATTCAGCCCGGCTTCTGCGAGCAGCGACTTCACATAAGCCGCCTCCTCGCCTTTCGTATCCAGGGCGCACACGAGCACAATTGAATCCGCGATTGTTAACGCCTCCCCAAGATAAACCGATATAAGCGGCCTCTTCCGATTCCTTCATCCTGTCTAAGAATATCTCCCCAGACTCACGCTTCCACTACCAACTTCACGGTGACGCCGGTCAGCACCGATTACAGCTCGTCCAGCCGAACCGTCCTGCCTTCGCGCGATGATTGAGCCGTTGCCAGCAGCGCCGCAAGCGTGCGCAAATTGTCTTCGCCGGAGACAGCCGGCTGCCTTCTCTCCCGGATCGATGCGGCGAATTCTGCCAGTACGCCGTGAATGCCGTCCTTGTCGCTCGCCACCGGACTCGCCTTCACGATGTTCTGCTCCGCATCGGCGACATACACGCCATATCCATCTCCCCGGTCGTCCAGATGAACCGAGCCCTTCTCGAATTGGAACCTCCAGATGCCTTCCCAAGGATCGGGAACGCCCTGCCCCAACAAGCTGCTAAGATAAAATACCGGCACGCCCGCTTCCGTGTCGTACGCCGCCTGCACGTGCGGATCGCCCTGATAACCGCTGTCGGGATCGTTCCAGGTCCGGCCGTTCACGGCAACGATATCCGTATCGAGCAGGAAACGGATCATGTCAATATGATGCACGGACATTTCCAGCAAAATGTAGTTATCCATCGCACGCTGATACGGTTTGCCGTCATGGTAGCGAAAGAAACGGGATTCGGCGAACAGCAGCTTGCCGAGCGCCCCATTCGCAAGCGTCCTCTTAAGCGTCATCACCAACGTATTAAAACGATAGTTCTGATTGATCATGATGTTGCGTTCCTGCTTCTTCGCCAGATCAACGAGATCGCGCGCATCGGCGAGCGTCAGCGTAAACGGCTTCTCGATCAGCACGTGCAGGCCGTGCTCCAGCGCGCTCTTGGCGATTTCATAATGGGCCGGCGAGTACACTTCGATCAGCACCGCATCGGCGCCCGCTTCCGCGAAAGCGGTGCGATAGTCCGTATAGAGACGATTCTCCGGAATGCCGAATTCGGCTCCGGCCGCCCGCAGCGCATCCGGGTTCAGATCGATGACGCCTGCAAATGCAAAATCAGGCGACGGATACACGAAGTGACGCGCCACGCCTTGGCCGTGTCCGCCGATGCCGGCTTGGATCAGTTTCAATTTTACGCTCACGTCGCTCACTCTCCGCTTTCTTGTGTCTGGTTTCGGTAACGGTAACCGGTCGTGCCTCCCGGAGGCATGATTCCGTAAATGTACACGGCCGCCATTTCCTCCGTCACGACGAGCGAATGCTCGTCTCCTTGCTTGGTCAGCACCAGGTCCCCGGGTCCAATCTCGTACGTATCGCCTTCTGTCGTGCAGATGCCTCTGCCACTCACGATTACCCAATATTCGTTGCAGTCGTGATAGTGCAGCGGTACCTCCTGGCCAACCTTTAAATAGTTAATCCCGTAGTGGCTGAATTCGCTCCAGTCCGGATAGTTCTCCTGATCCTTCACGCTTATAACCGGCAAGTCGGTTCACCTCTTCATAGTGTTGGAATGTCAAAATAACCGTGAAGCCCGTCCATCTGTGCGACTGCCTGCCTGGCTTGCTCGGGTTCGGCCATAGGACCGCCGTAGCACATGACGATCAGCTCGGGATTCTCCGACCGTGCGGCATCGCCAATCTCCCGAAGCGTCCGGAGGCCGTCGTCAAACGTCTGCGCCTTGCGTATGCCAATCGGTCCGTTCGTAATCAGGCCCAGATGGACGACGAGACAATCGGCCCCGGCAGCCGCCATGCTTCTGGCCTCTTCTCTGTTGAACACAAACGGACAAGTAAACAGGTCAAGCCTGCGCGCCTTGCCGATCATCTCCACTTCCAAGGCATAGCCCATACCCGCTTCCTCCAGGTTCGCCCGGAAAGCTCCGTCATACAATCCCACCGTCGGAAAGTTCTGAACGCCCGAAAAGCCTTGCTCCTTAAGCTGCTTCAGATACACATCCATGATCCGGAACGGGTCGGTACCGCATACGCCTGCGATAACGGGAGTCATTCCGGCAGCCGGCAGCACTTCGCGGCCCAAGTCTGCGACGATCCCGTTCGCATCGCCGTAGGGAAGCAGTCCTGCCAAAAGATTGCCGCCAGGCATCTTATACCCGTCGGAATTGTACACGACGATCAAGTCCGCCCCGCCGGCTTCGGCGGCCTTGGCCGAATCTCCCGTGCCCGCCGACACGCCGACAATGATTTTGCCGCCCGCCGCTTCCTGCCTCAATCGGCTCAGCACTTCTTTGCGCGTATACGGCATCTTCGTATCCTCCCGCTCCCCCCTCAATTCGTTTCTTGAGGTAATTATAATGACAGCTTGTACGGAAACAAATGTCTATATGTTCGTTTTTCATGGATAAATGTTAGGAGCGCAACCGCCTTTATCACCTGCGCTTACTCGGGGAGGGGTTCGCTCGGAAAGGTCGTGCCGGAGAGGCTGCTGCGGAATTCCTTGGGGGATAGACCCGTGATTTTTTTGAAGGTTTTGCTGAAGTGAGCATAGTCGTTAAATCCGACCAGATTGGAGATTTCCGATAGAGGGACGCGCCTCTGCTTCATGATTTCAATCGATTTGCCGATTCTGAACTTCGCCAGATACTCCGGGAACGTACAGCCGACGGTTCTCTTGAAGAGTGTGCTCAAATACGTTCTCGATACATGAGCCACCAACGCCAATTCGTGGAAGGAGATTTCGTTCATGTAATTTTCCGAGACGTATTCTTTAACGAATTCAACGTAGTCGTAATGCTTCTGCACGCCGTCCAGCATTTTCTGCAGCAATTTATCTTTTCGGGAGTCTCCCGTATCCTTGAATTCGATGATGCGATCGGTAATGAACTGCTCGGATGGAATTCTCTCCAGCGACGATCCACCCACGTATCCGACTGCAGGCGTATTATCGTACATGTATTGCAAATCGAGAGGCGTGCTGATCGGTCCTCCGGTCAGTATTTTGAGCGCATGCCGATTGGTCTCGTCGACGCGGCTGAATATTTGGTTGGCGAGCCGTACGCCCGCTTCCAGGGACAGCACTTTTTTGGCGCCGAGCTCTCCCCCTTTGGTGAGTCCGAGGTTGGCGCAGATCACGTCCGCTCCTGCCGCAGCCATCTGCTCCGCCTGTTCGCCGTCGAACACGAAAGCGATCGTAAACAGGTTTTTGCGATGCGCGATCCGAATGGCCTCGATCTCGTTCCGATACCCCAGCCCCGCTTCTTCCAACGCTTCGCGCAGCTGTCCGTCGATCACCCCTACCGAAGGATAGTTGGTAATGCCGGAAAAGCCATGACCGATAATTTTATCCATATACCGCTCCGGATGAATCGTCGGATCGCTGGCACACAGACCAAATAGGACAGGAAGTGCCCCCTCGACCAAAGGAACGATTTCCTGCACCGCGAACTGCATAACCAGCTCGTTCCCGTTCGCAAACGGAAGCATGCCCGCCAACGAGCTTCTGCCCATCTGCCTGAACCTTCCCGAGGTCAGGGCCAGAATAAAATCGGCCCCTCCTTGGATCGCATATTTCGCGACCGCCCCGTTGCCCGCAGCCACGCCAATCAGGTGTCCGGAGGTCCGGATTCGAGCCCTTAATCGATCCGCTATTTGTTCGCGCGCCAGCATGCTGACTCAACTGCCTTTCAAATCCATAATTCGCCGAAGCTTGATTTCATTTGCCAACCGATAGACTCTATAGAAAAGTATCCGATTTCGCAATCGGAATCCATACCTCCACCACAAAGTTTTCATTGTCCCTGCTGAACATCTCGAACTCCGGCCCCACAGCTTGCGTGTAGCCGGACGTTGGGAACCACTCCAGGAAAATACGCTCGCGCATGCGGCGAACAACTCTTGTGGTCAGATGACCGGGATGTTTAGCGGTAAAGAATACCGCCCATGTAAGCGACGGAACGGACAACGCGAAATATCCGGCAGGCACGCCGTCGCTTGGCGAATCGTAACAGATCATGTAGGAGAACATACTCGGCGAATAATTGAAAAGCGCCGCGTTAAGCGGCGTATTATAGTCCAGTCCGATATCGCGGTGGAATTGACCCACGACGCCGCTGTCGATATGATCCTCCCAAAACTTGGTGATCTGGGCGTGCATCCGCTCCGGATCGGCGACGATATCCGTCTTAATCCCGCATACCTCGAAAGCCGGCTTCTCCATGATCTGGTACTTGATCTCGCTTTCGCCATCAACGAACATGTGAAAGGAGAGCTTGGGATAAGCTTTGAGAGGCGTGCTTGGGTTCCGCGCCATCGTGGGCATGACGCCATGCATACTTTTGAATGCCCGAGAGAAAGCCTCCGGCGACTGATACCCGTACTTGACAGCTACGTCGATCACTTTCTCCCCGCCCTCTCGCAGCTCGAAAGCTGCCAGCGTCAGCCTCCTGCGGCGAATATATTCGGAGAGCGAGATATCCGTTATATAGGAAAACATCCGTTGAAAATGATATACCGAGCAGCACGCCCTTCTCGCGACCTGCTGCAGGTCGATTTCCTCCGTAATATGGGCTTCAACATAATCAATCGCACTATTGATTTGATCCATGGACTTCATAGGTTTCCCCCATCCCATCCATGCGGCCAGAGTTCCCTTCCGCGCGAACATGAGATCTCTCGTGCATCTATTGCAAGGCTAATCTTCTCTGGATATATCCCTTGAAAGCGATCGCACCTTTAGTGCTATTCTATATTTTTGAGCATGCATTAGCAACTGGCGCATCCCCTCCGGGAGCCCTCTTGCCGGCATGATATCTATTGTGCGCGTACTGCAAGGCAATCCCTGCATTTTTCTGATATACATAGATTATCACCAATTTTGTAAGCGATTACAGATTTGTGCCGCAAGCCTCGGCGAATGCCGGGAGGCTGCTGTATCCTATTTGGGGAGGGGAAAGTAATACGATGAAAAAGCGGTTTAAGCAGATTCTGATGTTAGGGTTTGCGGTTACGTTGTTTTTGCCGCAGTTTGGGACCGTGCAGAAGGCGAGTGCGGCTGGAGGCTCCGACAATGGGAATTATGTTTTAAAAGTTGAGACAGCAGGAGGGAAACAGTGGGACGGTCTGCAAATAAGCACAGGGGCAGACGGTTTAAACCTTGTTGCCGACTCCACCTACACCTTTTCTTATGACTTATACACCCCCGATCAAGATGTGGCGGGCATTATTTTACAAACCAGCGGGAACTACAACTGGATTAAAAACACGGATTCTTTAAGCGCCGCAAGCCCCGCTTGGACTTCCTACACAGCGACCTATACCTATTTAGCGGAAAGCGGCGAGCAGATTCAGTTTGTTAAAGCCGGCGATGGCGGAGCTACGGACACCAAGAATATCACTTACTACATCGACAATTTTGTTGTTAAAGACGAGAGCGACACGGTTGTCTACAAAGCCGACTTTGAAGATCAAACGGTTGGCGGCTTTACGCAAAGCGGAACGGCGACATTATCCGCGGTAGCGCCGGATTATTTCTTAAAGATTCAAACTACAGGCGGGAATCAATGGGACGGTCTGCAAATTGACACAGGGGCAAGCGGCTTGAACCTCGTGGCCGACTCCACCTACACCTTTTCCTATGACTTATACACCCCCGATCAAGATGTGGCGGGCATTATTTTACAAACCAGCGGGAACTACAACTGGATTAAAAACACAGAGTCTTTAAGCGCCGCTAGCCCCGCTTGGACCTCCTACACAGCGACCTATACCTATTTAGCGGAAAGCGGCGAGCAAATTCAGTTTGTTAAAGCCGGCGATGGCGGAGCTACGGACGCCAAGAATATTACTTACTACATTAACAATTTTGTGGTTAAAGACGAGGTCGGTACGGTTGTCTACGAAGCCAACTTTGACGATCAAACGGTTGGCGGCTTTACGCAAAGCGGGACGGCCGCATTAACCACTGTTCTTAGCATTAACGCTTCAACACCCCCAACGGACCCGCCCCCGGCTTCGGATAAGGTTGTTGTAGCCTACGATCTTCAAGAAGATCCCGGGCTTGTCGACATTATGACGAATGGCGGAACCGCTTATCTGCAAAAAGCCGGCGGTCCTACGCTCAGCCGAATATCAAATACCGACGGCACAATAGCGCTTGAAATCTCTAATCGTGTAAACAGTTGGGATGCCATCGATGTTAAAGCCGCCGCGTTAGGGTTGGTAGAAAATGCAGCGTATAACGTTAAATTAGCCGGGCATATCCCGGATGGCGTTACTATACCGAGCGGTGCGAAAATTGCTTTAAATCATTCAAGCGCTGGTGAAATTACATCGGTTGACGCAACCGCAAGCTTCACATTAGACTACGAAGACGAATGGGATGCAAGCGATGATCTCAGAATACAAGCCAGCGAGGGTCTGACGAGTTTTGTAATCGACAGCCTTATCATCGAAGTTAAAGGCGGAATTGAAATGCCACGCAAACCTTTATCGACCGTTCCCGGCATTCATGTATCGTCAACGACAAAGGGAGACGGATGGTCAGGCGTAAATATTATTTTAGGCTTAGACAGGACACAATGGCCATTCTCCTCCAGTACGGAGGACGATGCGGTAGCCTTCACGCCCGTTAAAGACGCGAAATATCACCTTACGTTTAACGCTACGTCAACAGGCGCAACCGGTTATCGGGTGCGTTGGATTGCAGGGAACGAAAACGGCGGTTACACCGGAGCGGATGCCGCTGTTGTAAGCGACGCGGCTTATTCGTACGCGGCCGGAACAATAGCGACGACCGTTCCGGGTTCATTCACAAGCGGCGTAAATAAGGGAGAAACGTTAGACTATGCCGTTGACTTCGTAATGAGCGGCAGCGAGCCTGCCGATGGGCTTATCGGCAACCTGGCTATTCGCGGAACGGCAGGCAGCAACGATTTTACAATCAATAGCATCAAAATTACCGATGATACCGACAATGTTCTGGTTGAATGGTCAAACACAGACGATCCGTTTATCCCTGACGATTACGTATGGCCGGAATCCAAGTGGGATTTAGCCCTTCCGTCCCTTAAAGACGCTTACAGCCAATATTTCTTGATCGGTAATATTCTTGGTTGGGGCGGCGATGCCAACGCGACGCCTTGGGGTCAAGAGAATGATCAGGCAGACCAGGCACTGAAAAAGGATACCGTTATCGAGCAAACCGAAAACATGTTTAAGGCCCAATATAACGTAGTTACGCCTGAAAACATCATGAAGCCTGAAAACATTTCCAAAGCAAAAGACACTTACGACTACACCGTAGCCGACAAGCTGATCGATTGGGCAAAGACGAACAACATAGCCGTTCACGGGCACACGCTTGTATGGCACCAGCAATCCCCTGCGTGGCTGAATAAAGGCGATGCCGCAAACCGCGAAAGCGCGAAAGCGAACCTTGAAAGCTATATCGCTAACGTAGCGGAGCATTTCAAAGGTCAGGTCATTTCATGGGATGTTGTCAACGAAGCGTTTAGCGACGCGACCCAGAACTTTGACGGCAGCGACTGGACAACAGGCTTGCGTAAAGATTCGCCTTGGTATATCGCTTATGCCAACGGCGCCGACCCGAACCAAGGCGAAAGCGGCGCGGATTATATCTACGATGCGTTTGTAGCCGCCCGCTTGGTCGACCCCGACGCGATGCTTTATTACAACGACTACAACGAAACCTACAAGTACGAGCAGATCGCGCAAATGGCTGAAAGCCTTAACGCGAAGTGGGAGACCGATTCCAGAAACACCGATCAAGCCCGTAAGCTGATCGAAGGCGTTGGCATGCAATCACACTTCTGGGTGGGTCAGGACCCTGATGTTGACATAACGGAAGTTGAAACCACAATCGAACGCTTCATTCAAGCGGGCTTAAGAATCAGTGTTTCCGAGCTTGACATTCCTTTCGCGAAAAATAACAATTATCACCTTGACGAAGCGAAACAAGAGCAGCAAGCAGAGCTGTATGGCACTTTGTTTACTATTTACAAGAAGTATGCCGATTCCATCGACCGCATTACGTTCTGGGGCAAGGCCGACATTCAAAGCTGGCGCGGTTCAGGTATGCCTGTGCTGTTCGACAACAGCTATAGGCCCAAGGAGGCATTCTGGACAGTTATAGGCTTAGGGGATCACGAGAATTCCGCAATTTCGCCAACAACAGCAACGTTCTACACGAATTCGCAATCCGACGCCAGGGTGAACGTAACCTTGAAGGGCAACGCGCTCAGAGCAATCATGAAGGGCGATGCTGCGCTGGTTGCAGACAGAGACTACAGCGCGGCAGCCGCTTCGGCGAACGGTACGCAAGTCGTGACAATCAAGAAGAGCTATCTGGCGACATTGTCGAACAACGATGTTTTGACCTTCGTATTCAGTGGCGGCAACTCTGCCGATCTGAAAATCAGGGTGACGCGCTATACCTCATCGGATTCGACACCGGCGAGCGGCTCCGGCTCAGGGACGGAATCCAGCGCTGGAACGGAATCCGGTTCTGAAGGGGATTCTGGCTCTGGAGCGGAGAATTCCGGCTCTACGGAGCAGACACCAACTCCGGAGAAGCCCTTGTTGAATAGTAAGCTTGTAGACGCGGAACAAATGAAAGCTGCCGTGCAGCAAGCGCTGCAAGCGAACCAGCCGATCAACTTCTCCGACGTACCTGCTGCGCACTGGTCTGCCAAGGCTGTACAGCTGGCTTCGCAGCTTGGTATTGTCAAAGGCGAGCCTAACAGTGAGTTCAAAGGTTCGAATCCTGTAACACGAGCTGAATTCGCCGAGATGATGGTCAATGCGTTAGGCATGGATATAACAGGAGAGGACGGTTCCTTCTCCGATACGAATGGTCACTGGGCGGATGCCTACATCAGAGCCTTGCATCGTGCAGGCATTGCCAACGGTACAAGCAAGGGCGCGTTTAATCCCGATCAAGAGATCACCCGTGCGGAGATGGCTGCAATCCTGGCTCGTATTATGAATATGAGCGCGGCTAGCGGAACGAAGTTCTCCGATATCGGAGGCAGCTGGGCAGCGGAGTATATCAACCAGCTCAGCCAAGCAGGCATCGTGAACGGTATCGGCGACGGCCAATTCGCACCGAACGCCACCGCTACCCGCGACCAGTCGGTCGTAATCATCATGCGGATGCTGAACATCGTGCTTGACCTGGGGCTTGATTTGTAAGCTATTCGGTCGAGTGTGACAAGTAATAGCCTCTAAAAATTTAACCCCCTCCCTTTGCTCCGAGTGAGCAAGAGAGGGGGTTAGTTATGGTGGCGCGTCCTTATCTAAAAACGACCCCCACACAACCTCGTCATCGTACAGATATATGGAATTGACGAATACGTTAACCAACTTGGCACGATACTTTTCATCATTTCGGGTCAGGGGATGCTTACTTCGAATAACTCTGCAACTGCAAGCTGTTTCTCCAAGTTTTCACTCTCATTTTCAAGTGCTTGAAGTTTCTCATACATGGACTTACGAACAATAAGCCTTTCTCCGTGGCACTATCGTTTCCCACTAGCGGAACAATGAAATAGCTTCGAGGGGCTCATTTGTCCACCCTACCATTCGTTAAACGTAACGTTAATCCAAATTTTTCAGCCATCCGGCAAGCGCTTCGCCAACTTCATCGGGTGCGTCTTCTTGGGGATAGTGGCGGCCTGGCACAGTAACTTCGGTCTGCGATGGCCATGTACGGCAGAAATCGATGTGGGATTGCGGCAATAAGCCGGGATCGCATTGAATGAATAGTTTGGGAACAGCGCTTTGCGCCAGCCATTCTCCATACTCAGTGACAATCTCCGTTACATCAGCCGGATCTCCGTCAAACGGAAGTTGGCGTGTCCAACTGAGCGTTGGACGGCGGCTTTCGCCCGGCTCCAGGAACGGTCGACGGTACTGTTCCATCTCTTCATCCGTCAGCTTGCGCAATATGTTGACCGGCAAGTTGAACTCAATGAACGAATTTTGCTCTAGCACCATTCGCTCCCCTTCCGGCGTCCGGAGCGTCTGGAAGATTTTTCGTCCATTCTCCGGAATTTCACTCCAACTGCGCGGCTTAATGATTGCCTCCATGTAAGCGATGCCCTTGACCGTGCCGGGATGGCGCTTACTCCAATCGAAGCCCAGTGCCGATCCCCAGTCGTGCACCACGAAAGTTACACGTTCGGTCACGCCAAGCTGATTGAGCAGCTCGTCAAGATAGTGGCGGTGATCAGCAAAGGTGTACGCGTGAGGCCCGCTGTCCGGAAGCTTTGCGGAATCGCCCATTCCAATGAGATCAGGTGCAATGCAGCGACCAAATTTCTGGGCATAAGGAATAATGTTGCGCCAGAGATAGGAGGATGCTGGATTGCCGTGCAGGAAGACGATCGGGTCACCGCATCCTTCCTCCACATAGGCCATCTCCAACCCAAATACTTGTTTGCGCTTTTTCTCATAAGGGAATGCCTCGTTATTAATCAATTTTTCATCTCACCCTTCAATTTTATTTGATCATATTTAGAACGTGCGATTTCAATGGCATAAGCGACATCTTGCTCGGTATTCAAATAAACGGATACCCAGCCAGAATCGGGATACATATGATGCGGTCTTGCCTTGCCATCTTCGATCCACCGGTCGCGTTCGGATTTCGGCAGAAGCAGGTCGAATAAGTGATTGCCGTGAAGATGTCCGATTTCTGTACCGTTCAGCTGAAATTCTACCCCTCCGAACCGATGAGGTTGCTTTGTAACGCAAGCCCAAGTTAAGAGCTCTTCCGTCAAGTCTGCTCCCTCGTACCCGCTCATCTTATGTCTCCTCCTGCTCGGTCAAATTCCGAAGCACGATTTTCAGCAGGCTTACTAACAAGTCATACTCCTCATCGGTAATACCTTTCCGGGTTTTCTTCTTAACGCGGGCCAGTGCTTCCTGTACCTTAGGCACCACCTCGCGTCCCGTGTCCGTCAAATAGAGCAGATGATAGCGGTTATCGACGGGATCGGCTTCCCTCCGTACGTAACCTTCTGCTTCCAACTTGGCAATCGCCTTGGCGGTAGTTGTTTTGTCAATGAGCAGTTTCTCGCTTAGCGCCTTCTGAGTGATTGGTTGCTGAAACGCAATCGCCATAAGAAAAATATACTGTCCGCTTCCGATTCGATACGGCGCCAGCTCGGCTGAGATCAATATCTGCATATGGCGATAGATGGCCGAAATGTATTGTCCGTGCGATTCCGTTGAGCTTTTGTCATTCGATCTCCAATGTTCGGTCAAATTATCCGCCCCCTATCCCAATAGGATGTTATTGCAACTAATTTCACGATACACCCAATAGGATGTTATTGCAACTATTTTTTAAAATATAGCCTGAGCATATTAATAAAAGGACAGCTAAGGGGCCTCTAAATCACCCTTAGCTGTCCTTTTTATTAACTAAACCAAACTGTAACTGCACATCCACCAACTATATATTGTGTTCGTTTTTAGTAAGTATGGTGGAGGCGAGGGGAGTCGAACCCCTGCTTTTGACGCTTTAACTGGTTTTACTTTTTGTTGAACAGTGCCGGGAATCCTTATTTCATACGGCTTTTCGGGTTCGGATCGTGTTAATTGATGTTAAGCTGATTTGAGCAAAATTACCCCGAATTATCCCTTTTGGCTACATGTTGGCTACAAAAAACCGAGGGGAGTTTGGGGTAATTGGAGGAAAATTTATTTTGTTTTATTTTTCAGCTCCCTGAATACGCGACACTTGGATATATACGCCAAGCTTGGATAAAGAACAACATGTAAAACTACATCATGGAATGTGGCATTTCACATTCGGCAAGAATTCCAATAAATCTTGTAGAAGATATCGTTAATCGACGTTCTTAACCCTCTTAGAATCTCTACCTGAACAGACAAACGAATTACATATCTTGCTATACGTGTATACCCTAAAATTAGATATAATTCAACTTACTAACAAGGAATATGCTGTATTTTATCCTGCGTAAGAAACGGGCTTGTAAAACTAAAAACCTGAATATCATCTTTTTTATGTTCATTTTTTTTCAAAAATAGTTTTACAAAGTCTAGGTCATGAGTAGAAAAGATAATTTGTTTATTAATTTGACCCAACACATCGCAAATTGAATACTGATTTACATCATCCATATTTTGAATTGGGTCGTCAATTGCAATGAAGTCGAGAGCATTAATATTTTGAGCTTCGTTAATCGCCAAAAAAATAGAAATCGCTAAGACGTTTAACTGCCCGGAGCTCAGTATATTTTGAGCATTACTTTCTTCAGGGCCGTTCTCAAACACGACCTTAATAGACAATTTTTCATCCGCTCCATCGAACTGAATCAGATTATTGGTTGGAAGTGGATTGAGATATCTGTAATACTTTTGTATAGGTGAATTGTTGTCGTTCAAATAATCTTTTGTGTCGGAATCGAAAAAGTCAAACAATTGCGTTTTATATTTCTTTAGAGATTCAGCAATCTTGTCAATTTCGGTTTTCCTGTTACTAAGAGCCTCGATTGTTTGCTTGACTTCTTGAATTTGATTTTGAATTTCCTGGTTGTGCTTAATAGCATATTGAACTTGGTTTATATCCGATAATCTGCTTATCTTCCGCTCATTTCTGGATATCGAATCTCTATTTTTTGAAATTAACGATTGGAGTGGAATATCGTACTGTTCCGTTCTTAAAAACGGTTGCAGCCGCTTTAAAATAATCTGGTCATCCTGAATATCGGAAGACAGTTTTTGAATACTACTCTCCATTTGAGTCCGATGCTTTGCTACCCTACCGCTCGCTTTTGTCATTCGTTCAATCGAGTTTCCTACCTCGTTCTCTGTTTTTATTTTTTTCGAAGCAGTTTCACTACCAAGATCCTTCAGTTCTTCTTTCATTTTCTCAAGAGAAATTATTAATTCAATAATTTTTTGCTGTAAAATGATTTCCTCTCTTACCTTGCCCAACTCATCTTTTAAATGTGCAGCTGAGGCTTGAATCAGTTCTTCGGAGAACAAATTGTTATTTATATAGTTATTGTACTCCTCTTTTAAACGATCTAGTTCTAAATTCATCTTTGTAACGTTATTGTTCGTTTCATTGATCTTTTCATCCGTTTTAGCCAGCATATTTGTAATCCTGCTTTTTAACGATATGGCTTTACTTACATAGGAGGTATCCCTGTCTAATTTTGTTGAATACGAAAGAATATTATGATCTATGCACGACTCCAAGTTTTCTTCAGGGGTAGAAGAACATACTGGACATTTCTCCATGTCATTTGCAACAACATAACTTTTTATATCCTTTATGTTTGCAATAAGTTGAAGAAGTAGATTATCCTTGTTATCTTGAATTATTGAAGATAACCTCTCAGCCAAAAAAAGAAGCTTTTCTTTTCTTTTTTTAAGAGTAGCCTCATTTATTATAGAAAGTTCCAGATTAGTAGGTAATTTTTTTTGTCGTTCTACATTTTGCATTATTGTAGGCTGGAAAGACAGCGTAAATTCTATGGATGAAGCTCGCTTTCTTAATACATTAAGATTTTCCGTGACTTTATTTAAGTCTAAAGAACCCCTATCATGGGAGGCTAACTCTTGTTCCTTTTCTTGAATAGTCATACGCGTCTGATTGTACTTCTGGATATTATCTCTTTCTTTTATAAGGGAATTTGTTCTCTGATTTATTCTCTTTAAGAATTCTTTTAATTGTTCCTCGCGGGCCTTTAATTTTTCATAATCTGATTCTTTCTCAGAAATTTGACTTACAATTGTGCTGACACTGTGGACATGCTCTAGATTCAGTTCCTCGTAAAGTTCTAAAAACTTTTCGGCGTTAATCTTATCAGCCAGTGCCTGCTTGTTAGTTTGAGCAATTTGAGTATCTAAATCGATAGCTAGTTCAGTAATACCTATATCGATTAATTTCTTGTTCAACTCGAAAATGTCTACCTCTTGTTTTACCTCTTCCTTTCCCTTCATTAAATTTTCATGGGAGGTAATTTGATTTCTTATAGCCTCGGATTGCTTAATTAAAGAAGTATGTACTTTCTTCATGTTATCAGACTCATTTAACAAAGCTCTGAATCCCATAATGTCCGCTAGCGCTCTAAATCTCTCAGAAGGTTCTTCTGACGTAACAAAGTCTGCGACTTGGCTTTGAGATAATATAAATGTCTGCTTTATAAGTTGTCCGTAACTACCACGCCCAAAGCTTGTCTGATCTAAAGTGCCTTCCTTCAAGAACGCTTCAATTTCCCCTTGTCCCCTATAAAAGTCTCCATGACTACTATTCAAGGTAACCTGCGTATTTCCATAGTCGTTTCCAAGATCATTTCCAGTGACACTGAACCAACGAGTTAATATGTTTCCTTCAAATTCAATAGAAACCGATAGGATCTCATTTTCTTGGAGTTTACATCGTTTATTAAAGATATCCCTTTTTATTTCTGTATCCGTTCCATTCATGCGCGAAATCTTGCTTGTAAAACACCACTCAATGGCATCAAAAAAAGAGCTTTTTCCAAACCCGTTATCTCCGTGCAAAATGGTTATTTTTCTCGATAGATCAAATGAAACTTCCCCATGGTAATTCCTGAAATTTTTAAGAGTTATTTTGTCTATTTTCATAGCGTGTCTCCACCATTTTCAGTATTTTATTCATTAGCTCATCCAACTGAGTCACGCTCAATTTATTTTGTTTCCCATCACTTTCTTGAAGAAAATGAATGATTTCTTGAAGGTATTCACTTTCATCTTCTAAAGTTACTTCGTTTTTGATCGGTTTTTTAATTACTCTAAACTCATCTAAAAAGGGAATCCGGTTCAAGTCTGTCTCATTACATATAGCATATTTGCGCAATGCCTGAGTATCCCGTTCAATCTTGTAGTTTGTTTCAAAATCAACTTCATTACCGATGCAGAACAGCAAGTAAGTATTCCAGATATTCTCTTTAAGCCCTATCAAAATAGATCTTATCTCCATTGAAAATGATTTTATCAAATTGATTTCTTCGCTATAATGCAGTTTCTTTATGACCACATTATTTACATAAGACTTATAAAATGATGCACCCAATTTCTCAATTTCTTCAATATCGTAAATGTCAAAACCATTCCCAAGTAATCTGTTGTGTGTTGCGTTAAAAATATCCATTAACTCACCTCACTACAATACTTATTCCAAATTTCTTGCATTTTATCTCGAAAACAATCTTGTTCATCCAAGGCTTCTGAAAAGTCCAACTTCATTTCCACCCCTGGAATAATGTCAACAAGATACGTTACTTTATTAAGCGGGGTGGTCTCTTCAAATCCTTCTATTTGAATTTCTGAGAAGCTTTTGATTTCATGACGAACTGTTTTCGTAAATTTTCTGTCAGTGTAATTTTGAAAAACGATTTTTAGTGTTTTATCCAGCAGGTTAAGATGATCATTTATGTCAGATTGTTGTATGATCGATTCAAGTTTTTGTAAACCAGTTGCTAAGTTATTTCTTGATTCCAAGCTTAAAAATGAAAATAAAAGATTTGAAACCGTACATTTCTTTGTTAATAGGCTATTCGAATCAGTGAATTCCAGAAAAGAGTCTTTGACAATCATCATAATAAACACAACATTGAAAAATTCGTATAATTTTTGCTGCCTGGTTAACTCATTTAAATTGACATATGCAGAGCTCTTAATAGTGCCGTCCACATATCGCTCAATCAGAGATCGAATATTCCCCCCGTTATCCACCCATTGCTTAAGATACTCGCGATAGGTATATAATTTATCTTTAAATGCAGATGCATGTGCACAGGTTTCAATATCACTGACTATAGAATCAATTATTTTAGAAACGGCAGACATATTACCATGCTTCTCAGTAGTTTGCTCGACTGAGTTTAGACATCTTGTTCTGATGTCACTCAGAATTTCTTCCAGTTTATCTCTAGTAATAAGTAGCCGTTCTGCACTATCTCTGTACGTACATCTCGTGCACAAGTGTCCAACTAATGTGTTCAAATCCGTGGGATGAACCCTTACCCTATCCCCAATATCACTGAACAACCACTCGCTAAGCCTCATGCATAAATGATCCTCAAATATCTCCAATTTTTGAAGCCCTGTACCGGTATGCAAATAAAATCTTCTTAAAAGTTCTTTTGGTTTTTCTCCGCATTTGATTTGATAATCATAATGCTCATCATTTTTATCAAATACTGTATCGCTGACTTTTAAAAGCAAGTGATCAGTATCGGTAATATTCATATCGTAATTAGAGTTGCCGGTATACACATCAAAATCGAAATCTCTAGTTTTTATAAAATGATAACTAGAATATAACTGAAACTGAGTGGTGAACCCATCTTTTTGTTGGAGTAGTTCCGCTTTAGATAATAACTTGTCAATCCAACTGTTATTTTTTCTTTCTGTTCTTCCTGCTATCGATGACCGATAGTATAAACCTGATGCGGGACTAGAAGAAGCTTCAATCTTTACTTTTTCACTAGTCTTCACTTGGATGAACCTAACCGTACTATCCTTTCCAACTACGATATCATCAAGATGCTCAATAAAAATGAAATCCCATTTCCCCTTAAGCATGTCTAATATATACTCAATCGCGACTAAAAATTGATAATAGAATCCTGAAATTGCAACAATTCCTCCCGTTTCTTCTGGTGTAACATTTGCAATTAAGGCAGCGATTTCGTTGCTAGACTTACCTATTACGTTCTCCTGTAGGAAGGTTACATTCTCAGCAATTTTTCCTTCTTGGTTTTCAATATAGTGTGCAATGATTTTCTCTATCTTATCCATAGTGAATTAAACCCCTTTAAAACATTATGTTCTTTGCTTTAACATCACAGCTACTTAACTCCAGCAGTATCAATAATTCGTATTCGACACCGTAAGACAGATACCTTCCAAAAGACTCCAGAATTTGAATACTGAAACACCTGCCTCCCCTTCTTCAGTACTAATAAATTGCACTATGAGCAGTTCGCTGATGGTACGGTGAAATGCATTGAAGATGAGATCCCTTTTGAGGTACCAGAGTCTTGGGCTTGGGCGCGGTTGGGAAGTGTTTGCTCTGATTTTCAGTACGGCACATCTCAAAAATCACAAAGGTCCGGAGATGTTGCAGTTTTGCGGATGGGAAATCTTCAAGACGGCGAGATAGACTATGATGATTTAGTATACACATCAGATGAGAATGATATAAAAAAGTATTTGTTGTACAAAGATGAGCTTCTCTTCAATCGTACTAATAGCCCTGAATGGGTAGGGAAAACAGCGATATATAGGGGAGAAATGCCTGCAATTTTTGCTGGATATCTAATAAAAGTTTCTCCGATTCTAATAAATCCTTACTTTCTCAATTATATAATGAATAGTGAATATCATCGTAATGTTTGCTTGCTTGTAAAAACGGATGGCGTTAACCAGTCAAATATTAACGCTCAAAAGTTGTCATCTTTTTTATTTGCATTCCCACCCGTTGCAGAACAGCAGCGAATTGTCAGCACTATTAAATCCGCTCTTGAACAGATATCGGAAATTGAACAGAACAAAACCGACTTGCAAGCAGCGATTATACGTGCGAAATCTAAGATCCTCGACCTTGCCATTCGAGGTAAACTCGTGCCCCAAGATCCGTCCGACGAGCCAGCCAGCACTCTTTTAGAACGTATTCGAGCGGAACGACAAGAACTCATAAAAGCGGGAAAAATTAAACGCGATAAGAATGAATCATTCATCTTCCGAGGTGATGATAACTCTTATTATGAGAAGACGGGTGAGAAAACCGCCTGCATTGATGAGCAGATATCGTTTGATGTACCGAAGGGGTGGGTGTGGGCGCGACTTAGTTCGATAGGAACATGGCAATCTGGGGCCACACCAAGTAGGAGCAAATCGGAATATTACAACGGCAATATTCCATGGTTAAAAACTGGAGACCTGAATGACCGAGTAATAGAATATATTCCTGAAACAATTACTGATTTAGCACTCCGAGAGACATCGGTAAAATTAAATCCAAGAGGTTCGATTTTAATTGCTATGTACGGTGCAACAATAGGGAAATTAGGTATTCTTTCTTTCCCGGCAACTACCAACCAGGCTTGTTGCGCCTGTTCAGAATTTAGGGGCATAAATTCGCAATATTTATTTTTCTTTCTGCTTCAAAACAGATTGGAATTTATAGAAAGAGGCGAGGGGGGAGCCCAACCGAACATTTCAAAAGAAAAAATCGTAAATACCTTGATTCCATTACCACCGCTTGCTGAACAAGCGCGTATCATTACAAACGTAGAAAGTATGAATTATCAATTTGATAGAATCATCGAAAGCTTTAACTAAAGGTTAAGGTTTCCAGATTCAGTTTTTTCAAGAATCTATATTGTCAGGGTAGCGATTGTTCTATAACATATTCCCATTGCTCTTTTTGAAATCTCTTGAGGATTGTGGCCGATAGCAGGATTCACCAACTTGAATATATGCGTGGTACCCTTTTCAGGTAGTAATTTTCACTACGAAAATTCATTATCTGGAGGTATCATGCAATGAATCGGAAAGAACAATTTGCGGCACATCTCCGCAAGAACAATCTCTCTGAAAACACACTCACATCCTACCTGTGGACGGTAAATTATTACCTTGTCCATTACAACGATGTGAGCAAGGAAAACCTGTTGGCGTACAAGGGATATTTGTTGGAGGTTTTCAAGCCCAAAACCGTCAATTTACGTATTCAAGCAATTAATAAGTATTTGGAATTTATAGGAAAAGGAAAGTTGCAATTGAAATTCGTCAAGGTGCAACAGAAAAACTTCCTGGAGAACGTCATCAGCAATGCCGACTACACCTTTTTGAAGAACTGTTTAAGGAAAGATAGCAACATGGAATGGTATTTTGTGGTCTGGTACCTAGCAGCGACAGGTGCGCGTGTAAGTGAACTCATACAGATTAAAGTTGAACATGTTGAAGCTGGCTATTTCGACCTCTATGCAAAAGGTGGAAAGCTACGACGATTGTATATTCCTAAAAAACTGCGTATAGAGACGATAGCTTGGTTAAAAGAGGTGAACATCTCTTTTGGTTTCCTTTTTCTTAATCGATTTGGAGAACGCATTACGACGCGAGGCATTTCACAGCAATTGAAGAATTATGCTGAAAAATATGGTGTTAACTCGAAGGTTGTATACCCCCATTCTTTCCGGCATCTCTATGCCAAAAATTTTCTTGAGAAGTACAACGACATCGCCCTACTGGCTGATCTTATGGGACACGAGAGTATTGAAACAACTCGGATTTATCTGCGCCGGACTGCTAGTGAACAGCAGGCATTGGTTGACAAAGTTGTGACTTGGTAAAGAATAAAGCACTCCTTTCTGCGGGAGTGCTTCATTCTTTTACATGAACGTTGCGGCAATGTTGTCTAGTGGCTCGAACGCTGCTTTAATTGCGGCAACTATTCGCTTCTGTTCGGCAACAGGTGGAAGTGGAAATAGAATGTCAGAAACATACTCTTTCCCTATCCGCTGTTGTCCGACTGCGCCAGAAAAAGCCTTAGTACCGTTCGTAATGAAGTGTTTGCTTTTGAAAAGCCATAGAACGTAATACGGTAATACGTTTTCAATATTAATTGGACGTACAATATGTAGCTCGGTTGTGCCCGCACCAATACCATTGAGCAATTCAGAGAACACAACAGATTTTCTATTTTCAAAACATGGAGTGATTTTCGCAACACCAACATCGTTATCTTGAAAGTGAGTAAATCCTGTTTTGATTTCTGTCCACGCCCTCGGTAGGTACGTGAAAGCATTCGAATAACCGTCGTTAATTAAGGTCATTGGAACGAAAGAAGCCATAACGTTTTCTTCAACTACATTTCGAGGATTTATCAGGCATAGGTTTCTCAACCGCGTCCATGCCCATGTTTCTGGTATTTGAAAAGGTATCAGATCTTGAATTTTCTTTTTGTCTTCATAATAAGAGTTATCATCACCTCGAAAGATGTAGGATTCTTTCTTATCGCGTTTAATTTTTCCTGCTTTTATGAGTTCTTCTCTTTCATCCCGGATGCGTTCGAGCAGTTCGCTGGCTGGCTCATCGGAAGGGTCCTGCGGAATGAGTTTTCCGCGAATGGCATGGTCGAGGATTTTAGATTTAGCGCGGGCAATGAGTGCAGCAAGGTTATATTTTTCGACTTCAATTATGCTAATTTGCTTGCAAACGGATTCAATAATCTCAATAATTTGCCTTTGTTCTTTGAATGGTGGTAAAGGAAATAAAAACCTTCGTAACGATTCAAGCCCTACTGTTTTTTGTGCTATACCCGTTGCACGCTCATCACATTGATGTTTAATGAACGAAGATTCGAGAAAACGACTTAAGAAATCGCTTTTAATAATACACGGACGTATTAATGCGATATGTCGCTGGAAACAAAATTTTTCTTCAATTTTTACGTTTACAGGGATGCCGTAAGATCCAGTTACTGTGAATAATACATCACCTTGTTGTGGTTTTCGCGACCAAGCTAAATTGTCATAGTATGTTTTCTCGACAAATCGTACATTTTCAAAACATATTCTACCTGCAGTGATATCAGATATAACTAAAAAGGGAACACCATCTTTAGATTGTGGTGGGGGTTGGTGATCTCCATCCGAAATTAAAATTGCTAAGCTTCCCAACCGCGCCCAAGCCCAAGACTCTGGTACCTCAAAAGGGATCTCATCTTCAATGCATTTCACCGTACCATCAGCGAACTGCTCATAGTGCAATTTATCATCACCGCGAAAGATAAAAGAAGCGTTCTTATCGCGCTTGATTTTCCCATCTCTTATTAGTTTTTGTTTTTCTGTTCGAATCTTTTCCAACAAAACAGAAGCCGGCTCGTCAGACGGGTCTTGCCGGACAAGTTTACCCCTTATTGCAAGATCGAGAATTTTTTGTCTGAGTGCCTTCGTATTCATTATTCATCAACCTCGCCGATTAGTTCTTCCAATTTCCCGACAGCCGTTACGATTGCCGTCGACTTCTCTTTGATCAAATCCAGAAGCTCAACAAGCGTGTAATCGTCAGTATCGTCGCCAGATTTGATCCACGTGATGTCAAGGCTTGTCTTATCGCGGGCAATGATCTCATCATATGTGAATTTGCGCCATCTACCATCCGGGTTTTCCATGCTGTAGGTTTCTTTGCGGACATGACGGTTTTCAGGATGATAACACCGCACAAAGTCTTCAAGGTCGCTCTCTTTCAGTGGGTTCTTCTTCAGAGTAAAATGAACTTTAGTACGGAAATCGTAAATCCACACCTCTTTTGTCTGATGGGTAGGGTTGGCTACTTTGTTTTCGAAGAAAATGACATTTGCTTTTACACCTTGCGCATAAAAAATACCTGTCGGCAAACGCAAAATGGTGTGCAGATCCGTAGTTTCAAGCAGTTTTTTACGGACGGTTTCACCTGCGCCTCCCTCAAACAAAACATTATCAGGAACGACAACTGCTGCCGTTCCGTTCGTCTTCAACAGCGTATGTATATGCTGAACGAAGTTCAGTTGTTTATTGGAACTCGTCGCCCAGAAATCTTGTCGATTGTACACAAGCTCATCTTGTTCTTGCTCGCCCTGTTCGTTCGTAAAAGTCATTGCCGATTTTTTCCCGAAAGGCGGATTGGTTAGTATATAGTCAAACCTGTCACCGGAGTCGGAAAGAAGCGAGTCAACACGGTAAATCGGTGGCACGCCGTCAAAGTCGCTAATATTGTGTAAAAACAGGTTCATTAGACAGAGTCGATAGGTACTCTGGACAATTTCCCATCCTTTAAACGTATGAAATTTCAAAAACTCTTTTTGGTCACGATCAAGCCGGAAATTCTGCTCAAGATACGACTTCACCGCAAGCAGAAACCCTCCGCTCCCGCAACAAGGGTCGGCAACCGTTCTTCCCGGTTGGGGTATGACGCATTTCACCATTGTATTAATGAGCGCGCGTGGAGTGAAGTATTGCCCGGCCCCACTTTTGGTATCTTCCGCTATTTTTTGCAAAAGTCCTTCATAAATATCACCCTTGACATCGCTCGACATGGACGACCAGTTTTCAGCGTCCACCATGCTTATGATTTTGGCAAGCTGCGCGGGATTTGAAACTTTGTTCTGGGATCCTGTGTAAATCTGTTGCAATGTACCAGACTGCCGTGCGAGCGTCTCTAGGACATATTGATAATGCCGAAAAAGCTCATCACCGCTTTTTGTTTTCAATGTATCCCATCCACAGTCTTGAGGAATGCCGATCTTGCGGTTGTAAGGCGGTTTCGAATACTCGTCCGCCATTTTGATAAACAAAAGATAGGTTAACTGTTCAAGATAGTCGCTTTTGCCAATGCCATCGTCCCGAAGAGCGTTTGCCATTGACCATATCTTTTGACCAATATTTGAATCTGCCATTTACTTTTTTTCCTCCGGTTCATTACGCCACAAGCGCATAGTTCATTTCGTTGAGTATACTTTCGTATTCGTTGCCGAAAAGCTGATAAAACCGACCCAGACCGCCCTTGCTGTCAAACGGCGTGAAATCAAGGTCATCTGCCGTAATTTGCATGGACGTAGCAATATGATCTCGGACCATTCGCAACCATTCCGTTTGCTCTTCTGTGAACTGTCCATGCCCCTTGTTTTTATTCCAAATCCAGGACTGGAACCGGACATTCACATCAGAGGAAAATAAGCTGAGCTCTGATGTCTGCCCCAACTCGAACCGAATGAGCGAGATGATATCCGCAAGCTGGTTCACGACATTCTTTTCCTTTACCTTGTCCGAGTGGCGAGTTGCATATGCCGTCCACAGTTTTTCGGTGGTCAGATAGTACGGCGCTTTTTGAAGTGTGTCGTAAAGTTCTTTGACCATCTTGAGCGTCAAAGGACGGTGTTTGTAACTCTGGCTGTAGATGATCTCCAGAGCTTCAATACTGCTTCTATTGTCTTCAATGAACTGTGAAAAGATATCGATGACTTTCCCGGCTTTTTCGGCGCGTTCAGAATCCCAGCCGCTGAATGTTATTTGGTCGATATTGACGTTGTCTACTACCTGATCATGACTCTTACGGACATTTTCAATGTGATTCCGAATCTTAGAATTATGGAAAGGCACCGAAGCGGCAGTGGCCATCTGTCCGCTTGTTTTAGCGAACTGTTCGTCCGTAGCATCTTCGTTTTCGAAGAGATTATATTTTTTACGTGCGATCTGCGACACAACATCCTCATCAAAAGCATTAAGTAGAGTTTCAGCGATCGCTTTAGGTGAAATGGTGCTTTCGTGAAAGGGAACGGTAATGCCTCCATCTATCTGCGTCCCTAGAGTGATGCCTTCTTCATCACACAAAGATATGAATTTTTGCTTCTCGGATTCCGTCATTACTTTATCTAGCTTTATCAACCGACTGGCAAGGGATGTCAGTGTATCTTCATCACGTGCTCCCATAGCCACGCTCATCATCAAGTCTTTTAGCGATACTGTTGGTTTTCTCTCCAATTGGCGAGAGGCTGTTTTCTGCGATTTGGTAACCCCTACAGCATCCACAATAACGTAACCAAGCTTCCTTTGCGTCGCGGATGGCGAAACACGACGCAGATTCTCGTAATCAAGCGTCCGTGTTGCTCGCCCAAGCATTTGCTCAAAGTAGTTTTTACTACGCACGTCCCGCATGAAAATTAAACACTCAATCGGCTTCACGTCAGTACCTGTTGCTATCATGTCAACCGTAACAGCGATTCTTGGATAAAAGTCGTTACGGAAAGCATTCAATACACTTTTCGGGTCTTCTGTAGCGGCATAGGTAATTTTTTTACAAAACTCGTTGCCCTCACCGAATTCCTCGCGAATGATATTGATGATGTCCTCAGCGTGACTGTCCGTCTTTGCGAATACAAGTGTTTTTGGGATTTCCTGACGCGTAGGGAACATCTCCGTAAGCACTGTGCTTTTAAACGACCGGATAATGCTGCGTATTTGCGACGGATTGACAACATCCTTGTCCAATTGCGATGGTCTGTAATTCAAATCTTCGTCAAGCTGTTCCCAACGTTTCTTACGTGAAAGACGATCTCTCTTTTCAACCGTTTGACGAAGAATAATGCCACCATTATTACCAATTTGAGTTTCAATCAAATATGTTCCTTCGCGACCAACGTTGACATCGTCCAGGACCGCCTGCTCGTGCGTATACTCGCTGACAATGTTTTGCTTGAAAAAGCCGAACGTTCTCTGATCCGGCGTTGCCGTAAGACCAACGAGGAATGCATCAAAATAATCAAGTACCTGCTGCCATACGTTGTATATGGAGCGATGGCACTCGTCAATGATGATAATGTCAAAAAACTCAGGAGGGTACTTGGGATTATAAGTGACCTCCCGTGGACGACTCGTAATTGTCTGTTCATTCAAAGATGTTTCCTCTGCGGACTCATCTATCTCCTCACCGCGCAAAATGGAGTACATCCGTTGAATGGTACTGATGCAGACTTTCGTGTCATTTGGAATGTAGGATGAATTCAACCGGCGTACATTGTAAAGTTCGGAAAACAATCTGCCATCGTCTGATGGTTTATAACTGAGAAATTCTCCTTCTGCTTGTTCTCCAAGATTTTTGGTGTCCACTAAAAAAAGAATACGCTTCGCTTTTGCGTGCTTCAGCAAGCGATAACACGAAGTAATCGCCGTGTAGGTCTTTCCTGCGCCTGTTGCCATTTGAATGAGCGCACGCGGCCTATTATCAGAGAATGACCTCTCGAGATTCAAGATCGCATTAACCTGACAATCACGGAATCCTTGTGTATCAAAGAGCGGAAAGGTTTTCATTCGGTTGCGCAAAGTCTCCGTATCCTTGCTCCATTCGAGCAAGGTTTCCGGACGATGGAAAGAAAACACCGACCTTGAACGAGCCTTGTCATCATGGAGATCACAAAAATTCGTCAATATGCCCGTAGACTCATAGATAAACCGAATATCGGGAATTGTCGACATATACTTCAATCCGCTTTTGGCGTACCTTATTGATTGTTCAGCAGCGGTTGCAAGAGAAACACCTTTATCCTCAGCTTTTGCTTCCACTACACCGACCGGGCTGCCATCGACAAACAGCAAATAATCGACAGGGCCGCTGTTAGTAGGAAACTCTCGAACAGCAATGCCGACAGCTGCTAAGCGGTTGAATTCCTTCATGTCCTGCAGTACATAACCGGATTCGGTTAGCATCTTATCGATGTTCAAGCGAGCCTTTGTCTCAGGAGTCACAGGTGTCCCTCCATATTCTGATAGAAAAAAACTATCGGAAGTTAAACTGCAAAAAAATATGCCTTAGCAAGCCCTCTTTCTTGCTAAAACTCTTTCAACAGCAGGGGTTCCGCTCATTTTTCCATAACAAGTTGTTTCGACACAAAAACCGCAATCCCTGCCGGAACATGTATTCCAATAGAAAGCACAGATAGACATACAAACTTTCATTCTGTGAGCTCTGCTATCTTTTCAAGCGATCCATCAAAACCTGCAATAATCAGGAGAACATCAGTAAGGCTCGCTGCCGCTGCCTTTGCACTCTCCGAACAGAAGCGTATCGTCTTCCGACCGACACAACAGGGGGAAGCTGTTCTTCTTCACGAGATCGCGGCCATTCTTGCTTGCAGCAGCATTTAGAGCCAAGCTGTCTACATGCGCTTCCGTTATCGATATCATGAGAACCCCCACAAATACAAGTATTTTACAAAGTTAATATTCTGCGCTAAAACGAAAAACACCTTCTTCGCTGTCGTGAAGAAGGTGTTCCGCTTGTTAATCTTTATACGGATCGAACTCATCCGCCCCCGCCATACACACGCCGATAGGCTTCAGTACATGCAACACGTCAATCGTCTCCGAGTGCGCGTCCAGCACCTCCTGCAGTTTGCGGTAGACGAACGGACTTTCATCCGTTCCGGCTCCGCGCAGCTCGACGCCGTAATTGCGGACGGCTTGCAGCATTTGCTCGGGAGCGATTTGTCCGCCGGTGCGGGTGCGGGTTTTCCAGTTCATCTTGCCGGCGGCTTGCGTTCGGCTCATGATCCGACCGGCTCCGTGAACGGTGCTGTAGAACGAGTCGCGGTTCTCGTCCGTATCCTTGCCCCGCACGATGACTGAAATATCGCCCATGCTGCCGCCGATGAACCCGACTTGCCCCGGGGCCGAAGGCGTTGCGCCTTTGCGGACGACGATCGTATCCTTGCCCCCGTGCGACTCCAACCACGCATAGTTGTGATGGTTATGCACTTCGAAATCCGCCGCAGCGCCGATCATCGACAGCACCTGTGCGATGACGTAGTCCCGCCCGGCATACGCATAGCGGCCCGCGAGTTTCATTGCACGGAAATACATATCGCCTAGCTCGCTGTCCAGATCGAGCAGCACAGGCGGCTGATCCATCTTCTCGCCAGGCGCATTCGCCAGAAAATCGCCGCCGCCAAGTTGATGAACCCGCTGGCTGTCTTGTGGCCGAAGCCCCGACTGCCAAAATGGTTCCCCACCCACAGCCGTCCGGTTCCCGCCTCTTCGAACAGGTCGACAAAGTGATTTCCGCTGCCGACCGTTCCGAGCTGATCGCGGGCCAACGCCTTCAGCTTGTCATGCTCCTGACGCCCGACCGCAGCATAGACGCTCCAGTCCTCCGGATCGTCGAACAACTCATGGTCAACCTTCTCGCTGTTCACACGTCCCACGCCAAAAGAAACTTTACGCGCAATTTGATCCATAATCGCGGACAGCCGCGTCTGAATGTCCGCCGCCATCACGTTCGTTCGCACCGCTTTGTTGCCGCACGCAATGTCGTAACCGACGCCCGAAGGCGAAATTTGTCCATCGTATGCCACTACGCCGCCAATCGGTTGGCTGTAGCCTTTGTGGTGATCGGCCATCAGCAGCGTCTGCACCACATTCCCGTGCTCTGCGCACGTTATGGCTTGAGACAGCGCGCCCGGGTCGGGTTTGCCCCAGACGCGCACGCCGTTTATTGCTTGGTATGCCATTGTTATCTCTGCCTTTCTTACAATCTGGGGTCAATCTCTTTTTCCTTGGCGACCTCAAACAGCAAATTCGCCGCGATTTGCTTGTAGGGTTCATTGTCCGGCGTGATGTCGTTCAGCTTCACCGCCAGCATTTGCCCGCCCAACCGATGCTCGTTCAGGGAAGTACGTAGTTTGGAAGCCGTATTTTTTTGCTTCATCAGCTTGCCGTACTTGTGCGGGAACTTATAGTCATACCCGTAAATAATCGACAAATAGCCGGGATTGCGCACCTTCAGGTAGGGCGCCACGCCTCTTTTCTCCTGCTCCGGCTTAATGACGATGCCCTCCATCCCGTTCTCCACCGTTAGCCTGGAGAAGAAGCGCTCCGCTCTCTCGTAAGCGTCCGATTCCTGCAGATCGAGCGCCAAATATTCATCATCCGTCAGAAAACGATACATATCCGACGTCCTGCCCTCTGGCATTCGTTCTTCGCCGTCCGCTAGCACTTCTTTCAGGATTGCGAAAGGTTTGTAGGCAAGCTCCGCTTCCCCAGCGTACAGTTCCAGTTGGCGCTTGTACACGCGATAGGCTTCGTCGTGCTGATCAAGCGAAACGCTCGCTTCGCGAATCTCCCGCACATATTTATAGTTCTGGTACAGATGAGCCCCGTATTTGTCGCCAAGCGCCGCCTTGGACAGATGATGCTGGTCTTTCTCGAATCCGCTGGCCTCGACGTCCTGAGCAAGCTTGCCGAATGCTTCCTCGAACCCGTGCTGCCGTAAAAAATGAAGCTCTGTCTCCAGCGCCTTGCCGATTGGCCGGAACTGTCTCTCAATGAGCCCGTCTCCAAGCGCTTTCCAAGGCAGTAGTTCTCCATCGAGCAGGAGCAGCTCGATTTCCCGCTCCGCCATATATGTTCCGAACCGTTGATGCAGTTGTTCGTAGACGGGCGTCATATCAACGGCTTGCACTTTATAGCCGTTGCGGCTAACCGCGTAACACTGAGCGATCTCCCGATGCAAGTATACGTTGCACCGCGACCCCATGTACTTCGGCTGCAGCACCACTTCGGTTACGCCGCGATCCGCGAAGTAATCGAGCCCCATGCGCAGCGACTCCAACTCTCCCGCAACCGTGTCTTTATCCGCCGGAGACATCGTCCCCGAAATAAAGTTGATCCGGTTCCGCGAGCAGTAATGCAGCCTGCGGACCGCCTCGTCATCAAGCTCCTGCAGAGACACTTTCTTCTCTTCACGGAACAGGATCGGCAATTCCTCTTGCACGGCCAACGTTTGCGACTTGTGACTTTTGAAAAATGGCCTGGATGAAATACGCACAGAAGTCAGCACGTTGCCGTGCGCGCTCCCTGTGTCGAGATGGATTTTGTTTTTGATCCGAAACGCCTGCTTGGCCGCAACATGCCCGAACAGATGGTAAGGATGATTGCCGACAGCCTCTTGCCGCAGAAAACCAAGCTGCTCCTCAAAGGAAGCTTCGCGATCAAGCCTAAAGTTGCGTTGGTGGCGGGCCGAATTTACATCCAGTTTGCCAATGTACTTATTGCGGCAAGGCGCATGCGTAACATAGAAGGAAGGTCCGTTAATGCCAATCAAGCGATAGAATGGCTTTGACTGTTCGACCAACTGCGCGAACTTCTCGAACAGTGCCGGATCGCTCTCCAGCACCTGCGTCGAATCAAAATACGTCCGCAGCAGTTCCGGATCTGCTCCGGCAATTTCACCCTTCACATACTTGTAGACGAAGTTCTCATGATTGCCGAGTACAAACAGAAAATGCTCCCGGTGCTCATACAAAAACTCGACGATTTCACGCGTCTGCTTCCCCTTGTCGATCCAGTCTCCGACCAGAACGATTTTCGTATCCCGCACTCTATCGGTCGCGTACAGTTTCCCTTCATTCATCCGGTAACCGTAGTCGCGGAGCAATCCCTGAAGCTCGCGGACGCATTCGTGTACGTCGCCAACCACAATGTAGTCTTGTCCTTGCGGAAGCACAGCAGCCAAGTAATCGCCCCAATTTTCTACCGTCACCCGATAATCCGGATTTGCCGTTCTATCCGCCGGAGAGTAGAAATTCTTGGCCCGTACCTTATGAATTTTGCCGTATCCCTCGCGGGACAACACGGGCAGAACATCCTTCCGCAGCCTGTTCAGATGGCCAGAGATCAATTTCTTCGACCGCTCCGAAGCATAATAATCATCACGCTGGCGGTAATCGAACAGAATAACCTCCACATTGTAGTTGTTCTCCTGCGCGATTTCGCGTACCTTACTGCGGAAATCTTCCGCAAGTCCGATCGTGTCCACGACAACAAATTCGGCATTAAGCGGAAAAGAAGTCACAAGCTTCAGTCTCTCAAACAACAGTTGAAACGTATGCGAGCTCGCCTCCAGCATCACCTGATCGTACTTATCGTAATCATAGCCCAGCAGCTCTTGGCGGATGCCGTCCGAAGACAAATATTGCACGTTCGTGCGCAGTCCCCGCGATGAATCCGCAAGCCGAAGCTGCGGGATCAACACTTCCTTGGCAAAAGTCGATTTGCCGCATTCCGTTGCCCCAACGAGCATGAACACGGTGTGTACTCGCGTTACAATCTCCATTCGCTATTCCTCCTTCCCCCGAACGATTACGCCTTGCGTCGTATGAATACCGTCAACGCAATCGCCTATAGTCACAAACTCATAAGTCACGCTAATCCCACGAACCATGTCCGCGAACCATTGCTGGAACGCCTCCTGACCCATCTCCCATTTGTGATCTTCATGCCGGAATCCGTCCAGTTCATAGTAACGGTTGAAGTCGGCATTCGGCGTCGTCACGATTAACCGGTCGAAATCCACCTGACTACAAATCTGACGAATAAGCGCCGCTGCGGCATCCGTATCCATATGTTCAATGACTTCCGTCAAAATCACGTCGACCTTTTCCTCGTTGTAGAACTCCAGAAAATGATCGAGCGAACGGAAAGTCGCGATATTATCAATCTGCCTCGCTGCCGCTTTTCTCGCAACAACCCCGAGCAGTTCCTCGTTGACATCAACCGCGTAATACGTACTTTCGATTTTGCCGGCGAACGGAATCGCGTAAAATCCTTCCCCGCACCCGACATCCACAATCGGCTTATTGAACGGAAGCACGCCAGAGATAAAATGGCGCCGCTGCATCGCCGTACCGCCATACTCAAGCGCTATCTCGTAACGGCTCGTTTGCTCGATGTCCGCCTTGTACTTTTTATACCTTTCCCGGGTAGACAGGAAGTTTCTCGCGAACAGGCTTCGGATGTAGAACGGCGCGTCGATTACATTCAAACTCCGGATGTATTTGTCGAGAATAGCGTCCGAAATATCGATGTGCTCGTCGCCGAACATCGATAGAAACAGGCATAGCACACTCACGACATGCAGCAGATGGTACAAGCTTTTCTGCGTAGTGACCGTCAGAGAATAGCTCTTGTGCGCCTGATGCTCCAAAGCAAATGTATACTCTTTCATATGCTTTTCGAAAAAATCGATATAACGAACCCGTTCGACATGCACCATATTGATGAAAAAAGAATGCTCGTACCCCGACTCGTCCCGATCGTCCTGTACCTTGAACGGCGCGGAGAAAAACTCATTGATCGCATTCAACGGGAACAGCGGCGTGTTGTAGCGGGAGACGTTCAAATATTCGAAACTCTCGTCTTCACGCTGTTTATAGGAAATATCATTATCCGCATCCTTGAAGTAAACATTAAAGGTAGCATCGTCCGAGTACCAACCGTACGCCATCCCTTGACGGACGGGACGAAGCTGCATGCCGGTACCCGGATTTTTCTTGATCAGAAACGTAAACTTCGGATTCGCGGACCTTACCTGTACAATAGCCAACGGAATCTTCCTCTCGCAAAATCGTCTGCACGGAGATCACGATCCCCATACTTCCTGCAAAGCCGACCGAAACAAGGCGTCCAGACGGCCGTCCAGCCTGCCATCCGTAGACTTCATCTCGGCGGCTCTTTTCTCCAGTTCCTGAAGCCGCTCCTCCAAATAATCGTTGATTGGGTTCAGCCTCGGCTCATAGTCCAGTTCCTCGCCCGACTTCTTCCGGACAAGCAACCGCTGCACGGTCTGCCAAAACGCACCATCCTTTGGAACGAGGCGTTCAACCAGAACGTCGAACTCCATCGGAGGCATTTCACCGTACCTCTCAATCCACTCACAAGCAAGGACAGGGCGCAGCACATAAAAATACTTCTTGATCCGAACCTGATCTCCCTGCAAGTACATCCGATAGTTGCCTCGTGCCATATTTAAGTAGTGGTACATGCAAGACTTGGGCGAAAAGGTCAGCGGAGAGCTCTCACGTAGTTGATCCGTCACGCTATACTTCTCGGCATACCTGATCGGCGATTGCAGCCACTCGAGCAGCGGCGGGTTCGATTTGCGATACAGGTTCAACGCTTTGCGCAAATCCCAACCGCTGATATCAAGCTTGTCGCTGATCGGGCGCTCGATGACATCCCGTTTATCGAAGATGGACAAATACCATTCCGGCTGCCGGATATAAATGAACCGTACATCGTAATCGCTGTCCTGCGACGGGAACCCCCAAGCTCGGCTGCCCGATTCGCAGGCGTACAGGATATGGACCTGCTCCTCGCTCTCCAGGCGGTCCAACTGTTCGGTTATGACTTCTTGCATAGCTTTCATTACACGCCTCACCCCTATGTAGAACAAACAGCTCTTATACACGCTAACGATAGCTGCAAAATCCCCTTCCCCACCCTCACCCATTCCAGCAAATCAGCACGCGGTCGTCACATTACGCGATACACATTACTTCCATGCTCAGGCGCATTCTTGTTACATTACTGGGCTCGTCGGTCATTGCTTTAGACATGGCCCCGCGTCTAATCAAGGAGGTCCAACTTATCCGTTGGCGGATTGTGCTCGCCTTTGCTGTACTGGGTTACCTTCGCAGCTACTCCTCGATTAAATCTGTTTGCCAATTGGACTCCTGGATGCGGAAATCAAACTCCCGATAGGTTTTGGACAGCTCATCTACCTGGGCTTGAATCCGAGCCACATCCACCGTGCGTTGGAATTTCACTTCAGAACGACTGAATCTGTCCTGCTTAATGGAGGCGTGCTCAAGCAAATCGCTTAAAAGCTTCCGATGCTGCATCAACTGATCCCGCTCGGCCAACGCATCCGAAATGCTCCACGCGTTATTAAACGGCGTCAACGCATTCGTTTTATTGATTTTTCGAATCCATGCCGTCTGTTCGTTCAGCGTCTGTTCCAGTTCGGCAATGAGCACGTTAGGATCCTCCGCCGGCGCTTCGCCTTCCTGAACCTTTACAACTCTTTCCAGTCTTTGCCTCAACTGCGCGATTTTCTTTTGGGCGTCCGCTCTGCGAACGAGCGCTTCTGCCAATTTCATTTCTTTTTCCCCTCTCGTATAGGTGCTTTGTGATTCTATCTTCGCTTATTACAAGTGAATTGAACATGGCGGAAGTATGACGACGGAGAAATTTTATCCCAATGCCGCAGTCGAAACTGTAACAGGGGATACGCGGTAAGGCGTCTTCGTAAAACGGTTCGATACAGCCGAAGCCACAATCGCCTCCGGTTTCACTCTGGCCGACAATCCCATCGCTTCGATTCTTCCGACCATATCCGCCACGAACGCCGACGTCCGGTTGCGTTTGGCATCCGTCCCCGCATCGATATCGATGAACAGCTGCAGCTCCGCACCATGGTACACATGCGGCAGGACGATGTCCTCCAGCAAAGCTCTTTTCGCAGCATCAAAGTACATCGCGATTTCCTGGCTGAACGTCGTCTCCAGACTGAGTTTCTCCTGCAGCGATACGATCTCCCGCGGGATGATAACCTGACGATAGCAGAACCATGCACCGCGTCCGGGACGAAGGATCACAACGGATGTGATGAACTTCGTATGACCGGCAAACACCTGGGCGTCCGTTCCGATAACCAGTTGATAAGTCGCGCGCGGATCGCTTTCCATGAAACGCTGAATGCGACTGAACACCTCGTCCAGCACTAACTCTTTCTCAGAAACGTTGCGGAATACTTTTTCGTGAATCGTAGGAAATTGTCGTCTTTTCATGAGTGTCACCTTTAACGCAAGGTTGGCTTCTTCCTTTCATTGTGGAGTTTGGCAAGGGCAGCAGGAGTCGAACCCGCATTGTCGGTTTTGGAAGCCGCTATTCTACCGTTGAAATATGCCCTCATGGCAGGGTTGGCAGGGCTCGAACCTGCGACGACCTGATTAACAGTCAGGCGCTCTACCGTCTGAGCTACAACCCTATGGTAGGGACAGCCGGAATCGAACCGGCGACCTCTCGAATATCAGTCGAGTGTTCTGCCTTCTGAACTATGTCCCTATATGGCGGTCCCAAGGAGGATTGAACTCCTGCCCTCCGCGCTGACAACGCGGCGTTCTCCCACTGAACTATGAGACCATTTGGAGGCGTGGACGGGGCTCGAACCCGCAAATCCGGACTTGAAAGGCCCGTGTGTTACACCATTTTCACCACCACGCCAAATGATGGTCGGAACGGCAGGATTCGAACCTGCGACCTCTTGCTTCCAAGGCAAGCGCTCCAGCCAAACTGAGCTACATCCCGATGGCGGATAGGAGCGGGTATTCCCCGCGATCTGTCGGCCGCCACAAGCGGCAGCCTATTTGATTCGCCCATCCATGTGAAGTTTTGGTGGGTCCAGAAGGGCTCGAACCTTCGGCCGACCGCTTAAAAGGCGGTTGCTCTGCCAACTGAGCTATGGACCCGTATACGAAAAGTGGATGCCCGGGCAGGAATCGAACCTGCGATCGATGATTCAAAGTCATCTGCCTTGCCGCTTAGCTACCGGACAATAATGGGGAGACCAACCAGACTCGAACTGGTACTTGCGGAGTCACAATCCGCCGCGTTTGCCCTTTCGCCATGGCCTCCAAAATAAAAAGCTATCTGTTCCGCCCCCTCCCCTGCCATCGGCAGAGAATGGAGAATCCGGATTTCAGATAGCTCGACTCACGTATGAGGGTACACCTTACCCGATGGGTAAAGATCATCCTGCCCGCTCTTTAGGCGGGCCGTCCCTCAGTTGTATGAATCGGCTATCCAAGACAATCGTCTCCGGCTTATGATCCTGACGCTGCCATTCCTGTGCATCCCTGTGTAGATTGTTTTTCATCACTTTCACCTCGCTTTCGTTCGACCGCAGTACGGCCGTTATTTTCACTACGATATGTACTTTGCAGGGGACTAAAAAAGACCCCTGTCGCCTGAGATCCTTCCCTACAGCGAATTTAGCCATAGAAAAAGACCGCTTAGCTTCAGCAGTCTTTACAAGAACGCTTATGTAAGATCAATACGAACGGCGTCAGGCTGTGGAAAACAACCGACGAACCGAAACGGATCTGCGTCTGTAAAGAATGCCCGTATGAGATTGGATGTAGAAGTCATGCGAATCGTTTCTCTCTTGCTGTTCGCTCTTAATCGGATAATCGCTGCAAGCTATTTCATTTTTCCAATCGTATCGATTCATCTCATGCATGCTCCTGTACTCCTTTCTCAAGCTGAATGTATTGCTGGTAATCCTAACATCTCACGTTTAACCATGTCAACCATAAATTTCAATTCCAATCACGGAGGAAAAGGTTTTGGAAAGGCTTTGCACGCTGCCCTCACAACTCGTATGAAGGAAGCAGATTGGATTCGAACCAATTTTACGCCACCGAAGTATCCCTTCCAGGCGCCTCTGCGATTGCGTGAATCCGATCACCTTGCGGCCTCGTCTTCACAACCTGATTATCGCCGGTAGAGTAGCCCGCGAACAGGGCGAAAGTATGGCGATAGATAAAAATTTTTCCATTTCCCCCAGCTTACGAGCTTGATACAATTAACAGCATAACGTAACTTGATACAGGCTGGAGGAACGCAAGTGGCTCGGGAAAGCTTCGATAAAGAGATCCAATTCCTTCGTATGCTGGCGCTAGCCGGCGGCGCATACAGCAGGCAGCAGTTCGCCGATCGTCTGGGCATCTCCGTCCATACCTATGACAAAACGCTCAGGTATCTCAAGGACATGCTCGGTACCCTTCAACAGGGACTCCCACAGGAACAAGGAATCGAGCTATCCGAAGGATTCCGTTACAACTATTACGAGTCCGCCGATCCGCTGCTTCTTTTCCTGTTCCGCGCCAAGTCGCTGAAGGAAACGGAAAGCGTCCGGCTTACTTTGCTATTGACCGCGCTTCAGTCTCAAGAACTGACAGCCAAAAACTTGCAGGATATGTGCAGTGAGCAGATGCCGATCGACTTTCCTATCCCTGACGAAAAAACGGTTCGCGGCGATCTGAAATATTTGGAGGAAGTCGGGGTCATCGTCCGTTTGGGTGGGGGACGCCCTTACCGGTACAAAGCTGCCAATGACTTGATTGACCAGCTTTCTAACGACGAGTTGCTGGATCTTTTCGATTATGTCGACGTTATTTCCAACATACAGGTCCCGTCCGTTCAAGGCTACCTGCTCCGGGCCACCTTGAAGAAAGCGCTACTGAAGCGGGGCTTTGATGCGGACGCAGCGGAAACTCATCGCTATGTAATTCAATATAACTTCATTGCTTGCAGCCACTATAAGATACAGGTATAATGAAATTATTAATTTATGTGGGCCTAGTCATGCGACAGATGGACCCTTACGAGCGCACAAGTAAGAGCACAATTCAGCAACGGCTGAGTTGTGCTTTTTTATTGTTTCGCATGCTGTTGCTGGCATGACACTTTGTTAGGGGGCTTATCATGATGGAAAAAACACTACTCACCGTAGACGAAGCAAGAAGTATTCTGAGGGTCGGACGAAACGTGATGTATGATTTGACGAAGAACGGGTTGCCTCATATCAAGGTTGGGAAACAGATTCGTATCCCTCGAGAAGCCTTGTACAATTGGATTAAATCGCAGACAACGTTATCATAGCTGCCTTTGAACTATTTCACTTGTTTGAAGGCTTGAAATAATGTTTTTTGAGACATTGATTATATCTTCGTTTTCTTGAAAGTGACCTTTAAAATTATTCCTAAATACTGATTTGATACAGTTTGATAGAAGTATGTAGTCCAATCTCTTTAAATTCCTAATAATAAATATCGATATTTTCCTGACTTCTCCATCGTACTCATCGTCAGGACAATCCATGGCTAATAATCGCATTGGATCCCATAAATCAATTTGTTGTTTGACTGTCAGTATTATAGGTGCGGGATCAAAATCTAAGGAATTCAGAAACTGTTTTTCCTTTGTTATATTTCTCTTCACTCTATAAAATAAAATATCAACTCTGATCTTCCTTATTAATCTCGCTAGCATTGTATAAGCTCCCAAACAAGACATCGTGATTTCAATCAAATCTTGATCTTCATAATCTATATCCAACTAACACATCCATCGCCCAACTCGGAGGGACCCCCATGCTTCTTAAGAGCTTCCCTCTTTCTATCTCGGCAACAACGACTGGCTTGTCCGTATTATCAATGATATACACTTCATCCGCAATCGACAGTGCTTGACCTAGGCTTTGAAGGGACTGACCGTACCGCCAGCGAATGTCCTTCTCTGAAATCCAGTGGCCTCCTTGCTCGACCCTCGAAGCTACACGGTCAATATGCATCTGCACATCCTGGAGGCCGATATAATAAAGCACGAGCAAATAGCTCCGTTCCTTTGCCATCTGCATGTGCCGAAGAGCAAAGCTGCCGGATAACGTTGTCTCAATAGCGAAATTTTCATTAGCTGAAATTAGGCCACGCACTCTCTTTACTGCTTCACGCCCGGCAGTAAGATCAGTACTTCTTGGATTCTCAGGGCATAGCTCCTTCGCAATCCTATCGGGATCGATAACCGTGCCCACAACATCGCCCATTTGACGACTGAGTGTACTCTTACCCGCTCCATTCGTACCGGCAAACACAGTCATCGTTGGTTGCTTATTACTCATGCAATGCCTGTTCAGTCCGATTTCCTGATTCATCGAACTGAATTTCATACTTCCGGCCTTCAGCCGTCTCTCTGATCCTTTTGGCGTTCCGGATATAGTAAATAGATGCCCCCGCCTGTTTTGCTTCAAGTCTTGCTTGGTCGGCGGCCCTATCGAGAAGCCGTTGTAATTCTTCTCCTTTTGGAAGCATGGACAAGCCCCCTTACGATTATTATTACTTACATTATACGCTGAAATGCGAAATTACGGTTAACCCTTGTATTCTACTGCGCTCAGTTCTTTTCATCTTTGGTTCTACCTAATGCCCTGCTCATCGCGCTAACCGTCTTCTTATGCGTATCGTCGAAGAGGTGTGTATAGATTTTGTTTGTCGTTCCAAGATCGGAGTGTCCCAGAGCTTCGGAAATCGCTTTAAGATCCACACCTTCATCATATAAAATGCTCGCAAACGTGTGTCTCAGATCGTGTAACCGAATCGATGGAAACCCGTTCTTCTTCAAAAACGCTTTAAATTGCTCCGTAATGGTATTCACCCGGTATGGCTTCCCACTGTCTTGAACGTAGACGTAATCCGTGTCCACGTATTCATCGCCTAAAACCCGCTTCATCTCCGTTTGATACTGCTTTGTCTTCAAAAACACTGCCTGCAGCTCGTCTGTCATATAAAGCGTTCGCCTGCTTGTTTCCGTCTTTGGAACTTTGACGACTTCAACCGCCCCAGCGCTCGTACGCACTTTGACGATTCGAATCACTCTGTCATCAAAATCGACCGCACTCCATTCTAAACCTGCAATTTCTTCCCGCCGTACTCCCAAATATCCAGCCAGAAAAATGGGCAATTCCAGTTGAGTATCCTTCGCATTATCCAAGAGCGTATTTAATTGCTCGCGTGTATAGGTCTGGCCTTTAAAACGCTTCTTCTTGGGCAAGGAAACCGCATCCGACACATTCCGGTATACAAATTGCTGCTTCAAACCGTAATCGAGCGCCTTTCGGATGCAAGCATGATGCTTATGAACAGTATTTGGGGATAACCTCTTTTCATCCATCAGGAACTTGTAGTACTGTTGAACGTGAATCGGCTGAAGCTTTTGCAGCTCAAAATGTCCAAGATACGGAACGACGTGCTTATCAATAATATTCCTGTAGCCATACACCGTCGTTTCTTCACAGTTATATTTTACGTAATTGTCCATCCAATGCGACAGGAACTCTCCGATCGTCATCTTAGTCGTCTGGACAACAAGGTTCCGTTGTTGATTATATTCAAATTCGGTTAGCAGCTTTTTAGCTTCCTCTTCGGTTGACGCGGTTACATATTTCCGCAGTCTCTTCCCGTTGCCATCAACGCCATGATCCAACGTCACCCGAAATTTCAAACCTACTTTTGTGATGCTCCCCGCCATCTGCCTCATCCCCCGATTGCCGTTATCGTAGGGGATTCCCCTACCTCACTACGATCGTAACATGGCAGGCAGACTTCGAGAAATAGATCCGACTGTAGCCAAAATGGCTACAAGGATTCACAAAAACCAGCCTTCAAAAAAGCTGTTGGCTACAATTTGGCTACATTTTTGGACATAACAAAGCCCCGTCCTAATACGGACGGGGCTTTCATGGTGGAGGCGAGGGGAGTCGAACCCCTGTCCGAAGACAACGCCACGAATGCTTCTACGGGTGTAGTGACAGATTTGATGTCACCCTGGAGACTCCCTGTCACCGGATTCCCTTCGGGTCAGCCTGATTGTCTTCTTCTGCCAGCCCCAGGCGGAGACTAGACAGCGTATCCCACTAAAGTTGAGCCCTTAGCCCGCCACATGGGCGATGGAGAGTAAGAGCCTGGTGACCGTTATTAGGCGGCCAGAGCCAGAGTTGGTTGTTTAGCTTTGCCGTTTAAATTAGGCTTCCGCGTTAGTGAAGCAGACGCAGCCCTACTACCCGCTACACACGCTCGTCCTGTCCCCGTCGAATCCATAAACGCCCCCGAAATGTGTCACCGAACGCCCAAGCGTCGGGACTACAGAAGGTCACCCGCGACAGGATGATTAAGATGAAGCAGTGTTGCAAAACCTATTATAACACGAACGGCCTGCCATTACCCAAAATGTTGATCCCAGCGCTGGCACAATGTGCTCAAGAAGGCAATGCCCCACCGCCGCTTGAGAATTCGCAACAATAAGCGTTCCATTCTAGACCTTCTGCTTCTCCCGAAGGATTCGCTGAATGTCGCGCTGAGCGTCCCGCTTGGCATCGGACTCGCGCTTGTCGTACAGCTTTTTCCCTTTGCCGAAGCCGATCAGGCATTTGGCATAGCCGTTGCGAACGTAGACTTTAAGCGGAACCAAGGTGTAGCCGTCGCGCTTCGTCAGGCCGAGAAGCTTGTGAATCTGCTCCTTATGGAGCAGCAGCTTGCGGGCCCTCGTCGGATCCGTAGGATTGTGACGGTTGCCCTGCTCGAACGGACTGATATGCATATTATGGAGGAAAATCTCGCCGTTGCGGATCGTCGCGAACGAATCGTTCAGATTCGCGCGGCCGGTGCGCAAGGATTTGATCTCCGTACCCGTCAGCACCATACCGGCTTCATAGGTGTCCTCGATGAAGTAGTCGTGGGAGGCTTTCTTATTCTGCGCCAACGGCTTGTCGTGCTGACTTTTCTTGCCCACTTCTCCTCACCTGCTCTCCCTAGAATTCCAAAACGCCGGAATTTTATTATACCACGCGGCGCACAGCACCTTCAACAACGTAACGTTCATCCTCGCCCCATCTCTGGAAACCCCAATAATAAGAAAGAGGCCATCCCAATGCAACCATCGGAACAGCCTCGTCCGCCACCGCCGTCGAACGAATATAGAAAAAGCGATCATTCCTGCTTCTCCCACGCCTTATCTTTCATATTCGTGTAAATGTAGACCGCCGCCGATACGGAGCATAGCAAGAACATGACCACAGAGAGCGCCGCAGCGTTCTCATAGTTCAAATTGTTAAATTGGGTGAAAAGGGTAATCCCGATCATCTGAGGCGAAGTGGAATCCATCAGATAAGGGGTCGTAAAGGAGCCGACATTGCCCATGAAAATAAAAGTTGCCGCTATCATGACGTCCTTCCTTGTAAGCGGGATAATCATCTTGGTGAAAAGAACCCGGCGCGAAGCCCCCGCATCCCTTGCGGAGTCGATCACGGAATCCGGGATGTTCGATAAGGCCGACAAGATCAGCATAGTCGCGAACGGAATGTTAAACCAAAGATTCATCAGAATGATGCCTTTCTCGTTAAACATCAGGCCCGGCTTGAAATCATAGCCGAACGCGAGCGCGATACGATTGAGCAGTCCCGAATCGCGAATGACCGTGATCATCGCGTTAACAGCCACCAGTCCGGGAATAAATCTCGGAATCAGATAAAGCGCGCCAATCGTTCGGCTGACCGCGGAATTCGAGAATCTCATGAACAAGGCAAGCCCATAGGCTGCAGCCAGGGAAAGAACGACCGTGATCACGACGATATACAACGTGTAGTACAAGTTGTTAAGCGCAATTGAATTCGTAAACAGGTAAATATAGTGGTCGAATCCGTACGCATCCTCGCCTTCTATCCGAAAGCTCCTGACCACTACATTCAAAATCGGGTAAGCGACCACGCCCAGGGTAATCAGAAGAGCGGGTGCTATGAACAAATAGGCCAGTACCCGCTGCTGCAGGTGATTTCTGCTTGCCATTCTCGCCAGGCCTCCCTGTATGATTGAACCTAACCGGCACTCGCTGCCGGTTAGGTTCGCGGCGGCTTCGGTTGACTTACGACCTTACTTCAACGTTCCGATTTGTTCGTCCCACTGCGTATTCAATTCCGAGCCCAGCGAGCCGATGCTGCCGATCCGGAAGCTGTCGATTTTGAGAGACGATATCGTCTTGGTCAGTTCCGGGTCCAGATCGGCGAAGTCGATTACCGGAATCGAAGCCATGCTGTCCAGCGCGATATTTTGCGCCTCCGGGCTTAGCATGTAATCGATGAATGCATACGCGCCTTCGGGATTGCGGCCCGTGGACGGGATAGCGAGCGTTACCGTAGAGCCGGTAAAAGCCGGGTCCAGCTGCGAGACTTTAATCGAATCCGGAATGGCTCCCTGTCTCACCTGAGAAATAACCATGTCCGCCCACGCCGGGATCATATCGACTTCCTTGTTGGCGAGAAGATCAATCGTGCCCTGGTTTTTGTTCGGATACACGACTTTACCGCCGGATTTATACAGATAAGGATGGAGCTCCGTCATCAAGTCGAATCCCGCTTTCCACTGCTCCTTCCACTTGGCATCCACGGAGGTCATCGATTCTGCGGGCATGGAGTTGTATACGGAAGTGAATACGAAGGAACCGCCTGCTCCGCCGGACCCCGGCGTATTATAAGCGAACCTGCCCGGGTGGTCTTTAATCCATTGATAGAGCTCCTCCGTCGTTGTCGGCGGCGCGGCAACCGTGTCCGAGTTATAGGCCAGAACAACCGTTGTGCCGCGATAAGGAACGACCAGATCGTCCCTGAAGGTCGCCGGAAACTTCAAATTTTTGATGTTGGGAATTTTGCTTTTGTCGAGCGGAGCGAAAATATCTTCGCCCCCGTCCGTCACATACTTCAGCACTTCGTCGCCGCCAAGCTCGATCAGATCGAAATCCGTTTTCTTCTCTCCGGCTTTCTTGGCCGCGATAATCCGGTCCGACAAGCTTTGGGCGCCCGTGCCGGAAGTAATAAATTCAAGCTGAACCTGATAACCTCCCGGATTGGACTTGTTGAAGTTTTCGATTTGCTTTTCGAACATCACCTTAACGTTGTCGGAGCCGCCCGCCCACAGCGTTATTTTCTTGCCGTTTCCTCCGCTTGAATTGCCGCATGCCCCCATCGTTGTCGCAGTGAATACCAATACCGCAGCGATCAAACCCATTTTCCTGAAATTCATCGACCTTAGCCTCCTAAGAATTATGAATAAAATGGAATTTTGCCCGTCTATGTCAATAGCTTGACGCTAATTATTGGTCAATACACTTGATACTTGTCGAAGCTAAGAGAGACCGGATCATTTTGGCTGAACGTATCGGAAATATGCCGCGGCTGAAAGATCTTGATCGTCTGCTCGCCTGCTTGCACGACGATTTCCGCATAGTGGCCCAGTACCATGATCGTTCGGATATAACCGCTCCATTTTCCGCCTTCGCCCGCTTTGGACAGCGTGATCGCTTCCGGGCGCACGGCAAGAATTTTACCGTCAGGTTCTTTAATGAAGTTCATGTCTCCAATGAAGGAAGCCACGTATTGGGAAGCCGGCTTGTCGTAGATTTCGGTAGGCGTGCCGATCTGTTCGAATACACCCTTGTTCATGACGACGATCCGATGAGAGATGGCCATCGCCTCTTCCTGGTCGTGGGTCACGAAGACGACGGTAATGTTCAAATCCTCTTGGATTTTCTTGAGCTCCGCCCTCATCTGCGAACGGATTTTGGCGTCCAGCGCGGAGAACGGCTCGTCCAACAGCAGCACGGACGGCTGCAGCAGCAGCGCTCGCGCGATCGCAATCCGCTGTTGTTGCCCGCCCGAGAGCTGCGCGGGATATTTTTTCTCCACGCCGCTCATCTTGACCAATTCCAGCATCTCCTGCGTTCGTCTCTGAATCTCCTTCTTGGGCACTTTGCGAATGTGCAGGCCGAAGGCCAAATTATCGAAGATCGTCATATGCGACCATAAATTATAGCTTTGGAAAACCATCGCCGTAGGCCGCTTCTCCGGCGGCAGCTGCGAGACGGAACGTTCATCGATCAGAATGTCCCCTTGGTCCACCTCCGCAAAACCGCCGATCGCACGCAATATCGTCGTCTTCCCGCAGCCGGAAGGCCCCAGCATCGTCAGAAACTCGCCTTCGTACACGGCCAGATTAACGTCTCTGACGCCGTCGCCGTTTTTAAACTGCTTGCTCATATTTCTGATCTCGAGCTTTACTGTCCGCTGACTCATTGCAGCATCCTCCCCCGGAACTTATTTCATCTTGAAGCCGTTGGCAATCGTGTCTGGAGACAAATAGCGGCGCATGAGGAACAAGACGATCACCGTTGGAATCATTAGAATAATGGAAAATACCGGACCGGCCGTCGTCGCATATTGCATAATAATGCCGTACATCTCGACGGGCATCGTCTTGAACTGCGGAAAGCCGACGAGCAGCGTTCCCTGAGCCTCCTCCAACGATCCGAGAAACGTAAACAGGGAAGCGACGATAATTCCGGGCAGCGCCAGCGGGAACGTCACCTTGATGAAGGTGCGAATCGGACCCGCGCCCGCATCCCTCGCGGACTCCTCTTGCTGCCTGTGAATGCTGCGGAAGGCGTTGGCGGGAATCCAGGTCATGAACATGATCGAATTCAGAACATGGATGATCACGACGCCAAGGAAAGTCCCGATAAGATGCAGCTTGTAGAAGATAATGCCGATTGCAATATAGAGCCCCATCTTGGGAAAAGCATCGCTTAATAGAAACGACAAGAAGAACACTTTACGTCCCGGAAAAGAAAACCGTGCAAGCGCGTATGCGGCGGGTATACAGATGCATATGGAAATAATCGTAGTCACGATCGCGATCGTAAAAGACAAAGCAATAGAGCTGACCAGACTATTCTGGCCCAGAACATAATCCCACCACTTGAAGCCCCATTGCAGAGGGAACAAGGCCGGCGCCTCGTACTTGTTGGCGAACGCCAGCATAAACAGATTGAGCAGCGGCAAATAAAAGAACAACAGGAATGCGGACAGAACGATGAATTCGATAAACTTCTTGCGCCCGACCGCAAAATAGAACCCTTTGGGCGAGAGCCATTTCATGAAGAGACACCCGCTTCCGTAACCCATCCCGTTTCGAATCGCATGTCCGACAAGTCGGGATCACTCCTCTCTTCGCGTCGATTGCCGATCGATCAGCCTGCATTCGTACTCCTTCAGCCGGGGAAGCTCCCCTTCTCTGCGTACGAGACAGTCGAGCATCGTTACCGCGTCCGTCCCCATCCGCTGCGTGTCCACTTGAACGGTCGTTAACGACGGCGAGCAAACCGCGGCATAATCGGTGCCGTCGAAGCCCATTACCGCCACTTGTCCGGGAACGTCCACGGACCGTTCGGCCAGCACACGCATCGCCCCCAGCGCCAGCATGTCGTTGGTCGCGAACACGGCGGTGCAGTCCTGACGCTTGAAAGCTTCCCAATGCTCAGCCATCAAGCGCCGTCCTAGCTCGAAATTGGATTCCGGAGAATGAACGACGGTTAATCCTTCCATGCCGCCCCGCTCCTCGAACCAGGCCAGGAAGCCTTCCAGACGCAGGTTGTGGCTCCGGTGCTCCTGGGGGCCCGCGAGAACCCAGATGCTGCGATGTCCCAGGCCGTGAAGATGGGCCGCCGCCTGCCTTCCGCCGGATTCGTCGTCGCTGACCAGATGGATGACATCCGGATCGTCCGTCGACCCGTTGACCATCAAGTAGGGTACGTCGAATTTCTTCACGTAATCGATCACGTTTTTACGCAGCCGGCTGATCAGAATGAGGCCGTCGACCCGCTTTTCCAGCATGAAATCGGTGGAACGCAGCGACATCTCCTGATCGGTCTGCAGGAATACGGAGTAGCCCAGCGACTCCGCGGCAGGCAGGATGGCGTCGATCAGCTTGCCGTACAGCGGGTGGGACACGATAGGCTGCCGTTCGCGAAACACGATGACGCCGATGCTGTTCGTGCGCTGGGACACCATGGCTCTCGCCACGGCATTTGGCTTGTATTGCATTTGTTCGATGACCGCAAGCACGCGTTCGCGCGTCTCCGAACTGGCGTACCCTTTGCCCGATATGATTCGGGACACGGTCGATCGCGATACGCCGGCGAGCTTGGCAATTCCTTCGATATTAAGACTCATCCTGGCCCTCCAGACTCCAATTCCGCTTCAACCGCGCCAGCACGTCCACATTCCGCGTCGTAATCGAGCGGACGCCCATGCCGGCGAGCATTCTCATCTGCGGCTCTTCATTCACAGTCCATACGTATACATCCAAACCGACGTCTCGCGCCGCCTCCATCAGAGAAGGCCGTACAATCTGATAGGGCAGATTGACTCCGAAGCATCCGGCGGCGAGCGCTTGCTCGCACAGCTTCTTGATCGCATCCGGATAGGGGGTATCGATAAAAGCGTTGACGTCGACATTCAGCAGCTTGCCCAGTCGCGGATTGCATTCCGATACCGCAATCGCCCGCGGAAACTGACAGCCCGACAGGAACACCCGGTCGAGGAGACCCAATCTCTCGATCAAGTCGGACAGAGGTTCGATGACGTCATCGGCCTTAACATCCAAGTTCATCCTTCTGCCGGCGTCCGCGACGGATTTCAGCACCGGTTCGAGCAGCTGCAGCGGCTTGGCCAAGCGCGCATTCAGCTCCGCCAGCGTCATGCCGGAGAGGCTGCCTTCCGTCCCGTCCGCGAACGTTATGCCGTCGTCGTGGCTTAGCACGAGCGTCCCGTCGCGGGTTGCGCGGATATCGTCCTCCACGATGTCCGCGCCGTGCGCGATCCCCGTTTCGGCGGATGCCGCCGAATTGTCGGGCGTCCCCATGCATCCGGTGTGAGCGGTAATGAGCGGAAAATCGTTCATCGAGCACGGCTCCTTAATCGAAATAGATGGCATTCGTAAAAGCGATCATCGTTCGCACGCCCCGGACTTCGCCCCACAGCTCGGCCCGAATCCAGCTCAAACCGCGATCCGGAACCGTGAACGACCAGGCCTCGACGGAGCCGCTCGGCCCCTGCAGCATTTGCTCCGCCACCGTGCCCGCGCTGCCCGTCAAGATCAGCTTGAACTTCGGAGCGGATAGCTCCCACTTCCCCGCTCTTACCGTGGAATCGACCGCGGCGCGTATCCGAAGCTGCCCGCTCCGGGCGGCCGGTATCGCGGCACCGATTCCGTAAACGAGACCGCCGCTCTCCGCTTCCAGCGTCACCAGCGGCCCGAGCGTAACGGCTGCCCGACCCTGCCTGAGCGATCGGACCGCCTCCTCGGCGACGGGAGCCGTCTCGTCCTCCAGGCCGAGATACGTGACGGATATCGGCTCGTCCGTCGCGCTCTGCTCGTGCCAATCCCGTCCGGAAGTCGCCGCGATCCGCACGCCCTCGTTCAGCCGATCCGTCCAGAAAGCAAACGCCCGCCGGTTGTCGACTTTAATCGGGGCGAACATGCCGGACCACACCTCGATATAATCGAGGTCCTGCCAATTTTCAACCTCAAACTCCCAGTGACACCCGGTGCAGATCGGGCTGCCCAGCCGGAACGGATGGGCCATCCCGGCCACCCCGCCATGCCTTCGCACTTCGGCCGCGCCCGCCCCGACGCCGCGAATGTCCGCTTGCCGCCAATCCACGAACTGTCGCAGCCCGACGGTAACCATATGTCCATAAAACGTTGTCCACTCCATCCCGGGAATGACGGTCATTCCCGTCTCCCGTTCCGCCGCTTCCCGCTCGGCGAGACCGGACATCGTATTATGATCGGTAAGCGCAATGCACTCGAACCCCAGTTCGGACGCGCCGCTGGCCAATTCAAGCAAGGACTGCCTGCCGTCGCTGTGAAACGTATGCGTATGAAGCTCGCAGGCGATCCACCTCATCGGAATTCCTCCTCCGCCTCGGCGGCCCACACCTTTAATCGATAGACACACCGTTCCGTAACGATGGAATGGAGACTTAACGTGACGGTCCATGTCCCTTCGGGAATTGTCCCTTTCATTAATCCGGGAGACGCTTCCCGCTCGGAAAGATGCAGCTCCTGACCCGGATCCTGACGATGGCACGCCCCTCTGTATCCGCGGCTGTCGTCTATCGACACCGTGATCAAATTGCGGAGAGGATAATACTGCTCCGCCCGCTCCAGCATCCGCTTCTGCCGTTCCGGCTCGACATAACGTTCGATGCTCCGCTTGATCAGTTCCGCTGCCAGTTCCCTCTCCTCCAGTATTTTGGGCGCGTATTCGAAGCTGACCCGGAGACCGGGGCACGGACGGTCAAGCTTGAAATCGTAACGGAGATGGGAACGGGTATCCGCGGGCGTCACTTCATTTTCAATGTTAAGCAGCATGGGCTAAGCGCCTCCTTCACAAGCCTGTGAGAGCGATCCCACATGCCGGATATTTCGTAAGTGAGAGCGATCCCACAAACTAAATGTACCGCGGGAATATTCGCAAATTATCTTCGCTGTATTAAAGGTTTATTAAAAAAATCCGTTTGGCAATTCAATAAACATATGCGCATGCGCGAATTCATAACCCGTCTTTTGCAGCGCGCTCCTCCGTTTGCCCTGCTCCTACTCCCGCCAAATCCGATAAGCCGCTTTACCTCCGGAACATCCTTTCTACGATTTCCGCAAACAAATATACGTTAAAATAAAACTAAATCTATTACTCTATTGGGAGGCTATGGAATGAACAGATTCAAGAAAAGACTGATCGCCGGACTTACGGCCCTCTTCCTTCTGATCCCGGTCGGGGTGTCCAGCGTGCAGGCGGCGTCTGTGAAGCTGCAGATCGTCCACTTTAACGACGTCCATTCGCGCGTCGAGGAGAGCGACACCAGCATCGGCTATGCCAAAATAGCTGCCTTGATCAAACAGTTAAAAGAAGCCAATCCGAATACGCTCGTTCTTGACGCCGGAGATACGTTCCACGGACAGACGGTCGCCAACCTGGTCAAGGGAGAAAGCATCGTCCAGATTCTCGATATTCTCGGGATCGATGCGATGACGACCGGCAACCACGATTACAACTACGGGTACGAAAGGCTGACCGAGCTCGCGGATCAAGCCAGCTTTCCCGTCCTTGCCGCCAACGTCTATCAAGCGGACGGAACGAGACTGCTCGAGCCCTATACGATTAAAACGGTAGGAGACGTCAAGGTAGCGATCTTCGGCCTGGCTACGCCCGAGACGCTGTTCAAAACCCATCCCAACAACGTCAAAGGCTTAACGTTCGCCGATCCGGTCGAAGAAGGCAAAAAAATGGTTGAGGAGCTCCGTGATAAAGCGGACGTTATCATTGCGCTGACCCACCTCGGTTTGGATGAATCGAGCAAGGAGACGAGCCGCCTGGTTGCCGAGCAGGTTGCCGGGATCGACCTGATCGTGGACGGACACAGCCACACGGTACTGGAGCAGGGCTTGAAGGCGGGGGACACGCTGATCGCGCAAACCGGGGAATACGGCAACAATTTGGGTGTCGTGGAGCTGACGCTCGACGATTCCAAGAAGGTCGTCGACCGTCAAGCACGGCTGATCGCCAGACCGGCTGCCGACGATGTCGAGGCCGATGAAGCCATTACGGAGATTATTAATAAGGTAAAAGAAGACCAACTCCCCGTCTTGTCCGAGGTTGTCGGCTCGACAAAGGTCGATCTTCAAGGGGAAAGAGAATTCGTGCGGACTTCCGAGACGAATCTCGGCAACCTGATTGCCGACGCCATGCTGGCGGAGAGCGGCGCGGACGTCGCGCTTACGAACGGAGGCGGCGTCCGGGCATCGATTCCGGCCGGCGACATCACGGTCGGCCAGGTGATCACCGTCCTTCCGTTCGGCAACTATATTCAGACCAAACGGGTTAAAGGCTCCGATCTGCTCGCGGCGCTGGAGCTCGGCGTAGGTGCGTATCCGGATTCGCTTGGCGGATTTCCCCAAATCGCCGGCATGAAATTCACCTTCGACGAGAGCAAGCCGCAAGGGCAGCGCGTTCAATCCGCAGTCGTGGGCGGCAAGCCGCTGGACGCCAACGCCACCTATCTGCTGGCTACCAACGACTTCATGGCCGCAGGCGGCGACAACTATACGATGTTCAAAGATTATCCGATTGAAAACGACTTTGCTTCGCTGGAAGAAGCGGTCATCAAGCATATCCGTTCGTTGGGACAGCTGAATCCGCAGAAGGAAGGGCGCATCACCGCGGCGAGCCCGTCTCCCGCTCCGCAGCCCCAGCCGGCTCCCGAGAAATCGCCTGAGCCGACGCCGGTGCCGCAGCCTCAACCGCAGCAACCGCAGCCGAAGCCTCAGCCAAGCGATTCGCCGGAAATCTACGTCGTCGCAGCCGGAGACAATCTGACGAAAATCGCCAAGCGCTACGGCACGACCTGGCAGACGCTGCACAAGCTGAACAAGCTCGCCAACCCGAACCTGATCTTCCCGGGCCAGCGCATCGTTCTTCCTTGACGAAAATTGCGGACTGTTTCAAAAGGGGCTATCCCCTAAGCAATCCAAGCTGCTTTAAAAGATAATCGATGAACAAGGTGCAAGGGGTATGTGTCTCCTTCCGCTGCTATACGCTCCTGAAATGGGAATAATTAACCCGAGATAGGGTGATTTCAGGAGCGTATGAGGCAGTCTACAGGAGACACATCCCCCTTCTTTGTCTATCGATCATCTTAAGCAGCTCTGCTTAGGGGATAGCCCCTTTTCCGTTTCCGGCCTTATTTTCCTTGCGATTCCACGATACACTTATCCACCAGGGCCATCCGAATGTACAAGCCGTTGACGGCTTGGCGGAAGTACGCGGCGCGAGGATCGTCGTCGACTTCCTCGGTAATCTCTCCGGCGCGCGGCAGCGGATGCAGCACGATCGCCTGCTTGCTCATCCGCGACATCAGCTCGGCGTCGACGATAAACTGGCCGGAAGCCTTCTCGTACTCCTCGACCGACGGGAACCGCTCCTTCTGGATCCGCGTCTGATAGAGGACGTCGATCGATCCGGCAACCGAGTTCAAGTCGTTCGTCTCGGCGTAGCGAATGCCCTTCTCGTCCATATACCTCTTCACATTGTCCGGAATCCGCACATTGTCCGGCGAGATATAATACACCATGACATCCTGATAATTCGCCAACATGTAGCTGAGCGAGTGTACCGTTCGTCCATAGGCGAGGTCTCCGACCATCGCGATCTTAAGGCCATCGATTTTGCCGAATTCCTTGCGAATCGTGTAGGCGTCGAGCAGCGCTTGCGTCGGATGCTCTCCCGCGCCGTCTCCGGCGTTGATGACCGGAATCGAAGCGACCTTCGCCGCCCGCTTGGCCGCGCCGATCTCCGTATGCCGCATGACGATGACGTCGCTGTAGCCGCTGACGATGCGAATCGTATCCTCCAGCGTCTCGCCCTTGATCGCGGACGAGAATTGAGCCGCGTTCTCCGTCCCGATGACGCCTCCGCCGAGCCGATGCATCGCCGCTTCGAACGACAACCGCGTTCTTGTGCTGGCTTCGAAGAACAGCGTCGTCATAATCCGTCCCTCGTGACGCCGATCCCCGCCGCGGGCGACGACCTTCTCCATGTCCAGCGCCGAATCGAACAACCGCTCAAGCTCGTTTCTTTCGAATTGCTTCGCTCCAAGCACATGATACAACTGTTTCATCTATCGTTTTCCTCCCCGAACCTGTCCATGCACACCAAATATTATCCTATAAGATACGGAGCCGATTGTAAATCGGGAATCTGCCCCGTTCTTCCTCTTTCACGCAACGTACAAATTTATAGTGTTCGGGACGCCCGGCACGGTGCGCTTTCGGGTTCAGGTCCCGGTAAGGGGGACGGCATGGGTATCGGTATAGAGTATGACACGGGTCATAGCCATGCCCCTGCCTGCGGCTGCATCTCCTATCTCGCCAGCCATTCCCGCAGAGAAGGCAGAAGCGCTCTCGCGTCCTCGTACCCCCGATCGTACAGAATCTGCAGCTTGGCCGGATTCCGCTCCATCCGCCCGACCTCCAGAGGAAGACTCGGCCGAATGACGAACGCCGCGCCCTCGCTCGCCCGCTTCTGCGCATAAGCGACGGCCTCGTTGTAAACCTCGTGCCGGCGCAGCATCGTCGCCACGAATTCGGGATATTTGCCGTAAGCGGCCCGGAGTAGCCAGGAGAAGCGGTTCGGGGACTTGCGATATCCTTCGTTTCTCGTCAGTACGAGAAGATTGCGCGCACAGCCGTCCCGCTCCGCCTGGCGCAGCGGAATCGGGTCGGCGATTCCTCCGTCGAGCATCGGCACGCCGCCGTAATCGACGACGGGAGCGATGAACGGCAGCGAGCTGGAAGCTCGCAGCGCCCTCAGCACATCGAAGCCGGGGGCGCTTTTATAGTGATAGACGGCCTCTCCCGTCCGGCAGTCCGTCGTGGCCACGACAAGCTCTTCCTCGCTCGCCGCGAACGCGTCAAAGTCGAACGGAACCAGCGTATTGGGAATCTCGTCGAAAATAAAATCCATGCCGAACAACTGCCTGTCCCTAATCCAGTTTCTAACGGACAAGTACCGCGGATCGGACACCCAGTCGATGTTCACGACTTTGTTGCGTCCCCGCTGCCTGGACAAATAGCTTATTGCCAAGCAAGCCCCCGCCGATACGCCGATCGTATAGGGAAAGTATAGATCGCGCTCCGCGAAAAATTCCAGCACTCCCGCGGTATACGCCGTACGCATGCCGCCGCCCTCCAGCACCAGTCCGATCTTCTCCATATGACGGCCCTCCCCGTTTTTCCCGTATTCTACCAGACTAGCACCGAACCTGCAGGCATGCAAATGCGCGGCGATCCGGCGCTTCCCCGGAGTGGAACCCTCCTGCCCAATCCGCTACAATGAAAACAGAAAGGCGGTCGATGGCAGATGACGGAGAGAATTCGGCAGCTTCAAGCCTACATGGATCGGCAGAGCCTGGACGCCATGCTGATCACTTCCCCGAAACACGTCTATTATTTGACGGGCTTCGCCACCGAGCCTCACGAGAGACTCCTGGCGCTTATTCTGCCCAGAGGAGAGCAGGCCCGCCTGCTCGTGCCGGCGCTCGATTACGAGGCCGCCCAGACGGCCGGCTCCGTCGCCAATATTCATACGCACCAGGATACGGACAACGCGTACGAGATCCTCGGGCGACTGCTTCCAGACCGATTAACGACACTGGGCGTGGAAAAGGATAACCTCAACGTCAATCGGTACGAAGCGATCCAGGCCGCGGCGGAAGCGGAGCGATACGTCGACGTCGGCTTGGCGCTGCGAGAGATGAGAGCCGTAAAGACGCCGGAGGAGATCGGGCGCATGAAACGCGCCGTCCGCCTGGTCGAGGAAGCGCTGCGGGCCGGCGTCGCGCTCGTCAAGCCCGGCGTAACGGAGCTCGAGCTGGTTGCGGAATTGGAGTATCGGATGAAAAAGCTTGGGGCGCAAGGCCCGTCCTTCGACACGATGGTGCTGACGGGACCGAAGACGGCGCTGCCGCACGGCACTCCCGACAGACGCGCGGTTTCCGCAGGCGAGCTGATCCTGTTCGACCTTGGCGTCTATGCGGAAGGGTACGCATCGGATATCACCCGCACGTTTGCGGTCGGCGAAGTATCGAAAGAGCTGGCGCGTATTTACGACGCGGTCCTGCAAAGCAATCTGCGGGCGATCGAGGCGATCCGCCCCGGCGTCCCGTTCGGGAGCCTCGACCGCATCGCCCGGGAATCGATCGCCGCGGCCGGATACGGCCCTTACTTTAACCATCGCCTCGGGCACGGCCTCGGCATGGACGTTCACGAATACCCTTCGGTTCACGGGAACAACGAGGATGCTGCCGTCGAAGGCATGACGTTCACCGTCGAACCGGGCATCTACGTCCCCGGCCTTGGAGGCGTGCGCATCGAGGACGACGTGCTCGTCACCGCCGGCGGCGTCGAAGTGCTGACAACCTTCCCCAAGACGCTCACGACGATCGGGGCCTGACAGAAAGCAGAAAAACCTTCCGGCAGGGCCCCCTAGCACCCTTTCCGGAAGGTTCTTTGTTATTCCTTCTTTTTCTTGCGCTTTCGCGGCTTCTCGTCCCCGGCAGCCTGCGGCGTGACCGAGGCGTCCGGTTTGACGAGCGGCTTGGACGGCCTGGAAGGTTTGGACGGCTTGCCCGTGCCTCGAGCGCCGCCGTCTCCGCGGCCTTTGCGCTTGCCGTAGGACTTGCCGCCGTCGGCCTCGTCGTCGATCGTCTTGTAGTTGCCCGAACGGGGCAGCCCCCACATATCGACTCCGGGCCCGCGCCGCTTCCCGCCGGAGGCTTTGCCTGCGGCGCTCTCCCGAACGACGCCATCCTCCGCAGTCACCCGAGCGACGGGCGCCGCAGCCGCAGACGGAACGCTAACGGCCTCCGCCTCGGCCCGCGGCTTCTTCTTGCGCTTCCCGCTGCCGGCGACAACGCTGCTGTAGAAGCCGCCGTCCAGCTCGGCCGGCACCGAAGTGCCGCGGCCCGCGCCGCCTTTACGCTCCTCGCTCCCGGCACCCGGACCTCCTCTGCGATCTTCGCGCCCCGCCTCCTTGCCTCCGCGGCTGCCGCCCTTGCCGCGGCCGCTCCGCTCGCCGGAACCCGAACCGCCGCCTCCGCCGACGCCGACCCAACGTCCCGCCGCGTTCAGCTTCTTGCGCTTGCGGGCGGCGTTGCGCCCGGCTCCCGGTCCGCCGCGCGCGTCGACGAAGCTGACGCGCTCCGCGCTGCGCGGCCGCATGTTAAGCGGCTCGAAATCGATCGTATGATCGCCCATGTTCACCCGCGCCACGCGAATCTCCACCTCGTCGCCGATCCGGTAGATTTTCGACGACCGCTCGCCGATGAGCGCCATATGCAGCTCGTGGAAATGATAATAGTCGTCCGTCATATCGCTGAGACGAATAAGTCCTTCGACCGTGTTTTCCAATTCGACAAACATGCCGAAGCTTGTCACGCCGCTGATAATCCCGGTGAATTCCTCTCCGATCTTGTCGAGCATATACTCGGCCTTCTTGAGCTTCTCCGTGTCCCGCTCCGCGTCGACCGCCACGCGCTCCCGCTCGGACGATTGCGAAGCGATGTCCGCCATCCGGGCGTTGAGCGCTTCGAACCGCGATTCCGGCAGGGCCCCCTCGTTCTCCAGCACCTCGCGCATGACGCGATGGACGATCAGGTCGGGGTACCGGCGAATCGGCGACGTGAAGTGCGTGTAGTAATCCGCGGCCAGTCCGAAGTGGCCCAAGCTCTCCGCCTCGTACTTCGCCTGCTTCATCGACCTCAGCAGCATCGTGCTGAGCACCGTCTCTTCCTTCGTGCCGCGAATTTCCTCCAGCAGCGTCTGCAGCGCCCGGGGATGAACCGTATTGCCCTTGCCCCGAACCGCGTAGCCGAAGTTGCTCGCGAACTGCATGAACGTCAGCAGCTTCTCGTTGGTCGGCTCCTCGTGAATCCGATACACGAACGGCACCTTCAACCAGTGAAAATGCTCCGCCACCGTCTCGTTGGCCGCCAGCATGAACTCCTCGATAATCTGCTCGGCGATCGAACGCTCGCGCTTGATGATATCGACCGGCTTGCCCTGCTCGTCCACGATCACCTTCGATTCCTGAAAATCAAAATCGATCGCGCCCCGACGCATCCGCATCGACCGCAGCCCGAGCGCCATTTCCTTCATCAGCTTAAACGTATCAACCAGCCCGGCATAGCGCTCGGCCACTTCCGGATCCTCTTCGTTCACAATTTTGCGCACGTTCGTATACGTCATTCTCTCGGTCGTGCGAATCACGCTCGTGAACAGGTCGTAGCGCACCCGCTTCATCGTGTCCGGCTCGAACTCCATCTCGCACGACATCGTCAGCCGGTCCACCTGCGGATTAAGCGAGCAGATGCCGTTCGACAGCCGGTGCGGCAGCATCGGAATAACGCGGTCGACCAGATAGACGCTGCAGCCCCGATTGTAGGCTTCCTCGTCCAGCTTCGACTTCTCGCGCACGTAATAGCTGACGTCGGCAATATGCACGCCCAGCAGCAGATTGCCGCTCGGCAGCCGCTCCACGTTCACCGCGTCGTCCAGATCCTTCGCGTCCTCGCCGTCGATCGTCACGATGACCTTGTTCCGCAGATCGCGACGGCCCTGCTGCGCGATCTCCTCTTCCGTGATCGTGTCCGGAGCGGCTTCCGCCTCGGCCAGCACATCGTCCGGGAAGCTTTCCGGCAGCCCGTGCTTGCGAATAATGCTCAGAATATCGACGCCCGGGTCGTCCTTATGACCGAGAATCTCGATAATTTCACCCTCGGCCGCCGTACGCCCTTCCGGATAGGTTATGATGTTCGCGACAACTTTCTGCCCCGTCACCGCCCCCTTGAAATTTTCCGCCCGGATGAAAATATCCTTCGTAATCCGCTTGTCGTCCGGCTCCACGAAGCCGAAGCTGTCGTGATTGTGGAACTGGCCGACGACCTGCGTCACCGCCCGCTTGACGATGCGGACGATCTCGCCCTCCAGCTTGCCGTTCTCGTTTTTCGCGGACACCCGCGCCAGCACGATATCCCCGTTCATCGTACCCTTCATGTCGTTGGCATGTATGTACAGGTCGGGATGCTCCTTATCCTCCGGGATCAGAAAAGCAAAGCCCTTGGAATGCGTCTGGATTCGTCCCCGCAGCAAATTCATCCGTTCCGGCACGCCGTAACGGTTCGAGCGCGTCTGCAGCACTTTGCCCTCTTGCTCCAGCCCGGTCAGCAGGCGCAGGAATTCTTTGAATTCCGCCGCGTCCTCGATGCCGAAATGCTTCTCCAACTCTTTATACGTCAATGGTTTATAAGCGGTCTCCCGCATAAAATCGAGCAGCTCCTGCTCCGTGCACAGCGGCATCCGTATCACCTCGTCCAATTATAGTATACACACATTCCGGCCCCGGCAATCGGACGAACACCCGCCTGTGCGCCATCTACGCCAAAAAAGGCAGGAAGCTCTCGCCTCCTGCCCGACTTGTCCGGTCCCTAGTTCTTCACGAAATAAGCAACCACCAAAGAAAGGATGAAGAATCCAACCGCCAGCCCGATCGTCAGACGCTGCAGGAACAGGTCGATACCGCGAGCCTTCTGCTTTCCGAACAAGTGCTCAGCGCCCCCGGAGATCGCCCCCGACAAGCCCGCGCTCTTCCCGCGTTGCAGCAGAACGACCGCAATCAATCCGATCGAGAAAACGACCAAAATAATTTTAAGTACGACGTCCATCACTTACACCCCCTAAACCCGTCACAAAAACAGTATTTTTATTTTATCACAACCTGCGCCCGGTTGACAACCTGTCAAAAACTCCCGCCCAGCAGCGTCCAATCCTCAGCTCGATCCGGAGCTTTCCGCCCCCGTTTTCCTCCCGTCACTCCCCGCTCGCCTTTGCGCATCCAGTTAAGCATTCCCAACCGCTCCGGCGCCCTCCCTGCCATCCAATCGGGCTATCCCCAGTCGCTCCGGCGCCCTCTCCTGCCATCCAATCAGGCTAACCCCAGTCGCTCCGGCGCTCTCCCCGCCATCCATTCCGGCTATCCCCGCTCATTCCCGCGCCCGCCCCTGCGCGCCCACCGCCGCGGCCCGGTATTCCGTCGGGGACATTCCGATCTTCTGCTTAAACTTGCGGAAAAAATAATTCGAATCCGAGAACCCGCACAGCGATGCGATCTCCGAAGCCTTGAGCGAGGTTTGGGCGAGCTGCCGCATCGCTTCCTCCAGCCGCAGCCGGTTCAAATAATCGCTGAAAAACTCCCCCGTCTCCGCCTTGAAGAGACGCCCCAGATAGATCGGGCTCACGTGCAGCTCGCCGGCCACCATCTGCAGCGTCAGCTCCTCGCGGTAATGCTCGCGCAGGTAATGCTCCGTCTCCAGCGTCAGCCGGTTTTTCTCGTGCGAGCTCAGCTCCCGGACGATCGCGTCGACTGCCTCCAGCAGACGAAGCACGTCCTGGCGAATCGCTGGCACCGACGCCGACGCGAACGGCCGGGCGAACAGCTCCTCCGGCAGCCGCTGCCGCGCTTCTTCCGCCCGAAGCAGACGCAGCGCCTCCTTCGCGGTCGCGATCCACTCCGAAGCGGCGTATTTGGCCGCGGCCAGCGGATCGGCCTGCTCCGGCGCGGCGGCAAAATCCCGCTCCACCGCGGGCTCCCACTCCTCGCGGCGGCCGGCCGCCAAGGCGGGGACGAGCTTGCCGTAATCCCCGGCCTCCCGTCCCGCTCCCGGGGAAGCGGCGGCCAGCGAACGGCGGTCGGCGCACTGCGCAGGCCCCGTCTGGTCCATGCCGTCCAGCAGCCGCATCGCGTCCGTGTAGGAGGCATGGGCGAGATGCAAGCGATCCGCCGGCTTGCCCAGCGCACAGTACCACGGCGTCTTCAGCAGCGCCGCGCACTTCTCCGAGGCTTCCCGCAGCCAGGCGAGATTCGCCTCTGCGAAAGCCGCGGCATCCTTGCCCTCGCCGAGCATCAAGCAGACGACTTGCTGCTCCGAATTGAGAAAGGCCGTGCCCTTCCCGGCCTCCGAGAGCAGCTCGTCCATCGCGTTGTAGATCGCGAACGGCCGGAAGCGGCGCTCCGCCTCGGACAGCTCTCCCTCTCTCGCATCCTTCCAGCCGATCACCGCCGCCTGCACGAGACGCGTACGCTCGACGCGGATTTTCAGAAAATCGAGCTTCTCCCGAAGCTGCTCGTCCTCGATGCGATTTTCCACCCAACGGTTCAACACGTTGTTGCGCAGCAGCTGGAACGTCTCCCGGCGAATCCGTTCGTCCATCCACCGGCTTTCGATCTGGGCCACGCACGACTTGGCGATCTCCTCCAGCTCCCCGGGATCGACCGGCTTAAGCAGATAATCCTCGACCTGGTACTTCATCGCCTGGCGGACATAGGAGAAATCGTCGTACCCGCTCAGTACGATCAGGTGCGTGTTCCAGTTTTTCGCGCGAATTTTCTCCATCAGCTCGAGTCCGTCGCCGTCGGGCATGCGAATGTCGGTCAGCACGAGCTGCGGCGCCTTGCTCAGGAACATTTCGTAGGCGCGGTTTCCGCCCTCGGCCTCGCCTACGATTTCGATGCCGAGGTTTTCCCAGTCGATCAGATGCTTTAACCCGTTGCGGATATATTCGTCGTCGTCGACGATTAGCAGCTTAGGCATGCTCATGCGCTCCTCTCGAGGTCGAATCGGCCGGCAGCTTCATCGTCAAGGCGAACCCTTTGTCCGGGGGCAGCGCGTTGACGACAAGACCGTACGGATCTCCGTAATAGGACCGGATTCTCTCGTGAATGTTTTTCAGGCCGAGGTGCTCCGTCGGAATGACGTGCTTGGCGTTCAGCCAATCGTTCAGCTTGGCCTGCTCCGCCAGCGTCGCCCCCTTGCCGTTGTTCCAGATTTCGATCAGGCGCGCTCCCGTCTCCCGCTCTCGCCCGATTCTCAACCGAATGACCGGGTCGGCGGCCTTCTCCAGCTCTCCGTGCAAAATCGCGTTCTCGACGATCGGCTGCAGGCTGAACTTCGGCATCAGGAAGTCCCGCAGATCCTCGTCGTTCTCCGCCTCCAGCTCGACCTGCTTCGTCTTCCCCATCAGCAGCAGGTCGAGATAATACTGCGTATACCGGAGCTCCTCCTCGACCGGAATTTCCTCGCTCTCGGTTTTAAGCAGCCAGCGGTACAGCCTTCCGAGATAAAACAGCTTGTTCGCCATCTCCGGCTGCTTGCCGACGACCGCCTGCATCCTCAGCGATTCCAGCGTGTTGTATAGAAAATGGGGATTGATCTGCATCTTGAGCGCCAAGTATTCCGCGTTGCTCTTCTGCACGTCCGCCACGTATACCCGGTTGATATAATCCTGCAGCTCGCGGGTCATCCGGTTAAACCTTTCGATTAGGTCCCCGATCTCGTCGTTGCCCGATTTCTCCATCGGCTCGGCGAACGGGTTCGCCTGCACCCGCTTGAAATGCTGGGTCATGCCCCGGAGCCGCTTCGTTACGAAGCCCAGAATATAGTGGATCAGCAGCATGCAGACGATCCAGATCGCGAACAAGCCTCCGACGATCAGCAGCGTAATCTCGGACAGCCTGCCCTGAATGCTCGCCTTGCTTACCATGCCGACGACGCTGATCCCGTATTTGGGAATGTCCGCCGAAGCCCGCAGCATCCCTTCCTCGCGCAGCGCCTCGCTTTCCCGGCTGTCCAGAAGCGTCCGCCCCGCCTGGCGGATGACGACCCGCGCGTCGCGTTCCTCCTCGGGCACGAACTTGCCGAACAGCGTGCGAGAATCGATGACCGTCATAAAATATCCCGTCACATTGTCGGTGCGAATATCCGAAAAATCGAACAGCGGGTTAATCAGGTACAGCAGCGGACGTTCGATATTGCCGTATAAACCGTCGGCGCGGCCGACAAACGGATATTCGAACGTGCGGGGCAGCGACGCGAACAAGCCCGGCAGATCGAATTCGCGGTCCAGCGCTGCCGAAGGATAACGGCTTTTATGGAACAGCGCCCCGTCTACTCCGCGGTACATTAGCACCGACATCACGTTCGGGTTTCGCTCCAGCATGTACGACTGCATGCCGGTAAAATATTTGCGCTCCTCGATCGCCTCCGCTTCCGAATGCGCCGCGCCCTCCGGCAAAAAGCGGGAATAATAGCCGGGCGTATCGCCGCTCAGCGGGTAGACGGCGATCGTCTCCCGCTTGAACTGCGTGATCAGCTCGGACAGCTCCTCCCGCAGCAGCTCCGTCCGAACCTTCAGCAGATCGTTCTCCCGCTCCTCGAGCAGGCCGTAGAAGCGATAATAGGTCAGCAGCCCGATCAGCACGAACACGAGCAGCAGCGCCGCGCCGATGCCGAGCGTCAGCTTGCGGAATACGAATCGTCCGACGAAATCCCGGTACAATTTGGCTAACATGACGCCCCTCCCCGCCGCACGGGCGCAAAGTCGTTTAATCCGTCCAGCGAATCGCAAGTTATTGCTGTAGAGACTGCCATTCGCCTCGAAATATACTAGAACTGTAGCAAATCTCAACCAGATTCGAAAGGGGTACATCAGATGAAAACTAGAAAATGGCCGCGCCTGGCTTTCGCTTCGTCGCTTGCGTTGGTTCTGGCGGTTACCGCCGCTTGCGGCAATAACAACGGCAAAGACTCGAACGCCTCCGGCAGCCCGTCGGGTTCTCCGGAGCCGTCTTCGTCCCAACCGGCCGGCGAGCCGGTTGAAATCTCCTTCCTGTCGCTCATTACGACAAACCTGACGGAAGAATTCTGGGACAAGTGGATCGGCGACTTCGAGACGAAAAATCCGGACGTCAAGGTCAAGCGGATTCAAGCGCCTTCGCTCGAAGGGCTTAATGACAACTACGCCAAGACACTGCTGACGTCCGGGGATTTTCCCGACGTGCTGAGCAACATCTCCTATCAGGACTTCGCCAAAGCCGGAGCGCTGATGGACATTCCGATCGACGACGACATCAAGAAAATCAACGATTACGAGTCGCTGCTGCTCGACGGCAAGCTCTACACGCTCCAGGCCTACCTGCAGCCGCACACGCAAATTTTCTACAACAAGGACCTGTTCGCCAAGGCCGGCATCGACCAGCTTCCCCGCACGTGGGACGAGCTTGAAGCCGTCGCCGAGAAGCTGAAGCAGGCGGGCATCACGCCGTTCCTGACCGCGGGCGACTGGATGACGACGCTGACGTTCTCCATTCTGACCGGTCCGGAGATTTTCGGCAAAAATCCGAACTGGTATGCGGACAAGAACGCGGGCAAAGTCAGTTACCAGGATGAAAACTGGATGACCGTCGCCGGACGCTACAAGGATTTCGCCGCCAAAGGCTATTTCAACAAAGGCGCCCTGAGCATCGGCTACGAGCAGGTCGAGCAGGAATTCCTCAAAGGCAACGGCGCGATGTATCCGATGGGCTCCTGGTTCACGGCCGCTTACGCGGCGGCGAATCCGGGCTTCGAAGCCGGCGTGTTCGCTCCGCCGACGGTGGACGGGGAGAAGACTTACATGTCCGGCTCCCGCGGGACGAGCTTCGCGGTATCGAATACGACATCCCATCCGGAAGCCGCTCTGAAGTTCGCCAAGTATTTGGTGCTCGATCCCGATTTCCACAAAGCCTTCGCCGCCAGCGACGGCATGTTCTCCGGTCTCGCGGAGCCGGATAACTATGAGTTTTCCCCGCTTCAGCAGGAAATCGCCGATCTGCTCGCGGAGGCCGGCACGATGTCCGGCTACGAGACGCAGCGCGCCGGAGATTTCCCGGTGAACGGGCTCGGCAACCAGCTCGCCAAGGTCGGCCAGAATCTGCTGCTCGACGGCAGCGATCTCGCCAAGGAAATGAAGAGCCTCGACGACTACTGGGAGAAGAACAAGTAAGAGGCGCCGGACAACCGATCCGCGATTGCCTGACCGCAGTCCCGAATCGACAGCCAAGGGTACACGCGCTCGTCGCCTGTACCCTTGCTTTTTCCCGCCCGAACGCCCAAGCAAGGGAGTGAACCGACTATGAGAAAAGACGCGTGGACGCGGGGATTTCTATTCGCCCCGGGCTTTCTCGTCTACCTGATCTTCATGATGATCCCGATCGGCATGTGCGTCTATTACAGCCTGCACAACTGGGACGGCCTGAGTCCGGTTTACCGGTTCGTCGGCCTGGACAACTTTGTCTCCGCCTTGTCGGATACCGATTTTCAACGTGCCATGCGCGTGACCGCGATCATTACGATTGCGGGCACGCTGGCGATCAACGCGCTTGGCCTGCTGTTCGCCGTGCTGCTCAACAAGCCCGGCCGCATGATCAACCTGTACCGCTCGGTGTTCTTTTTCCCGCTGCTGCTGAGCGCCGTCGTCGTCGGCTTCCTGTGGAAGGCGATTCTGAACTATAACGGCATTCTGAACGGCGTTCTCGAGCAGCTCGGCCTGGAGAAGCTGGAAATCTTCGGCGTTCCGGGCAACGCCATCCTGACGATTACGATCCTGATTGTCTGGCAGAACGTCGGGGGCGTCATCGTCCTCTATCTCGCCGGCCTGCAGGGCATTCCGAACGACCTGTACGAAGCGGCCAAGATCGACGGAGCCGGACGGCTGCAGACGTTTCGCAGCGTCACCTTCCCGATGCTGGCGCCCAGCATGACGATGTGCATGATCTTCATCTTCACGACGCTGGCGCGGGAATACGACCGCATCGCGGTGCTGACGAACGGCGGGCCCGGAGGCGCGACGGAGACGGCCGCCTTCACGATCGTCAAGCTCGGCATCAACACGAACCGCTTCAGCTACGCCGCTTCGCTGGCCGTTATTTTGATGGCGCTCGTCGCCTTCATTTCCATCGTCATGACCTTATATTTGCGCAAGAGAGAGGAGCGGATCTTATGAGCGAACGCATGGCCAACCGGCTGCGGCACGGCTTTCTGATGCTGCTCTGCCTCGTGCTGCTTGTCCCGTTCTATATCGCCGTCGTCAACGCCTTTAAGCCGAAGGACGCGATCGTATCCGATCCGATGGGCATCCCGTTCGCGGAGCTGACGCTGCGCAACTTCGCCGAAGCGGCGTTTACGCCGACGTTCAACATTTTCAAGGCGTACGGAACGACCGCGCTCATCACCGTCGCTTCCATCGTCTGCCTCGTCGCGTTAGGCTCGATGATGTCCTACGTGCTGGCCCGAACGAAGCATCGTTTCTTCACCTTCGCGTACCTGCTGCTGCTCGGCGGAATGATGATTCCTCCCCAGGTCATCCTCATTCCGATCATCAAGCTGCTGCGGGCGCTCGGCCTGATGTTTTCCGAAACCGGGCTGATTCTGTACAACACCGGATGGTATATCCCGTTTACGGCCTTTATTTATACCGGCTTTATTCGCACCATTTCGAAGGAGCTCGACGAGTCGGCCATGATGGAGGGCGCGAACGGCTTTCAGATTTTCTGGCGCATCATCTTCCCGATTCTGAAGCCGCCGACCGCTTCCGTCGTCATCTTCCTGTTCCTGTTCGTCTGGAACGACTTCCTGAACCCGCTCGTGCTGCTCGGCTCGACCAAGGGCTACACCGTCACGACCGGCATTTACATGGCCGTCGGCCAGTACAGCACGAACTGGGACGAGATTTTCGCCCTTGTCGTGCTCGCCTCGCTGCCGGTGCTGATCGTCTTCCTGCTGCTGCAGCGCTACTTCGTCTCCGGCCTGGCCGACGGAGCCGTCAAAGGATAACCGAAAGGATGATTCGTTATGGGTAAAACGCCAATGAGCGCCCTCGTCTACGAGGGTCCGAGAGAGATGAACGTCTGGGGAACGCCGATCCCCGAGCCGGCCGAGGGCGAGGTGCTGATCCGCGTCGCCAAAGCCGGCATCTGCGGCTCCGAGCTGAGCGGCTACCTCGGCCACAACTCGCTGCGCAAGCCTCCGCTCGTCATGGGCCACGAGTTTGCCGGCACGATCGCCGCGCTCGGGCGGGGCGTGCAGGGCTTCAGGCCCGGAGACCGGGTGACGGTTAATCCGTTGATCGCCTGCCGAGTCTGCCGCAGCTGCCGGGAAGGTCATCCCCAGCTGTGCGAGAGCCGGAAAATCATCGGCGTTCACCGCCCCGGCGCGTTCGCCGAATATACGACGGCGCCGGCGGCGAGCGTCTATCTGCTGCCGGAATCCGTCTCCATGGAAGCCGGCACCTTAACGGAGCCGCTCGCCTGCGCCGTTCACGCGGCACGCCTGGCCGAGCTCGATCCCGCCGACCGGCTGCTGATCTACGGCGGCGGACCGATCGGCCTGCTGCTGCTGCAGGCCGCGCAGCGCTTCGGCCTGAGCGGAATCGTGCTGGCCGAGTTGAATCCGCATCGCCGGCGGATCGCGCACGAGCTGGGCGCGATCGCCGTATCCGGCGAGGAGGAGCTGCGCGCGGCGATGCCCGCAAGCGGCTTCGACGTCGTCGCCGATGCGGTGGGCGCGGCCGCCACTCGCATGCAGAGTGCTCTCAACGCCCGGCTGGGCGGCAGAGTGGTGTTCTCCGGGCTGCACGAGGCCGACAGCTCCCTCCCGGTCAACGTCGTCATCCGCAACGAGCTTAAGCTCAGAGGCGCCTTCTGCTATGACGACGGCGACTTCGAGACCGCGCTGCAGTGGCTGGCCGACGGAAGCGTCGGACTGGACGACTGGCTGCGGATCAGCCCGCTGTCGGAGGGCAAAGCCTCCTTCGAGCTGCTCCTGTCGGATCCCGGCCCCGTCGCCAAAATTCTGCTATCCATCTAGAGGAGGACCTTTCTCATGACGAAATTGCGCGGAATCATTCCCATTCTGCCCGCCCCGTTCACGGACGACGGCGCAAGCGTCGATTACGCCGATCTCCGCTCGATTGTCGAGACGGTCATCGCGGAAGGCGCGCATGGCGTCGCCCTGCTCGGAGTCGCCAGCGAGTTCTACAAGATCGACGACGCCGAGAGACGGCTGATGATCGAGACGACCGTCGATCAGGCCGCCGGACGCGTGCCCGTCGTCGTCAACATCACGCGCAACGCCACGGAGCTGGCGGTCAAGGACGCCCGCCATGCGGAGGAAGTCGGCGCCGACGCGATAATGATCGTCCCGCCGTCCTTTATTCCGCCGGGCAGCGCCGCCATTATCGAGCATATTCACGCCGTCGCGGACAGCGTCAAGCTGCCGGTCGTCATCCAGTATGCCCCCAATGTGACGGGAGTTTCCATTCCCGTCTCCGCCTTCCTGGACATCGAGCGCCAGCGGGGCGGAGAGCTGTATATCAAAGCCGAATCCGTGCCCCCTGGACCGCTGCTCAGCGCGATCGTCGAGCAGACCGAGGGCCGGATGGGCGTATTTATCGGCAACGGCTGCGTCCAGATGTACGACTCGCTGGAGCGCGGAGCGGCCGGAATGATGCCGGGAGCGGCGATGGTCGCCCCTTATCTGGCCATCTACGACGCCTTCGTCCGCGGCGATAAAGCGACCGCCTTCCGCCTGTTCAACGACCTGCTTCCGGTGCTGAACCATACGACGCAGGCGGCGGAGCTGTTCGTCCAGTTCGAGAAGACGATTCTGAAAGCCCGCGGCGTCATCAAGAGCGACGTCTGCCGCCGGCCAAACGCCGTGCCGGACGAAGCGATGCGGACTATGCTTCGGCGTTACAGCGACTATATGAAGGAGCGTTTCGGCGCTCCGCTGATGCCTTAACCCGGGAAGGAAGTGACGAGGATGAACGTAAACGACCAATCGCCCGTGCGCATCGCCTTTATCGGCTGCGGGGGCGTGGCGGATCTTCACGCCAAGGCAATCGCCCCCTGCTCCGCCGCCCGTCTGGTCGCCGTCAGCGACCTTAGCGACGACTTGGCGAAGGACAAAGCCGCCGCATGGGGCGCGGAAGCGCGTACGACGGAGCAGCTCCTGCAGGCGGACGATATCGATGCGATCTACGTGCTTACCCCGATGGAGAGCCATATCGCGCTGGCCGAGGCCGTGCTTCGCCACGGCAAGCACGCGCTCGTCGAGAAGCCGGTCAGCCGCGATCTCGAAGGCATCCGCCGGTTGATCGCCTTGGCCGAACGGCAGGGCAAACAGTGCGTTCCCGGCCACAGCTATTTGTATTTGCCGGAGCTGGCCCGCATGCAGCGGCTGATCGGGGAAGGCGCCGTCGGACGTCCGCTGTCGATGTTCATGAGCGAAATCTATCGGATGCCGGACGAGCGGGCCCGCCTCTATCACGGCCCCTCCATCGAAGTGCTGTGCCATCAAATCTATTTGATGCTCGCGCTCCTCGGCGTGCCCCGCCGCATCCAGGCGTTCGCCGGCACGGTCCGGCCCGGGCTGTTCCCGGACGGCGATGAGCAGGTGACGGTGAATGCGGAATTCGAGAGCGGCGCGCTCGCCCACCTGTACGTCTCCTGGGCGGGAGAAGACGAGACGAGCGATCCCTGGACCTTCAAGCTCAAGGTGCTCGGAGAAACCGGCGGCATGCACTTCTCCCGCCGCGATCAGGTGAACGGATCGGCGGAGACGCAGCGGGACTATCCGCTTTATCTGGAGATGTTCGAGCGGCAGACCGAGCATTTCGTCCGCCGCTGCATTCCGGGCGGGGAAGCGCCGCTGTCGACGATGAACGACGCGCTGCGCACGATGGAGATTGCCGCCGCGGTGCGGCGCTCTTTTACGAACGGAACGGTAGAAGCACTGACAATTTAACGAGAGACGGTGAATTTTCATGAGCGAGCTGGTCATTACGAATATCGAGACGATTCGCCTGTCGTACCGCTACAGCGAGGAAGAGCGCTGGCAATGTCCGGGCTGGACGACGCTGCAGCGCAACGCCACCCTCGTGCGCATCTGGACGAACAAAGGCATTCACGGCGTAGGCGAGGTCAGCGAGGATTCCTGCATTCCGCAGTCCGTGTCCTCGATTATCGACGAGCATTTCCGGGCCATGCTGATCGGGGAAAACCCGTTCGACATCGAGAAGCTGTGGCGCAAAATGTTCGTCCGCTCCCTGCACTGGGGCCGCAAAGGCGGTGCGATCAAAATCATCAGCGGCCTGGAGATCGCCCTGTGGGACATCGTCGGCAAAGCGCTGAACCGGCCGGTGTACGACCTGCTCGGCGGCGTCTGCCGCGACCGCGTCCGCGTCTATGCGAGCGCGGGCATGAGCAACGAGGAGAACGAGCTGATCGAAGAAATGCTGCGGCACAAGGAAGAAGGCTATACGGCGCTGAAAATGAGGATCGGTGGCAGTCCGCGAGGCGACGTGGAGAAGGTGCGCAAGGTGCGCGACGCCATCGGCAAGGACATCGACCTGATGGCCGACGCCGGCATGAGCTACGTGGACGCGACCTGGGACTTCAACACGGCGCTGCGCGTGGCGCGGGGATTGGAGCCGGCCGACCTATTCTGGCTGGAGGAGCCGCTCATCAACGACGATATCGACGGATACGCCCGCCTTGCGGCCGAGGTCGATATTCCGATCGCCGCCGGTGAGAACGAATATACGAAATACGGCTTCAAGGAGCTGATCGCGCGGCACGCCGTCGACATCGTCCAGCCGGACGCCACCCGCAGCGGCGGCATTATGGAGTGCAAGAAGATCGCCGCGATCGCGGACGCGTTCCAGATGCGCATGGCGCCGCATATTTTCACGTCCGGCGTGTCGCTGATGGCGAACCTTCACCTGATCGTCTCCTCGCCCAACGCGATCATCATGGAGTACGACCGCACGATCAACCCGCTGCGCGACGAGCTGCTCGTCGAGCCGCTGAAATACGAGAACGGCTTTATCACGTATCCGAAGGGCATTCCGGGACTCGGCGTCAATCTGACGGACGAGCTGATCGAGAAATTCAAGTTCATACCGGGCGAAATTTTGAGCAAGGGCCCGTTCGCGTGCGACCATGCGTTTTGACGCGCACCAGCATTTCTGGAACCCCGAGCGGCTGCACTATCCGATCCTGAGCCCGGAAGCGTTCGGAGAGCTGTACCGCACGATCGAGCCGCCGGAGCTGCAGCCGCTGCTGCGGGAAGCCGGCATCGACGGCACCGTCGTCGTGCAGGCGAAGGACGGCTTGGACGAGACCGAATATTTGCTCGAGCTGGCGGAGCGGTATCCCTGGATTGCCGGCGTCGTCGGCTGGGTCGATCTCGCTTCGCCGGAACGAGCCGCTTCCCAGTTGGCGGCGTTCGGGCGGCATCCGAAGTTCAAAGGCGTTCGGCACTTGATCATGGTCGAGCCCAATCCCGATTGGCTCGTCCGTCCTGACGTTGTGGAAGGGCTGCGCGTGCTGGCCGCTTCCGGTTTCCCCTTCGATGCCGGAGCGGAATTCCCGAAGCACCTGCGCCATGTGGAGACGATTGCCCGGGCCGTGCCCGATCTGAAAATCGTCGTCGACCATCTCGGCAGGCCGCCCGTCGGCACGCCGGACATGGCCGCCTGGGAAGCGGAGCTGGCCCGCGCCGCCGCGTACCCCAACGTCTACTGCAAGCTGTCCGGCCTGAGTGTCGCCGATCCGGCCAGCCCGGCCGAAGCCGCCGTTCGAACCGCCCTCCGCCTGTTCGGCGCCCGGCGGCTTATGCTCGGCAGCGATTGGCCGATCTCGAATCCCGGCCTCCCATACGGCGAAGCGCTGGACCGCCTCGTCCGCGCCGCCGGCGACCTCTCCTCGGAGGAGCTGGACGCTCTGCTCGGAGGCACGGCGAAAGCATTTTATCGTTTATAGTCGGCTAACGCCGTCTGTCGCTCCGCCAGTCGATTCCGGCCAGTTCGATCCAGTCGATTCGGCGAACGGAAGGCGGCGGAAGATCCGTTGCCGGAGGAAAGGAGCCTTTATATGTCGCATGAACCGGCACAGTCGCGCCGTTTCGGCAGCGTCGTCCGCGTCCGCGCAGAGCGCTGGGAGGAATATCGCAAGCTGCACGAAGCCGTGTGGCCGGAGCTGCTGGAGCTGTTCCGGCAGTATGGCGTGAGAAATTTCACCATCTATCATTACGAGCATCTGCTGTTCAGCTACAAGGAATACGCAGGCGAGGATTACGAGCGGGATATGGACCGACTGGCGCAAGAGCCGCTCATGCGCCGCTGGCTGGAGCTGACCGATCCGTGCCAGCTTCCGCTCTCCCCTTCGTCCTCCTCTTTGTGGGCCGATATGCAGGAAATTTTTCATATGGACGGTCGCGAGAAAGGAGATTAAAGCCATGAAATGGTTAACGATGAACAAAAACGGGGGCTATCGCCTCGGAGTGCAATTGGAGGAAGGCGTGCTGGACATCGAAGCGGCGCTGGCCACTCATTCGGCCGACGGCGTTCCCGCCGAACCGATGGCTCTGCTGCGCTCCGGCGCCGAGGGGCTTCGGGCTCTTGCCGACTATCTCTCGGAGCTTCGCCGCCAAGGCCTCCCCAAGCTGCTCGCAACCGATGAAGTGAACTGGGCGCCCTGCGTGCCGAATCCCGGCAAAATCATTTGCGTCGGGCTCAATTACCGCAAGCATGCCGACGAATCGAACCTGCCGTATCCGCCCGTACCGCTGCTGTTCAGCAAATACGGCAATACGATCACGGGCGAAGGCGCGGACATCCGTATCCCGGAAGGAACGGCGGAAGTCGACTACGAGGTCGAGCTCGGCATCGTCATCGGCCGTACCGCCGCCTCCGTCGATGAAGCGGCGGCGCTCGATTACGTTCACGGCTATTGCGCCGTGAACGACGTCTCCGCGCGGGATTGGCAGATGCGCACGTCGCAGTGGATGCTCGGCAAGACGGCGGACGGCTTCTGCCCGGTCGGCCCGTATACGGTGACGGCCGACGAGGTCGGCGATCCGCAAAACCTCGGCCTGCGCACCCGGGTGAACGGCGAGCTGCGGCAAAACTCGAACACGAAGGACATGATCTTCTCGTGCGCCGAGATTGTCAGCTATGTCTCCCGCCACATGACGCTGGAGCCGGGCGATCTGATCCTGACCGGCACACCGGAGGGCGTCGTCTTCGGCCTGCCGCCGGAAAGCCGCGTCTACCTGAAGCCGGGAGACGTCGTCAGCGTAGAGATCGACAAGCTCGGCAAGCTGACGAACCGCTTTATTTGACCCTTGTCGGCAAAACAGCCGGGTATTCACCGCTCCAGGAAGTGCGAAGCGAATACCCGGCTGCTTGTTTATTCAGAAGAAATCCATCAAGAACGACGTTCTTTCCGGAATACGCCGCTCCAACAGCCGCAAGCTCTCCGCGGAACCGGCGAGACGTCCGACCGAAGCGAGCCAGGTCGGTTTCCGTCCGCCCAGCAGCATCGCCGCCAGCGTCTGAATGTCGCAGACGATCGCTTCGCCGCCGCGTCCGGATTCCCGCCCGGAGCCGGAATCCAGCCGCTCCAGCGCTCCCTCCCCTTCCTCGCTCCAGCTCAGCCGGAACGTTCCGTCGTTCCATGGCGCATGCCGATCCTCCAGCTGCAGCAGCACCGATTCGCCGCCCGCCCCCTTTTCCCAGGCATACAGCTTGGCGAACGCTTCCGCATCCACGATCCGCGACATGAAATAAGGAACGATCTCCTGTTTGAACCTGGGATCGGACAGCATAAGCGGCAGTTGGTCATCCATCGGGGCAAGCAGCGCAACCTCGTCGACCATCGAATCGTGATTCGCCGCGTAAGACCAGAGCGCCCGTCTCGCCGTCTCCGTCAGCGCCGCCATTTCGTGCACCGTCAAAATCCGTTCTTTTGCCTTATAGTAGAAATACCCTTCCGGAACATCGCTTTCGTTGTAATAAACCGCAAGGTTGCTGCCCTCCTGGGTCAGAATGCGCGTCTCCCACCATTTCGGAGTTCGGACCAAATTGCCGTTATAACGGGAAGCGTAAGCCGAGTAAATGCCGTCCAATACCCCGATGTCCGGAGCGGTCATCCGAACTACGCGCCCCGGCGCTTCCCCGCGCGGCGGAAGATGCTTGGCGTCCAGCGTATATTTCTTGCGCTCGATCGTCAGCTCGTAACCGAATTTCCGATAAAACGGGAACGAAAAAGGATGCAGCATGCTAACACTCTGTCCCTGCTCCCGCATCGTCTTCAGAGCATGGGAGAGCAGCCGGCTCACGCAACCCTGCCTTCTCGCCTCCGGCCACGTCGCGACGCCCGCCACTCCGCCCATCGCCAGCTTGCGTCCCTGAACCCACGCTTCGAGGGGCAGCAGGAGCAGAGCGGACATGAGCTCCCCCTTCTCGTCGAAGGCTCCCCAATCCTGCTCCGGCTTAAAACCGCTTTTCCTCGCCGCCGTCTGCTCCTCCGTCCACGTCATCTGAAAGGCGAATTGGGACAAGGCCGCCCTATTCTCGAAATCCTCCATCGTTAACTGCCTGATTTCCACGCTCGCGTCCCCCCGTTTCCTCTTCTAATCGTCGTCCTCCTTATCCTAACAAAAAGATCGCCTCCCCGGAACCGCCCGTTTTTCGCAATGCGGGGTCCCGCGCGATCGATCCGCCCAAGTCGCCCGGGTTTCCGACTTCTCCGCCCCCCTTTCTGACTTCTCCGACCACCCCGGGTTCGTCTCCTCATCGAACAGTCCGCCATCGCCGGCCTCGCCTTTTCTCCAAACTCCGTTATCATTAAAGGCGTTAGTCCTTAATCCCGTAAAAGAGTCCCCCGCCTGTGGCAGGGGCACCGGAATAACAGCCGGACGCTCGAATCGGCTCGCTTAACGGTCCGTCAGACCGTTAAAACCAGCCAGACGCCCGATTGGGCTCGTTTAACGGTCCGTCAGACCGCTAAAACCAGCCGAACCCCCGATGCGGCTCGTTTAATGGTCCGTCAGACCGTTAAAACCAGTCGAACTCCCGATTGGGCTCATTTAACGGTCCGTCAGACCGTTAAAACCAGCCGAACTCCCGATGCGGCTCGCTTAACGGTCCGTCAGACCGTTAAAACCAGTCGAACTCCCGATTGGGCTCGCTTAACGGTCCGTCAGACCGTTAAAACCAGTCGAACTCCCAATTGGGCTCGCTTAACGGCTCGTCAGACCGTTAATACCAGTCGAACTCCCGATTGGGCTCGCTTAACGGTCCGTCAGACCGTTAAAACCAGTCGAACTCCCGATTGGGCTCGTTTAACGGTCCGTCAGACCGTTAAAACCGGCCTAACTCCCAATTGGGCTCGTTTAACGGTCCGTCAGACCGTTAAAACCGGCCAGAGACCCGGTTTGACTCGTTTAACGGTCCACCTGACCGTTAAAACCGGCCGTACAATTTATCCGGGCTCACGTATATACAGGGGTTTGCCGACTTTTTTGCCCCGGAATGGGATGTTTGCGATTGTTCGATCGTGTTATATGCAGGAGGAGAATAAATGAACAACGATTCTTTGCCGCCTGCGGACAAAGATTGGGCCGAGCTCTATCAGCGCCACGTCGATCAGGTTTACAGGCTGTGCTATCTCTATTTGCGAAATTCCGTCGACGCGGAGGACGCCGTGCAATCCGTATTCCTGAAGCTGATCCGTTCGCGGACGGTTTTCAAGGACCCCGAGCATGAGAAAGCGTGGCTGATCGTCACCGCCCGCAATCACTGCAAAGACGTTCTGAAGCATTGGTGGAGAACGCGCCGCGCGGATATGGACGCTTTGCCGGAACCGCCTTCCCGGAGCGGAGGCGAACTAGCAGGAGAAGTGCTGTCCAGACTGCTCTCGCTTCCCGAAAAATATAAAACCGTGCTTTATCTGCACTATTTCGAGGGATATGCGGCCAAAGAAATCGCCACGATGCTGGGGAGTGGGGAAAGCACGATCCTCACGCGGCTGTCCAGAGGCCGGGAGCGGCTTAAAATCGACTTGGGGAGGGAATCGCCATGAGCGAAAACAGGATAAAGCGGCTGTTCGACGGCCTTGCGCCGACGGACGAGCAGAAGGAACGGATGTATCGGAGCATTGTGGCCCATAGCGGCAGCGAAAACGCGAAGCATTCGCCCGGCGCGCCGGCGAAGCGGATCCGACTCGCCATTCTGGCGGCCGTTCTGATGGTGCTTTTGACGACGACGGCTTTTGCGGCGGGCTTCGGAGGGCTGGACGCAGGCTTCTTGAGGTTTCTGAGCCCCTCGAGCCCCGAGCAGGCGGACGATTTGTCCAACGGCGCCTATGCGATCGACAAGCAAACGTCCAACGAGAACGGAACGCTTATCGTCAAGCAGGCGATCGGAGACGGCAATCTCACCTACATTCTGATGGACTTCATCGGTCCTGAAAACGTCGTGTTGGACGCGGCGCGATACCGTTTCGAGAATCCCAATACGACGACGGACGAGAGCTTCCACGGCACGGGCTTCGAACTGCTGGACGACGGAAACCCCGACGATAATAAAATCAGCCTGGTCATGAGCCTCATGACCGAAAACTCCTTGCAGGGGCAGACGGCCCGCTTCCGGTTTACGGACCTGCAAGCGGCGGACCCGTACCCGGGTCTCTTCCGGACAGTCCTTCCCGGGGAATGGGAGGTTTCGTTTAAGCTGGATTTTAAAGCTTACTCCTCCGTCTATCGGCCGGACAAACGAATCAACCTGTACGGCTATGAAGCCGTATTGAAATCCGTATCCGTCTCGCCCATCTCGATCGCGTTAAAAGTCGAAAGCAAATTCCTGAAAGAAATCGGCGAAGCCTCTGGAGAACGTCGGGAAATCGGGCCGAATCAATACGCGGATGAATACCCGGTCACGATCAACTACAAAGACGGTACGTCGGAAACGACCGGGATTTTTACCGGACTCCGCTTGAGCGATCTTCTGTCCTCCCGAATGCTGATCATCAAAACCTTCGAACAGGTGATCAACGATAAGGAAATCGCGTCCGTCGTCTTCTTCGGCGTGGAAATTCCGCTCGCCGACCGCTCCGCTGCTCCAGCAAACACGCCTGCTGCGTCTCCTTGACGGCGGACCCGTTTTTGTCGGAGACGATCCGGAGAAGGATTGTCAAAAAAGGCAATGGCAGTCCGGGAAACAATCCCGACGCAGCCATTGCCTTTAAAGACCGCCGTATAAGCTTAAATCCAGCCGCGGGCCTTAAACCATTCGTAGTTGTTCTTCGCGCTGACGATCGAAGACACGTCGTACTCTTCCTGCTCGATGATGACGTACTCCACGCCGGCTTGCTCGCAGGCCGCCAGCGCCGAATCCCAGTCGACCGAGCCTTTGCCGATCTCCGCGTCCGTTCCGTCCGCTTTGAAATCCTTGGCGTGAACGACCGGTACCCGTCCCGCATACTTGTTCACGTACGCCGCAGGGTCCTGGCCTCCGACCTTCACCCAGCCCAGATCGAATTCCGCGAACAGCAGATCGGCCGGAACTCTGTCCAGGACGTGGTCGATGACCAGCTTGTCGCCGACTTGCTTGAACTCGAACGCATGGTTATGGTAGCCGAACGCCATTCCCGCTTCTTTCACGATGCCGGCCGCTTGCGCCAACGTATCGGCCATTTTATGCACGTCGTCGAGCGTCGGGTCGTCGCCGAGCGGATACCACGGCACGATGAACCGCTTGATGCCCAGCTCCTGCGCGTAGGCCACCTGGCTCTTCAAGTTATCCCAGATCGCCGGATCGTTGACCGACAGGCCGATATGCGCGGAAGGCGCGTGCAGGCCCGCATCGGCCAGCGCTTGCTTAACCTCTTGTGCGGAATGGCCGTAGTAGCCGGCCAGCTCCACGTTCTTGTAACCGATTTCTCCAATTTCCTTAATCGTGCCCAGGAAATCCTGCTGGCAGCGGTCGCGTACGGAATACAGTTGAATGCCTACCTGCGGTTTGCTCATTCTCGTTTCCACCATCCCATGGTTTCTTATTCGCGCGGCGCTCCGCGCTCTGCTAAAGGGTATGCCTCTTTATTATAGGCGCGGGAGCGCTTTCCCACGAGAGAAGTTTTTGTCCTCTTTGTATGCATTTTGGAGTTCGCCCCTCCGCAGAGACGGGAAGGGCGAAGGAAGGGAACGGGACTCAGCCGCGATCGGCGCGCGCCAGCTTGACCACGGCGCCCAGCGCGGCGGCGATCTCCCGCTCGACGGCCTGGGCCACGACGTTCGTATGCGGATCGTACTCCGCCGCCAGATCGGCGTCCGCGTAGCCGTCCACCGCCGCGATCGCTCCCGCCCTTGCGCCGCGCAAGCTCGCCACTACGTACAGGGCGGCGATCTCCATCTCCACGGCGACCGCTCCGGCCCGCTTGTAGGTTTTATGCGGGATATCGAGCGCCCCTTGGAAGAAGACGTCCAGCGACACCGTAATGCCCTGCCGGACGACTCCTCCTTGCTCCAGCGCGCTTTCATGCAGCGCCTGAACGACCCGGCCGTCTCCGACGGCGGGGAAGCCGTCCGGCACAAGCTGGCGCGTCAGCCCTTCGGCGCGAACGGCCGCGGTGCTGACGACCAGGCTGCCCGCCGGCGTATCCTCCGAATAGGAGCCCGCGGTCCCGACGCGGATCAACGTTGTCGCGCCGCCGCGAATCAGCTCCTCGAAGCAGATCGCCGCTCCGGAGGAGCCGACTCCGTGACTGGCCACCGCCAGCGGAACGCCCTCGTAGCTTCCGACGAACGTGCGGTATTCCCGGCTGAACGCCAGCTCACGCACATCCTCCAGCCGTCCGGCGATAACCTCCGCTCTTTTGGGGTCCCCGCATACGAGTGCGTACGCCGGGATATCCTCCGAATTGACCTGTAAAATGGGTAGAAACATGTTAGTCGAACTCCTTCCTGGTCCACTCGTCCTCGGGAATCGGCAGCGCCTCTCCGGAGAACCGCTGATCCTCGAACGGATCGGCTTCGTTGTGAAAGCCGTTGCGCTCCCAGAACCCCGGACGATCCTCTTTCATAAATTCGATCCGCCGCACCCATTTCGCGCTTTTCCAGAAATAGCGGTGCGGCACGATCGTGCGCAGCGGCCAGCCGTGCTTGTCGGTCAGAGGCTCCCCCGCGTAGCGGTAAGCGAGCATGACGTTGTCCATCAGCAGATCGGACAGCGGCACGTTCGTCTCGTAGTCGGGATCGGCATGGAACATCACGTAGCGGGCTTCGGGCTTCAGCTTGATCCGCGACAGCAGATCCTTGAACAGCACGCCCTCCCACTCGGTGTCGAACTTCGACCAGCGCGTCACGCAGTGGATATCGCATTCGATGCGGGAGGTCGGCAGCGCGAGCACGTCTTCGTACGTCAGCTCCAGCGCCTCCTCCACCTCTCCGTCGACGGTCAAGCGCCATTTTTCCATATCGTATCGGGGCACTTCCCCTTCATGGAGAATCGGAAACTTGGCCGTCAACGTCTGACCCGGGGGCAGACGCCCGCCCAGCGCCTCGTCCGCCGACGACGGAGCGATCGGTTTGGCTTTCTTCAGTCTTTCCGCTTTGTTGTGCATGGTGCCGCCTCCTGATCTTCCCGCGCCGGTCCGGCTACCTGGAGCTGGTGCCCGAGCTCTGCGCGTCTTTGACGAATTCCTTGTTCTTGAAAAAAAACATCGCGGCAATCGTAACGGCGTAAGGCACCATCTGCGTAAAATGCGACGGCATCGCCAGGCCTTGCAGACGAATGCTGAACGCGTCCATGAGCCCGAACAGCAGGCTCGCCGCAGCGACTCCGAGCGGCCCGGATTGTCCGAGCATGGTGGCCACGAGCGCGATGAAGCCCCGTCCGGCCGTCATCCCTTCCGTGAACATCGTCACCTGGCCCAGCGACAGCTGCGCTCCGGCGAGCGCGCACAGAACGCCGCACGCCAGCATCGCCCCGTACTGGTAACGCCGCACCTGGATGCCCAGGCTTCTGGCGGCCAGCGGATTGTCGCCGGCGGCCAGGAAGCGGAAGCCTCCGATTGTCCGGTAGAAATAAAACCACATCGCCGCGACCAGCACGATAGCCAAATAAACAAGCGGCGAATGTCCCGACAAAATGTCGCCGACGACGGGAATCTCCTTGATCAGGGGAATATCCCACTTCGGAAGTCCGACCATGTCCTTGTTGTAATAAGCACCCTTAACGTCGAACAGCGTTCGCAAGCTGAAGGTGGTCAGCCCCGCCGCCAGCAGGTTCATGGCGATGCCGACGACGATGACGTTGGCCCGCAAGTGGATGCACAGATAAGCGAACAGCAGCGCGAAGAGCGATACGCAGCCGATCGAGAACGCAATCGCCGCTCCCGTGCTGCCGAAATAATGGTTGCCGACGATTGCCGAGAACGCGCCGATCAGCATCAAGCCCTCCAGACCGACGTTGAACAGCCCCACTCTCGCGCACAGCGCACCGCCCAGCGCGGCGAGCAGAATCGGCGTCAGCATGCGCAGCGCCGAGTTGAACAGCGCCAGATCAAACAGCTGCTCCATTCGGGTCCCCCTCCTTTCTGCGTCTCCGGAAGCCCCGAACGAATTTGACGGTAATGAACAGAATCAGCACCGCTTGAATAACATCGCCGATTTCCAGCGGCACGTCGGTATTCATCTCCACGCCCATGCCCCCCGTCTGCAGAGCGACGAGGAAGAAGGCCGCGATCGCCGTGCCGATCGGATGCGCGTTCGCCAGCAGCGCGGCCATAATGCCCGTCCAGGCAAAGTCCGCCGCCACGAACGCATTGTCGATGTACCGGTACTGCGAACCCAGCACCTCTCCGGCTCCCGCCAGTCCGGCCAGCCCGCCGCTGGCGAACATGACGCCGAGCATCAAGGGCGTCCTTCTGACGCCTCCGTAGACGGCGAACAGCGGGTTGCCCCCCATCATCCGGGCCTCGTAGCCCGATACGGTCCTCGTCAAGTAGACGTAGAGCGCGACCATCGCGGCAAGCGCCAGCAGCAGCCCGACATGCGCGGGCATGCCCTTGAACAGCTTGGGCAGCCAGATCGCGTTATCGAGCATCTGCGACTGGGCCATCGCGGCCGAACCGGTCTTGTCCTTGAACGGGTAGGCCACCATGTAGCTGGCAAAGAGCGTAGCGATATAATTGAGCAGCAGCGTCGTGATCAGCAGATTTACGCGGAAGCGGGCGTCCATATACCCGGCGAAGGCGGACCACAGGCCGCCGGCCGCAATTCCGACCAGCATGGAGACAATGGCGACGAACCAGCCCGGTCCGGGCACATACAGCGCCGTCAGCGCCGCCGCCAAGCCTCCGAGCGCCATCTGCCCCTGCGCCCCAAGATTGAAAAATCCGGAACGGAACGCGACGGCGGCTCCCAGGCCGACGAGAATCACGGGAGTGGCGCGATTCAGCGTGCTCGTGAGGAAGTAGAAGCTGCCGAACGCCCCCTTCCACATCTCCGCATAGGTTTCCAAAATCGAGCCCCCCGCAATCGCGATGGCGATCGAGCCCGCGAGCAGGCCGAGCGCGATGGCGGCCGCCGGCCCGGGAAGGGAAGCCGCCAGCTTCTTCCATCTATCCATTGCGCTTCCCCCCTACCATTAACAGACTCAGCTTTTCTTCCGTCGCTTCCCCTTCTTGCAGTTCCCCGACGATTCTGCCCTCATACATGACGAGGATGCGATCCGACAGCTTCAAGATTTCCGACAGCTCCGACGACACGAGCAGAATGGCGCCCCCGTCGTCCCGTTTGCGCAGCAGCTGCTCGTGGATCGTCTCCATCGCTCCGATGTCGACGCCCCGGGTCGGCTCCGCCGCGATAAGGAATGGCGTCCGCTGCGCGATCTCGCGGGCCACGATCAGCTTCTGAAGATTGCCGCCGGACAGGTTCTGGGTTTCGTTGTCCGGAGAGCCGGCCTTGATCGCATACTGCTTGATCCAGTCCGAGACGCGGGCCTTTACCGCCCGCCCTTGCAGAAATCCGAGCTTGCTCAGCTTGCGCTGATGGCCCATCGTCCCCGTCTCCGCCACCGTCGCCGCCTTGTTGGCTCCCCAGACGTAGCGGTCCTCCGGGATGTGGGCCAGGCCCGCGTTCCGGAACTCCCGGGCCGACTTCCCGGTGACGTCGGTCCCGAGCAGCGACACGGTCCCCTGCGCCGGCTTCGTCAGGCCCGAGATCGCCTGAAGCAGCTCCGACTGGCCGTTGCCGGATATGCCCGCGATGCCGACGATCTCTCCCGCCCTGACGTGGAGGCTGACGGCGTCCACCGCAGGCTTGCTCCCGCTGCCGAACACGGACAGCTCCCGTACCTCCAGCACCTTTTCCTTCGGCGAAGCCGGCTGCTTGTCCATCGCGGCCAGCGGCCTGCCGACCATCAGTCTGGACAATTCCTCGACGCTTGTCCGGGAAGTCTCCAGCACGCCGGTCACCTCGCCGTCCCTCAGAACGGTGATGCGGTCCGCCGCGCTCATGACCTCGTTCAGCTTGTGGCTGATCAGAATAAAGCTTTTGCCCTGCTTGGTAAGCGTGCGAATCGCTTCCAGCAGCTCGCCCACCTCCAGCGGAGTCAACACCCCCGTGGGCTCGTCGAGAATAATGATTTCCGCCCCTTGATAGAGCACCTTGAGAATTTCCACCCGCTGCTGGACGCCCAGCGGACAGTCGACGATCCGCGCGCGCGGGTCCACGCGAATTCCGTACTGCTCCGACAGCGCCTCCACCCGGGCAATCGCGGCTTTGCGGTCGAAGCGCAGCTTGCCGGGCTCCTGGCCGATCACGATATTTTCCGCGACCGTGAAGTTCTGGAACAGCATGAAATGCTGATGAACCATGCCGATGCCGTGACGAATGGCGTCCTTCGGATCGGCAAAATGCGCCTCCCGTCCCCTGATCCGGATCGTCCCGGAGGATGGCTGCTCCATTCCGTACAGAATGCGCATCAGCGTCGTTTTGCCGGCCCCGTTCTCCCCTACGATCGCGTGCACCTCGCCGGGCTTCAGATCGTAATCGATTTGCCGGTTGGCCTGCACGTCGCCGTAATTTTTCGATATCCCTTCCATCTTAAGCAGCATGGACTTGCCTCCATCCCTCTTCGCAAGCGTAGGAAACCGGCTGCTTAAGGCAGCCGGTTACGAATAAGCAGTATGGAACTGACTATGATTTTATTGCAAGGAGTCGTCTACGACAATTTTCCCTGCAACGATATCATCATTGATCTGCTTCAGCTTGTCAATGGCTTCTTGGCTAATCGCTTCGTTAAGCGGGGATTTGCCGTCCTTGTTCACGTAAGTAAGGCCCACTCCGCCTTCCTTCAGACCGTAGTCGCGCACGTCGAACGAGAAGCTGCCTTCGACGAAATCCTTGACCGTCTCGTAAACGACGGCGTCCGTTCCTTTCAGCTGGGCCAGAATGACCTGCTTGCCGTCGGTGTTGTCCGTATCTTGGCCGGACGTGTAGAAGCCCTTCTCGGCAGCCGCTTCGAAGACACCCAGGTCGCCTACGGCGGACATGCCGGCAACGAAATCGGCTCCCTGCGAATTTTGCAGCAAGGCGAGCTCCTTCGCCTTGGCCGGGTCCGTAAAGCCGCCTACGTAATTCACCAGAACCTTGATGTCCGGATTAACGGACTTCGCTCCTTGCTCGAAGCCGCCCGTGTACTTCTTCATCAGCGGAATGTCCACCGCTACGACGTTGCCGATCGTGCCGCTCTTGGACACCAGCGCCGCCGCCGCGCCCAGCAAATAAGCGGCTTCGTGCTCGCGGAAGGCTACGCTGCGAACGTTCGGCAGATCGACGACGGTATCGATGATCGCGAACGACTTGTCCGGATATTGGGGAGCGATCTTCTTCAGCGCGTCCTCCATCTGGAAAGTCGACGTAATAATGAGATCGAAGTCTCCCGCCGCGGCCGATTGCAGGTTCTGCTCGATGGAAGCCGGGTCCGAGGACTCGATCGTCTTGAATTCGACGCCGAACTCCTGTCCCGCCTTCTTCAAGCCCTCGTCCATCAATTGGAAGAACGGATTCACGCCGATCGGCTCCGGAGTGACCAGCGCGATTTTATAAGCTTTTGCCGGCGAAGCCGGCGCGGACTCCGACGGAGCCCCCGAATTCGAAGGCGAAGCGGACGGGCTGCCCTGCGCATTGTTGTTATCCTTGGACCCGCACGCCGCCAGCACTCCCCCCAGAACGACAAGCATAAGTACGAGCAAAAAAGGTTTTTTCATCTGTCTTCTCTCCTATAGTAAAATACACATATTCTGTTGATATCCTAGCAGTAGGGTCGGCTTTTGTCAAAAGAAATCGTAGATCTGGAACAACTTTCCTCCCGTTTGCCACGTATTATTGGTAACGAATCTTCGGGAAGGATGGACGAACGCATGGATCGTGAACCGGTTGAAGCCGCAAGCCCCTCCAGATCGCGCGCACCCAAGAAACCCATAAGCAAAAAGAAAATGCTGCTTTACGGCGGCCTTGGCGTCTTTCTTGTTACCGCTTCCATCGCGGCCTATTACGTTTACACGATCGTCTCGTTCGCCGGTGAAATCTACCAGCCGCCAGCCGCTCCCCCGCCGAGCGCCGTCGTTCCGGCCGATGGCAGCACTCCCGCACCGGTGGCCGTCGTCGAGCCGCCCGAGCGGTTCGCGGACGAGCGAATCAACATTCTGCTGCTGGGGGGAGACACGCGGGGCGTCAAGGGCACCGTCAAGCCGCGCTCCGATACGATGATCGTCGTCTCCATCGACCCGGTCTCCAAGAACACGCATCTCTTCTCGCTCCTGCGGGACACTTACGTGGACATTCCGCGTTACGGCTCGAACCGCTTGAACGCCGCAATTACGCTCGGCGGACCGCCGCTGGCGATGGAGACGGTGCAAAATCTGATCGAGCTGCCGATCCATTATTACGTCTACACCGATTTCGAGGGATTCATTTCCTTGATTGACGCGTTGGGCGGCATCGATTTCGAGATCGACAAAAATATGCGGCATATAGACAACCGGGACGACCCAAGATACAACATTGATTTGGAAAAAGGCGTGCAGCATCTCGACGGACTCACCGCGCTGCAGTATGTCCGGTTCCGCAGCGATGCCCTGTCCGACTTTGCCCGTTCCGAACGGCAGAGGCAGTTTCTGTCGGCGATCGCCGACAAGCTGAAATCGACGACGACGCTGATCAAGCTGCCGCAGCTGTTGAACGGCATCGCTCCGTATATCGAGACGAGCATCCCGCCGAGCGATCTGTTCGAGCTTGCCCGGCTCGGCCTCAAGCTGGACACCGGTAATCTGACGGGCATCCAGATCCCGCAGACAGGCGCTTTCCGGAACGAGATCATCTCCGGAATGGACGTGCTCGTTCCGGAGCTCGGGAAGATCAGGAGCTACGTCCGGGAGCAGGTCGACGGACCAGCCTCCGAGCGTCCTCTGAGCAGCTCTGGTTCGGGAGCTTAGGTTCGGGAGCTTAGGTTCGGGAGCTTAGGTTTGGGAGGTTAGGTTCGGGAGGTTAGGTTCGAACAGCTTAGGTTCGGGTGACGAGTAGTTAGATTCGAGTGGCTTTAGGGGGCTCAGATTCGAATGGCTTCCAACGATTTCGTCGTCGCGTCAAAATTCTCATTAACTACATAGGAATAATATGCTATTATGGGTTTATCTTATTTATAGGAAGGGTTGGGCCATATGGCGGTCACGACATTTAAAGCGTCGGCGCATTTACAAGAAGGAGTCGCAGTTAAGGTTCGCTCCAGAAATTTCGAATTGACGATCGACGAGCCGAAAAGTCTGGGCGGAACGGACACGGGAATGAATCCGGTAGAGGCGGTGCTGGGCGCGCTCGGCGCCTGCCAATCGATCGTGGCCAGAGTGTACGCCAAGAAGTTCGACGTTCGCCTCGACGACTTTCGCGTGGAAGTGGAAGGGGATCTCGACCTGGACGGCTTCTTCAAGAAATCCGACGTTCGCCCGGGCTATTCGGACATTCGCTATACTTTCTACATTAAAACGGATGCCCCTCAGGAGCGCGTCGAGGAATTCGTCAAGTTTCTGGAAGAAACTTGCCCCGTCGGCGACACGATCGCCAACGCGGTTAACCTGAAATTGAGCAGCATCGTCATCGAGGCTCCGGAAACGGTGGAATAACTCTGCCCCGTCCTTTCGCCTCGCTTAAAAACGGTCCTCGGCCAAGCTTTCCGCAACAGCGGAAGCCAACCGTGGACCGTTTTTTCTGCAGCCGCCTCATCGGCCGCTCCGTTTGCGCCGCGACTCCACCTCAGCGCCGATGTGCGATTCCTGGTCCCCCCTTCGTTTGGGTTCCCTTCGCCTCCCATTACTCGATTTCTTAGAACAACGCTCTCCTTTTGCGCCCCTTTCGCGCTCCGTTACACGATTTCTTAGAACATCACCCTCCGTTTTCGCTCTTTTCGAGCTCCGTTACACGATTTCTTAGAACATCGTCCTCCATTCTCGCTCTTTTCGCGCTCCGTTACACGATTTCTTAGAACATCACCCTCCATTTTCGCTCTTTTCGTGCCCCGTTACACGATTTCTTAGAACATCGCCCTCCATTTACACCCTTTCCGCCTCCCGTTACTCGATTTCTTAGAACAACTCGCCCCTACTAACAGCTCCCACAGGACGTGCGCTTATTCACCTGTATACTCGAATGGCGTTAGTCGCCATTGTTGGCGCTTCGGCGCTTATCCGGCTCTTCTACCCCTTGCTCGCCCCGGCCGTCAAGCCGTCGACCAGGTTGCGCTGCAGCGCGAGGAACAGCGTCATTACCGGCAGCGCGACCAGCACCGCTCCCGAGGCGAACAGCGTAAACTCCGTCGAATTGCGCTGGTTGACCATTTTATACAGCCCGACGGCCAGCGTCCGCTGGTCCTCCGAACGCAGCACCAGGTCCGCGAAGATGAAGTCGACGAAGCAGCCGTTAAAGATCATCAGGCTGGCGTAAGTCAGCATCGGCTTGGCCAGCGGAACCATGATCCGGAAGAAGACGGTCAGATGGCTGGCCCCGTCGATTCGCGCGGCTTCCTCCAGGCTGCCGGGGATCGTATCGAAGAAGCCTTTGGCCACGAACACGTTGGTCACGATCGCGCCGGAGCTGTACACGAGCACGAGCGCCAGATGCGAATTGAGCAGGCCCAGCGTATTGAGCACGACGTACACAGCGATCATCGCCATAAAGCCCGGAAACATCTGCAGCACGAGCAGCGCGTTCAGCGAGAAGCGCCGTCCGGCGAAACGAAACCGGGACACGGCGTAAGAGGTCAACAGCAGCAGAAACGTTCCGAGCACCGTCGACAGCGACGCGATTTTAAGGGTGTTCATAAACCATATCGGATATTTGGTCGCACGAAACAGCTCGCGGTAATGCTCGAGCGTAAAATGCCGCGGAATCAGCGTCTCGCTGTACAGGCTGTTCCCCTCCTTCAAGGAGGACAGCACGATCCACAGCGCGGGATACAGGCTGACGATCGACAGCACGATCAGGATGGCGTAGCTGAGACCGAGCTTTAAGCGAGCGTTGGGACCGTTCATGCGATCATGTCCTCCTCTTTGTAGGATCGGGTGCGGCGATAGCTCCAGATGGACAGCGACGCGACCATCAGGAATATCACGATGCCGATCACCGACGCGAAGCTGTACTGCGCCTGATCCAGCGCGAGCTTATACAGCCACGTAACGAGCAGATCGGTGTGCCCGGCGTATTGGTAACGGGTATTGACTGGCCCGCCGTCGGTCATCAGATAGATGACGTTAAAATTGTTGATATTGCCGGCGAACTGCATGATCAGCACCGGGGCCGTGGCGAACAGCACCATCGGCAGCGTGATGCGGCGAAACTTCTGGTACGAGCCCGCGCCGTCGACTTCCGCGGCCTCGTACAGGTCGCGGGGAATCGTCGTCAGGATGCCGAAAGCGAGAATCATCGTAATCGGAATGCCGATCCACATGTTGACGATCATCAGCGTCGCCTTGGCCCACATCGGGTTCGTCAGCCAAGGCACGCCCTCCAGTCCGATCATGCGCAGCATGTCGTTGATCGGTCCGAACTTGTTGTTGAACATGTTGCGCATGACCAGCAAGGAGATCAGGCTCGGAATCGCGAACGGAACGATCATGACGGTGCGCCAGAACGCCTTGAAGCGGATGCGGGGCTGGTGGATGAGCACCGCCACCAGAATGCCGCCGACATACGTCGTCGCCGTCGCGACCGCCGCCCAGACGACCGTCCACAGCAGCACGCCGAAGAACGTGTCGCTCCACACCTTCAAGCTCACGAGCTTGAGGAAATTGGAGAAGCCGACCCAGTCGATCAGATTGGCCGGCGGCAGGTTCGGGTCCGCGTAGTTCGTAAAGGCGAGCAGAACCGAGAAGAGCAGTGGAAGCACGGTCAGAAACAAAATAAATACGGCGGGGATCAGCAGCACGGCGTAGGCGAAATTACGTTGATTCATCGCCCGGAGCGTCTGCGGGAACGAACGGTCCTGCTGACCCGCCTCCCGCAGAGCTCCCGTCTTGTACGCGTCGCGAATGCCCGCCGCATACAGCGCGACGCCCAGCAGCGCGGCCAGCAGCGCCATCAGACCTTTAATCAGGAGGAAGATCGAGTGATCTCCCTCCACCATCCGCGTCAGCTTGCCGACCTTGACCAAGCCGCTGGGCTGGTCGCCAAGCGTCCACAGCCCGCGCAAATATTCGGGCAAGTCCAGCGCGACGGCTCCGCTCAAGAGACCGATGCCGGCGGCCAGGAACAGCAAGCCCTTTATCCTCTGCCCGTGGTAGAGCTGCCCCAAGCCCATGAAGAGCGCCGACAGCAGTGCTCCGGCGGTTGATTTGCGCATACCGATTCCTCTCTTTCTTCACTTCGGACGGGGCCGTCCCATCATTCTCTCTATTGGGAAGCGATGGCCGTCTTCGTCGTCTCCACCAAGGCGTCCAGCGTCGCCTTGACGTCGGCCTTCGGATCGTCCCACAGCGTTATGAACGCCGCCTTAAGCGGGTCCCACAGCGCGTTGATCGCGGAGATGCCGGGCATCGGAGTCGAGTTCTCGAACTGCTGGAAGAAGCCGCTGACATACGGATCGTTCTTGATCTTCGGATCTTCCCCGGCTTCCTTGTTCGCCGGAATCGCCCCCGTCAGCTCGTAGTTTCTCAGCTGATTCTCCTTGTTTGCCGCGAAATTCGCGAACAGGCGGGCTGCAATCGGATACGGCGTATACGAGTTGACATAGTACGATTTGACGCCGGAGAACGAGGTGGACGGCTTGCCGCCGGGCACGGCCGGAAGCGGCGCGACGCCGAAATTGACCTTGTCCTTAAAGGCGGCGACCGACCACGGGCCGTCGATGTTCAGAGCCAGCTTCCCGTCCGTGAAGAGCTGCGTCTTAATGTCGTAGGTGACGTCCGCCGCGTTCATCGGCAGAATCGGCTTAAGCGACCGCAAGAACTCGAAGCCCTGCACCGCGCCCGGGCTGTTCAATCCGATGTCGTTCGGATCGGTATTGTCCTGTCCGAAGAAATAACCGCCGAAGCTGCCGATGAACGGATAGGAATAATAGCCGACGAATTCCCACATGACGGCATACTTGTTCTCCTTCGAATTCGTGAACGTCTCCGCGAATTTTACGACCTCGTCCCACGTCTTGGGCGGTTCCGGGAACAGGTCTTTGTTGTAGAACAGCGCGTATGTCTCCACCGACTTCGGATAGCCGTACAGCACCCCTTCGTAGGAAGAAGCCTTGACGGCCGCCTCCGCCATGGAAGCGCGCGTCTCCTCTTCGAATACGTCGTTGGGAAGCAGCAGCCCCGCCTTGACCGCCTGGGCGATCTGATCGTGCGGGAGCGTCAGAATGTCGGCCGCCAGCTTCGAGGGACCGTCCGTCGCCAATCTCCCGCCCTGGTCTCCGCCCGCGACTTCCTCGAGTGTAACGGGAACGCCGTATTCCTGCTCGAAGGCCGCCGCCAGCTCCTGCATATACGGCATCTGCTCCTTGGATTCCCATACCTTCAGCTTGGCGCCCGCTTCCGGCACGAGCGCTTCCTCCTCGCCGTCTCCGGACGGGGCTTCGTTCGTCGCCGACGGACTCTCGTTCGCGGAAGGCGTCGCGCTCCCGCTGCCGCCGCTGCCGTTCCCTCCTCCGCAAGCCGTCAAACCCGCCAACAGCAGCGCGGCGAGCAGTCCGATACTCCATTTTTTAAGCTTCATGCTCCTCATCCTCCCGTTTTTGTTTGCTTCCCCTTTTCATTCCCGCGTTTCATTCCCACCCGCCTTGCGTGACAATCGCCTTTAATTTCTTTCGGACACCCTGGCCGCAGGCGTTTTTGCTTGCCAAGACGATTCAGACAGGATAGCGGGCTTTGTCCTTCAAAATCGTCAAAAAGGGGCACACCCTCGCCAGGTGAATAGCTCGCGAGGATGTACCCCCTAAGGGTAGCAGTGCCTTCAGAATGTCGAAGAAATCGGGTTCCGATCGTTCGTGAAAACGATTGCACAAACTCATCATAAGCGATGGACGAAATGGTTAGCAAATTCCGTATTCCGCTGCGATTCGCGATTTCAGGCCGAAAATTCGCATTAATCCTTATAAATTCTTTGTATTCCTGCGAAATTGTCACGTTTTCGTCCTATTTACAGATGCCGCGAACTGAGCTAACATAGAACCCAAGATCGGGATTGGATACCGCTGCCGCTGTCGGAGCAAACGATTGCGCAGATCAACACCATCATCGTCGGCCGCGCGGCCCTCCTCCTCTACCCGAATATCGCAAACAACGCAACCGCAACTTAAAGGCGCTGTTACCGTCAGGTACAACCTCGTCCATGCACGACGAGGCTGTGCCTTTTTCATTTTCCAAACCGAGGAGAGATAGCCATGCTGCGCGAAGCGATCTACCATCGTCCGAAACAAAACTGGGCCTACGCCTACGACAACAAAACCGTTCACTTAAGAGTCCGCACGAAAAGAGGCGAGGCGGACGAAGCCTGCGTCATCGCCGGAGACAAGTACGCCTGGAAGCAGACGCGCGACGTCGTCCCGATGAAGCTGCTCGCGTCCGACGAGCTGTTCGATTACTGGGAGGCCGAGGTCGTTCCTCCTCTGCGCCGATTGAAGTACGGCTTCTGCTTCCGTTCCGGAGACGAGCGATTATACATGTCGGAGAAAGGCTTTTCCCCCGTCGAGCCGGACAACTACCTGACTTTGTTCGAATTTCCTTTCTTGAATCCGGCCGACGTGTTCGTGCCTCCCGCCTGGGTGAAGGACGCGGTGTTTTATCAGATTTTCCCGGAACGGTTCGCGAACGGCGATCCGTCCCTGAATCCCGAGGGTACGCTGCCCTGGGGCGGCGCTCCGACTCCGACGAACTTCTTCGGCGGCGATCTGCAGGGCGTTCTCGAGCGTCTGGACCATTTGAGCGCGCTGGGAGTCAACGCCATCTACTTTAACCCGCTGTTCGAGGCGACGACCAATCATAAATACGACACGAAGGACTATTTGAAGGTCGATCCCCGATTCGGCACGAACGAAAAGCTCAAGGAGCTCGTGGACGCCTGCCACGCCCGGGGAATCCGGGTGATGCTGGACGCCGTGTTTAACCATTCGGGCAAGGAGTTTCCGCCGTTCGTCGACGTGCTGGAGAAAGGAGCCGAGTCTCCGTATGCCGGCTGGTTCCACGTGCGCGACTTTCCCCTGCGGGTGGAGAACAGGGTCCCGACATATGATACGTTCGGCTTCGAGCCGATCATGCCCAAGCTGAACACGGAAAACGCCGAGGTCAAACGCTACCTGCTCGACGTGGCCCGGTATTGGATCGAGGAGGTCGGCATCGACGGCTGGCGGCTGGACGTGGCCAACGAAGTGGATCACGCGTTCTGGAGGGAGCTTCGCGCGGTCGTCAAAGGACTGAACCCCGAAGCTTATATTCTCGGAGAAATCTGGCACGACTCGATCTCGTGGCTCCAGGGAGACCAGTTCGACGCGGTCATGAATTATCCGGTCACGGAAGCCGCGCTGGATTTTTTCGCCCGCGGCAAAACCGGACCGGCGCAATTCGCCGATGTGATCGGCAGCCAGCTGGCGGCTTATCCGCGGCAGGCCGCCGAAGCGGCGTTTAACCTGCTGGGAAGCCACGACACCCCGCGGCTGCTCACCGTCTGCGGAGGGGACGAGCGCCGCGTGAAGCTGGCCACGCTGTTTCAGCTGACCTACCCGGGCGCCGCATGCATCTATTACGGCGACGAAGTCGGGATGGCCGGCGGCGGCGATCCCGACTGCCGGGGATGCATGGTGTGGGAAACGGACAAGCAAAACCGCGAGTTGTTCGCGTTCTTCGCCGCGGCGATCCGGCTTCGCCAGGACCACGAAGCGCTGCGGAGCGCAGGCTTCAGGTTCCTGGCCGCCGACGGCGGGCTTCTGGCGTACGAGCGGCTGGCCACAGACGGCTCGGAGCGCTTCGTCGTCGCGATGAACGTCTCGGAGCGGCCGATCGACGCCGTCCTCCCCGTCGATCCGGAAGACCGCCGGACTCCAGACCCCACGGCGGCCTGGAGTCCGATCTTCGGCGATGCTCCGGCGGAAGCGGACGGCGGCCTCCTGAAGGCGAAGCTGCCGCCTTTCGGGTATTGCGTCTGGCGCCGTCAGACTATTTTTACGACTCCTGCCACATTGCTGTAAAGCTTGTTGTATTCGCGGAGAAAATCCGCAATGCTTTTTCTTTCCATTCTCTGGGGATTCACGATGTCGGAATAATACACAACGCCGTCAATGATGGCCTCCAGCAGCAGGACATGACCGTACTGCCTTTCCTCGGGCGTGGCGCCGTAGCTCTTTTCGAATGAAACGACTACATTTTCCACCACCGGGCCGTACGCCCTGACCGCGTCTTCGATCGTTCCGAATTTTTGCTGCCGCTTCGCCGAGTCGGGAGAATACTTGTGCCACCGATTTCCGTTCAAGTCGTAATCCTGCGTAAATTGATAGGCATATCCCGTTTTCTCCTTGATTCGGCCGTAGGTCAGGTAGGTGCAATTTACGTAGGCGCTGCCCTCATACCAATCCTGGAACTTCGTATATTGGGAATAATCCCGATTCAGCCCGTTCGCCACGAGACGATCGTAAACGGCTTTTATTTCCTCTTTGGACGTTTTGTTATTCGGAGCGCCGACGTTCCCGTTGACAGCCTGAACGGCGAACAACTGAGAATCGAGGCCGCGAAACGGGCTTATCGTCAGCTGCGGGCCGTCCTTCTTCACCTCCGCGCTCGTAATCGCGAGATCCGGATTGGAAGCCAGCGCGAAGTAGAAGTATCCGCTGCTTTCTTTCATGTAAAAATGCTGCGCCGGCGGATCGTTGGCGTCGAACACCTGCAGCTTCATGCCGGACACGATCGGCTTTCCGTCGCGCTTGACATCGATCACCCTGCCGTAACCGCCCGCGCTGGACAGGAGACGAAGGCGCACCTTGCCGTCGCCGACCGGATCGATCCGGAACTGCTGGGTGCTGTGGCCCGTGTGCGGCCAGCTGTTGACCGTTACGCCGTTGCGATCCGCGCCCGCGTCGTTCTCCGCCCGGATATTCACGTTGATGGAAGTCCCCTTAAACGTTAAGTATACCGTCTGATTTTCGAACCGCTGTGCGTCCGGCTGGGCAGATTGCGCCGGTTGGATCGGCTGGGCGGGCGGAGCCGGCTGCAGCGGTTGAACCGGCTCGGCCGGCTGAACGGGCGGAGTCTCGGGACGAACCGCCGTTCCGTACCTTGCCAGATTATACGTTTCATCGACGATGTCCGAATCGTCCATTACCGCCTTAATGGATGCGGTGTAGCGCAGCAGTTCCTTTCGCAGCTTGGAATGGAACAGCGTGATAATCCACGAATTGGCGTGGTTTTCAATCGTTGAGATGTGCTGGTTCAGCAGCGGCCGATGATTCAGGAGCGAGCGCAGCAGAGCCAGTTTCTCCTCCGGCACCGAATTGGCGGTTCCGCGATCGCTCTTGCCAAGACGATAAGCGGCGTCGATCGCGCCCTGCTGCCCAATCTGGAGTTGAATGGCCAAGTCGCGAATCGCTTCGGACTTCTGGTCGTGCACGAAAATCAGATCGCTCAGGGCATTGCCCAGATCGGTAAAAGCATAGCTGCTTGCAAGGAAGGTGTTCCACACCGCTTCGATTTGCGCAGCGGCGGGCAGCTTGTTGCCCCGCATAAGCGCTTCAATCGTATCGCCGTCAAGCTCCGTTACCACGCCTTCTCCGAGCTTTGCGAAGTATTCGAGCAAGTTCAAGGCAATGGCGTCGAGCTCGTCAAACGTTTCCGAATCGGCGGCATACAGCTGCGAGCCCGCCGCCTCGTACGCCGCGGCAGTTCCCGGCACGCTGAATCCGAAGGCGATCAAGCCGGCCATGATCATGGAAAGCCATCTTTTCATTCCGCAGCCTCCTCTATTTGAAATGCTTTGCGCAACCTCTACTCCTCGTATCTTTCGTTCGTTACGATGGAGATCGCGTGTGCCGCGCTATCCCGTCGAATGGCAAAATCCATCATTTTCGCAATGTCCCGCAGCTTAAAATAACTGTTGTTGCCGATGGTATACGCGGTTATGCTGATCGTCCTGCCATCCAGAGTCAGCGTGGCCGCTGCGGGCGTGACAACGACCTTCTTCCGATTTTTCTCCGGCAGCATTTCTTTTCCCGTGGCGGTATACCGCTCTCCGCTCAGCAGTCCGATGGCTTGCGCCCGACTGTCCCACGTAATCTCGAATTGCTTGTCCGTTCCGTTCAGGGCAAAGGCCAAATCCCTCAGCTTGAAGTAATTGTTGTTCAAAATCTCATACCCGTCAAAATTGACTTTTTTACCGTCTATCGTCATGGACGAGCGCACCGGAGTCGCGGAGATGGCGATGTTGGAGAGGACGGTCAGTTTATAATCCAGGCTGCTGTATTTATAAGGATACCGATCGTAGTAATTCACTTTGACATAATAATCTCCCGCGGCCGCTCTCAGCTTGTTGCCCAGACTCTTATAGAGACCTGTCGTGGTGCTTTTGTCGGTATCGTATCGGAACTTCTCAAGCGAAGACACGACGCCGCGCGAATCACTTTTTAACACCTCCACCTCGTACGAGCCGGCAATCGGGAATTCGAATTGCACTTGCAGGTTTGCCGATTGGGGCAGCGATATTTTGTAATAGTCCAAGTCGGATTTGGATTCCAGGTTGCCTGTCACTTTGGCATTCCATAAAATCGGAGTCGCATTGCCAATCGAGCCGTTGGGCTGCTTTTCGTAGTCGCTGCCGGGTTCGGGTTTGTATTCGGCCACCAGAGCGTAATCCCGGCTGCTGTATTTGTAGGGGTATCGGTCGTAATAGTTCACTTTAAGATAATAATCCCCCGCGGCCAATCTTAGCTTGCTGGCCCACTGCGTATACAACCCTGTCGTAGATTGCTCGCTCGTATCGAAAACAACCTTCTGCCTGGAGGACAGCACGCCCGCGGCATCCTGCTCGAACACTTCGACCTCATAGCTTCCGGCAATGGGAAAATTAAATTCCACTTGCAGACTGCCCGGTTGGAGCAGAGCTATTTTATAGTAATCGACATCCAACGTAGATTCGAGATTGCCCGTAACTTTGGAGCTTAGCGCGATTGGAGTGGCGAGATCGGTCGATCCGTTGGGCTGTTTTTCGTAATCGTTTCCCGGCTCGGCTGTATACTCCGCCGTTAGTATGTAATCCTCGCTGCTATATTTATAGGGATACCTGTCGTAGAAATTCACTTTAATCAAATAATCTCCCGCCGCTACCCGCAGTTTGTTCGCCCACAACGTATAGCTCCCGGTTACGGTTTCCTTGTCCGTCGTAAAGGCAACGCTCTGCAGCGTGGATAACGTGCCGTCCGCATCGCTCTTCTGAACTTCAACCTCAAAGCCCCCCGCAATCGGAAAATCGAACTTGATCTGCAGACTCCCCGGCTGCGGCAGCGTGATCTTAAACGAATCCGCGTCGCTCTTCGATTCCAGATTGTCCACGACAGGCACATTCGGTGAAATTCCCGTATTCGTACCCGCGGAAGCTGCGTGGGGCACGAGGAAGAACGCACCTAACACGATTAGGGCATACCACATACGCTTCATCTCGGCAGACCTCTCCTTCTGGTAGTAGCGCGGCAATTTTCTCTTCATAATTTCCTCCCGATTTCTTTGTATTTAAGTTGGTTAAATCATACAATTAAACCGCGGCCGCGGGCATTCATTTGTAATAAGTCATATTCTTTTTGTAACAAGCCATTTTTTCCTTGGAACGCAAAAAAGACAGGAAAACCGATGAAGGCTTTTCCTGTCCTTTTGCTGCTTGGCTTGCTGTATCGCTTGCTGTGCAGTTCGCTTATTTCAGGTTGCTAAGGTTGTAGAACGCCGATTTGCCGCCGTATTTCGCCGTGGAGCCGAGGCGGTCTTCGATGCGGAGCAATTGGTTGTACTTCGCCACGCGGTCCGTACGGGACGGAGCGCCGGTCTTGATCTGGCCGGCGTTCGTCGCCACGGCGATGTCGGCGATCGTGCTGTCTTCGGATTCGCCGGAGCGGTGGGAGATCACGGCCGTGTAGCCGGCGCGCTTCGCCATCTCGATCGCGTCGAACGTCTCGGTCAAGGAACCGATTTGGTTGACTTTAACGAGGATGGAGTTGCCTACGCCCTTCTCGATGCCGTCGGCCAGACGCTCGGTGTTCGTAACGAACAGGTCGTCGCCCACCAGCTGGACTTTGCCGCCCAGCTTCTCGGTCAGCAGCTTCCAGCCTTCCCAATCGTCTTCGGAGCAGCCGTCTTCGATCGAGATGATCGGATATTTTTCTACCCAGCTGGCGAGCAGGTCAACGAACTCGGCTGGCGTGAAGGACTTGCCTTCGCCTTCGAGGTGGTATTTACCATCTTTGAAGAACTCCGTGGAAGCCACGTCCATGCCCAGGAAAATTTCTTCGCCGGCTTTGTAACCCGCCTTCTCGATCGCTTCGAGAATGGTGGACAGCGCTTCTTCGTTGGAGCCGAGGTTCGGAGCGAAGCCGCCTTCGTCGCCGACTGCCGTGTTCAGGCCTTTCGCTTTCAATACGCCTTTCAGAGCGTGGAAGATTTCCGCGCCCGCGCGCAGAGCTTCGGAGAACGTCGGCAGGCCGATCGGCAGCACCATGAACTCTTGCACGTCGATGTTGTTGTCCGCGTGCTCGCCGCCGTTGACGATGTTCATCATCGGTACAGGCAGCGTTTTGGCGTTAAATCCGCCCAGGTAATTATACAGAGGAACGTCAAGCGCGTCGGCAGCCGCGCGAGCGACAGCCATCGATACCGCGAGGATCGCGTTGGCGCCCAGGTTCGCCTTGTTCGGCGTACCGTCGAGCTGGATCATTTTGCTGTCGATCTCGACTTGGTCCAGCGCATCGTAGCCGATAATTTCCGGAGCGATGACCGTGTTTACGTTCTCTACGGCTTTCAGAACGCCCTTGCCCAGGTAACGGCCTTTGTCGCCGTCGCGAAGCTCGACCGCTTCGTATGCGCCGGTAGAGGCGCCGGACGGAACGATGGCATGGCCTTTGGCTCCGGATTCCAGTTGTACTTCGACTTCGACGGTCGGATTGCCGCGAGAGTCCAGCACTTCGCGTGCGTAAACGTCAGTAATGATCGTCATGAGTAGAACACTCCTTCGGTAGGTTTATTTGCGTTGCGGTTAGACAATCAAGGATTTGCCCGTCATCTGCTCCGGCTTCGGAAGCTGCATCAGCGTCAGCAGCGTCGGAGCGACGTCAGCCAGAATGCCGCCATCGCGAATCGCGAGACCGGCTTGGGTCACGATGCAAGGAACGATGTTGGTCGTGTGCGCCGTAAAAGGCCGGTCGTTGTCGTCCAGCACCATGTCCGCGTTGCCGTGGTCGGCGATGATGACGCAGACGCCGCCTTTGGCCGTCACCGCGTTGACGACGCGTCCGAGGCATTCGTCGGTCGCTTCCACCGCTTTGATCGTCGGCTCCAGCATGCCCGAGTGGCCGACCATGTCCGGATTCGCGAAGTTCAGGATGATCGCGTCGTGCTTGTCGTCGGCAATCTCCTTCTCCAGCGCCTCCGTTACTTCGTAGATGCTCATCTCCGGCTTCAGGTCGTAGGTGGCGACCTTCGGCGAATTGATAAGAACCCGGGTCTCGCCCTCCAGCACATGGTCCCGTCCGCCGCTGAAGAAGAACGTGACGTGCGGATACTTCTCCGTTTCGGCGATTCTGAGCTGCTTTTTCCCGTGTTGAACGAGTACCTCGCCAAATGTATTATCCAACTCTTTAGGCTTATACGCAACCAGGCCGCCTACGGTTTCCGCGAACAGCGTCATGCACACGAAATAGAGATTCTTCGGGAAACCCGGGCCGCGGTCGAAACCGCGAAAATCCTCGTTCGTGAACACGTTCGACAGTTGAATCGCACGGTCGGGGCGGAAGTTGAAGAAAATGACCGAGTCCTCGGACTCCACCAGGCCGTGCGGCTTGCCGTCCGCTCCGACGATCACCGTCGGCACGAAAAACTCGTCGTATACGCCCTGCTCGTAAGAAGCTTGGACCGCGGCGATCGGATCGATGGCCACAGGGCCTTCGCCGTATACCATCGCGCGATACGATTTCTCCACGCGATCCCACCGCTTGTCGCGGTCCATCGCGTAGTAGCGTCCTTGCAGCGTGGCAATGCGGCCGACTCCGAGCTCTTCGATCTTGCCCTGCAGTTGAGTGAGATAGCCGACCGCGCTGTCGGGAGCGACGTCGCGGCCGTCGAGGAAGCCGTGGATATAGACTTCTTGAAGACCTTCGCGCTTCGCCAAGTCAAGCAAAGCGAACAGATGGTCGATGTGGCTGTGAACCCCGCCGTCGGACAGCAGGCCGTACAGGTGCAGCTTCTTCCCGTTCGCCTTCGCGTGGCGTACGGCACCGACCAGCGTCGCGTTCTCGAAGAAATCCTGATCGCGAATCGACTTGGAAATGCGGGTCAGGTCCTGGTACACGATGCGGCCCGAGCCGATGTTCAGGTGGCCGACCTCGGAGTTGCCCATCTGGCCCTCCGGCAGGCCGACCGCTTCCCCGCTCGCCGTCAGCGTCGTATGCGGGAACGTGCTCCAATACTTATCGAAATTCGGCTTGTTCGCTTGAGCGACGGCGTTGCCGTGCTTATTTTCGCGAAGTCCGAAACCGTCCAAAATAATTAACGCAACCGGTTTGGGTGCCGTCATCTTATTTCGCTCCTTCGACCAACGCCACGTAGGAGTCCGGCTCCAGGCTGGCGCCGCCGACCAACGCGCCGTCGATATCGGATTGGCCGAGGTACTCGGCTACCGTGTTCGGCTTAACGCTGCCGCCGTATTGGATGCGAACCTTCTCCGCGGCTTCCGCGCCGAATTGCTTCGCCACGACGCCGCGAATGTAGGAGATCGTCTCGTTCGCTTCCGCGGACGTGGACGATTTGCCCGTGCCGATCGCCCAGATCGGCTCGTAAGCGATGACGGCCGCCGCGACCTGCTCGGCCGACAGCCCGGTCAGCGCGCCTTCGGTCTGCACGCGCACGACTTCGTTCGTCGAGCCGGCTTCGCGCTCCTCCAGCTTCTCGCCGACGCATACGATCGGCACCAGGCCGTGACGGAATGCCGCGTGGGCTTTCTTGTTCACGATCTCGTCCGTCTCGCCGAAATATTGACGGCGCTCGGAGTGGCCGATAATGACGTAATCGATGCCGAGGTCCTTCAGCATAGCGCCGCTGATCTCGCCCGTGTAAGCGCCGCTGTCTTCGAAGTGCAGGTTTTGCGCGCCGACCTTGATCGTCGTGCCCTTAACCGCTTCGACCAGCGCAGGAAGCGCCGTGAACGGAGCGCAGATAACGCTCTCCACGCCGGCAACCTCCGCTTTGCCTTTTACTTCGGCCGCGAAGGAAGCTGCCTCGCCCGCTGTCTTGAACATTTTCCAGTTGCCCGCGATAATCGGTGTTCTGCTCATCCTTGTCACCTCTATTTGTCGTTAAGTGCTACGACGCCCGGAAGCGCCTTGCCTTCCATGAACTCCAGAGAAGCGCCGCCGCCCGTGGAGATGTGGTTCATTTTGTCGGCCAGATGGAATTTCTCCGTCGCCGCCGCGGAGTCGCCGCCGCCGATCACGGTGTAAGCGTCCGAGTCCGCGCAAGCTTGCGCCACCTCGCGAGTACCGTGTGCGAAATCATCCACTTCGAATACGCCCATCGGTCCGTTCCAGAGAACCAGCTTGGAGTTTTTGATGACTTCCGCGTAGATTTTACGCGTTTTCGGACCGATATCGACGCCTTCCTTGTTGGCCGGGATACCGTCGATGCCGACAATATCCATGTTAACGGCCGATTTAAAATCTTCGGATACCACGATATCGACCGGGAGATAGAAGTTTTTGCCGAGCTTCTTCGCTTTCTCGATGAACTCGAGCGTCAGGTCCAGCTTGGAATCGTCGCACAGCGACAAGCCGATCTCATTGCCTTGCGCCTTCAGGAACGTGTAAGAGAGACCTCCGCCGATGAGGATGTTGTCCGCGATCTCGATCATTTTGTTGATGACGTCGATCTTGTCCTTCACCTTGGAGCCGCCGACGATGGCCGTGAACGGACGCTCCGGGTTGTTCAGCGCTTTGCCGAGGACGTCAAGCTCCTTCTCCATCAGCAAACCCGAAACCGCAGGAATGTGGTGCGCGATGCCTTCCGTCGACGCATGCGCGCGGTGAGCCGCTCCGAAAGCGTCGTTGACGAACAGATCGGCCAGCGCGGCCAGCGACTTCGCCAGCTCGGCGTCGTTCTTCTCTTCTCCCGCTTCGAACCGAACGTTTTCCAGCAGCAGCACGTCTCCGTCCTTCAGCTCGTCAACCTTCGCTTGCACCGACGCTCCGACCACTTCGTCGGCCTTCGCTACCGGCTTGCCCAGCAGCTCGGACAGGCGCGCCGCGACCGGCGTCAAGCGCAGCCCGTCGACGACTTGACCGTTCGGACGGCCCAGGTGGCTCGCCAGAATAACTTTTGCGCCCCTCTCGATCAAGAATTTGATCGTAGGCAGCGTCTCGCGGATGCGCGTGTCGTCCGTGATCGCTCCGTTTTCCAGCGGCACGTTGAAATCAACGCGCACGAACACTTTCTTCCCTGCAACCTCTACGTCTCTTACGCTTTTTTTGTTCAAGGGTCGAACCTCCTCAGATGGCTGTCTATCTCCTTGCGCAAAGCTAGGCTCCTGTAGGGAGCCCGCCTTGTTTTTGTATCTATCTTTCCACGAAGGGAAGCTCTGCTTTTGATCCGGGTTCCCGAGCGGCGTAGTCATTGCGTGGGGAACCCCGGCCGTTGACCTTAGGTTTCCGAGCGGCGCAGTCAGCGCGTGGGGAACCCCGGCCCTTGACCTCGGTTTCCAAGCGGCGCAGTCAGCGCGTGGGAAACCCCAGCCTTTGACCTTAGGTTCCCGAGCCGCGCAGTCAGTGCGTGGGGAACCCCGGCCCTTGACCTCGGTTTCCAAGCGGCGCAGTCAGCGCGCAGGGAACCCCGGCCGTTGACCTTAGGTTTCCAAGCGGCGCAGTCAGCGCGTAGGAAACCCCAGCCTTTGACCTTAGGTTCCCGAGCGGCGCAGTCAGCGCGCAGGGAACCCCGGCTCTCAAGCCTTCTCTCCTCAAGAAGCGCAGTCATGCGCAGAGGAGAGCCGCCTTCCCTTCCGGCCCGCGGCCGCACATCCCGCTCGATAGTTAAGCGTAGTCCCGGGTTTGCAGAGCAAATCCGGGACGCAGCGATCCAAGCAGGCCGTTCCCTCCCCCGTCCTCTGCCGCTCAACCGACAGCGCCGGGTGTCCAGAGGGCGGAGCCCTCTGGAGTCCCCCTTCGGGAAGGGGGATTTAGGGGGATGCCGCACTCTGATTTAGGAGGTTGGTTAACTTATAGGCCCTTGCTTGCAATATAAGCAGCCAAATCAACGACGCGGTTGGAATAGCCCCACTCGTTGTCGTACCAGGAAATCACTTTAACCATGTTGCCTTCGACGACCATCGTGTTCAGCGCATCGATCGTGGAGGAAGCAGGGTCGCCGTTGTAGTCGCTGGATACGAGCGGCTCTTCGGAGTAGTTCATGATGCCTTTCAACGGACCTTCGGAAGCAGCTTTCAGAGCCGCGTTCACTTCTTCGACCGTAACGTTGACTTTCAGCTCGGCCACGAGGTCCGTAACGGATACGTTAGGCGTAGGAACGCGCATCGACATGCCGTTCAGCTTGCCTTTCAGCTCAGGCAATACGAGAGCAACGGCTTTGGCAGCGCCCGTGGAAGAAGGAATGATGTTCTCTGCGGCAGCGCGGGCGCGGCGCAGGTCCTTGTGAGGCAGATCCAATACTTGCTGGTCGTTCGTGTAGGAGTGGATCGTGTTCATCATGCCCTTGACGATGCCGAACTTGTCGTTCAGAACTTTCGCGAACGGAGCCAGGCAGTTCGTCGTACAGGATGCGTTGGAGATGATCGTGTGCGAAGCTGCGTCGTACTTGTCTTGGTTAACGCCCATAACGATCGTGATGTCTTCGTTCGTAGCCGGAGCGGAGATGATAACTTTCTTCGCGCCGCCTTTCAGGTGAAGCTCGGCTTTGTCTTTCGCTGTGAAAATACCCGTGGATTCAACGACGATCTCGACGCCTACGGAAGACCAAGGCAGGTTGCCCGGATCGCGCTCCGCGAATACTTTAACCGTCTTGCCGTTAACGATCAGCGCGCCTTCGCCGACTTCAACCGTTCCGTCCAATTTGCCGTGCGTCGTATCGTATTTCAGAAGGTGAGCAAGCGTGTTAACGTCCGTGAGGTCGTTGATCGCGACAATTTCCACTTCAGGGTTGTTCAGAGCCGCGCGGAACACGTTGCGTCCGATACGTCCAAATCCGTTAATGCCCACTTTTACTGCTGCCATGTTGATTTCCTCCTTGGATTGGAAAAAATGATTTGATGCTATATCAAGGCGCTAAGCGCCGAGACCGCTGTCTCAGAGGTCGTTCGACCGATGCCGGAGTCGGACTTGCGGAACATTCGCTATAAGTAAGGATTACCCGAATTCCCGGCTTTAAGCTCGCGATCGGTTAAATATGCCGCAGCGCTTCCCTGGCCGCCGCTTCGTCCGTCACAAGCACATCGTCGTGGCCGAAGCGCATCACGGACGCGATCGCCTCTCCCTTGCTCTTGCCTCCGGCGATGCCGATCACCATTTCCGCCGCTTCGATATCGTCGAGCCGGAGTCCGGCCGTAGCCATGCGGTGAACGACCCTGCCGTGACGGTCGAAGTAATACCCGAAGGCTTCCGCCAACGCTCCGTCCTTCACCAGCTCGTCTATCGTCCCGTCCACAAGCTTGCGGCGTCTGGCCATCGTAACTGCGTCCCCGATCCCGTGAACGACAATTCGCGCCCCCCGGATCATGTCGACCACTTCCCTGACGTTCGGCTCCTGCATGATCGTCTGATAAGCCTCTTCGCTCAGATGGTCCGGAACGTGCAGCATTCTGTAGCGCGCGCCGGCCCGCTTGGCCAGCTCCGAAGCGATCGTGTTGGCCTGGTAGTCGACGCTCTCTCCGAGCCCGCCTCTTGCCGGGACGAACCAGTTCTCCTTCATCTGGGAAAGCGCGGAAAACTGCTTGGCCATCTGCGCCATCGTCGAGCCGCCCATGACGGCGACCACGTCGCCCGAGGAGAGACTTTCGCGAAGAACGCGGCCGCCCGCCCTGCCCAGCTCCGCCTTGACGTGATCGGATTCGTCCGAATCGCCCGGAACGACGATCACCCGCTTCAGCCCGAAAGCCTCGCGAACCTCGTCCTCCAGATCCGACAAGCCGAACAGTTCCTTAACGATCGGCTCCATGTCTTCCACCAGCTGCCTGCCGTCGGAGCTCAACGTCATGCCTGTCGTCGCCGTATCCAGCAGCCCTTGGGACTTGAGCAGCTCCAGCTCCGAACGAAGCACCCGCTCCGTCATCCCCAGGCTGGTCGCCAGCGTGCGCCGACCGATCGAGCCCTCGAGATAAATCCGGTGCAAAATGTCGTACCTCGTCTCCATTACCCGGAGCAGGTCCGGAAGCAGCTTCTTCTGTATATCGATAATTTTTCGCATTCTTCCGCCTATCCTCCTGAGACCGAACGGTCATCGTCGGCAACGATGCGAAGCTTCCGTTGGACATAAAACGTCCCGCCACATCAATTTAAGTCCCACCTATATCTTAGCTAATTTTCGCGCTTGTTGCAAGAGTCGTTCCGCATAATATCCCCGCGAAAAATCTCCTCCATGTCCCGAACACGGGAAAGCCTTGAGCGGCCTGCCCCCCTCCAACCCTCCGCGCGCAAACGACAGAGGGCGGGAACCGCGCGCCCGCGCGAATCCCGCCCTCTTCCATCCCTCATCCGAAGAACGTCAGCTCCAGACTGCGGCGAACCTCGAGCCATTCCCCGAGCCCCGATCCGCCTCTGTCTTCCTCCTTGCCGTCGACCGCTTGCCGCACGATCGTTCCGCCCTCTATGCGAATCCGCAGCGGCCGGTCGGTCCGCAGCGAGTACGTCCAGCCGCCCGCGTCCGCGCGCGACCATTCAACTGAGACGGACTCTCCCTGTTGGGTCAGCAGGGGGACGACTCCCGAGGCGAACGGCAGCGAACCGGGCCGAAACCGCAAACGATACCGGCGCGAATCGCGCTCGCCGGGGTCCGGAATCAGTCCGAGCACATAGCGGGACAATTGCCAGGTCGGAGCCGCGGACCACGGGTGACAATGGCTCCAGCGCGTGTCGAACACCTCGAGCAGCGTCGTCGCGCCCTGCTCCAGCATCCAGCCCCAGCAGGAACGATACTGCCCCAGCACGAAATCGGCCTCCCCGGCCTCCCACAACGCTTGCAGCGAAAAATGGGCAAAGCTGGGGGTGATCAGCCGATCGCTTGCCGCATCCGGCCGCGACAGTCTCGGCGCCTCCGGATCGTTCGGAAAACAGCTCTGTATATGCCGTTTGACGAACCCGATCGCCGCGGGTTTCGTCCGGTCTTCGAACATGCCCGTCAGCAAGCCGAGAACGGTGGCGTGGAACCCGGCCCGTCTCCGTTTCGGCAGATTCTCCCCTTCCGCGGGAACCGACTTGGCGAGCAGCCCTTCCGCCGTCGAGTACGTCTCCCTGACGAGCAGCCGCAGCTCCTCCGCCTGCGCAAGCCGCCGTCGCGCCTGTTCGGCCTTGCCGAGCGTCCGCTCCCAGGCCGCCATCTCTTCCAGCGCCAGCAGCAGCAGCAGGTTTAAGCTGACGTTGATCTCGCCCGGCGCGACCTCATGCCCCCAATCGAGGAAATCCCACGTCTCGCCGGAAGGCTTCGTCCCCCTCGGTCCCTTGTGCGAGAAAAAGAAAGCAAGCGTCCGCTCGGCCGTATCGTAGCCCTCCCGCAGCAGCTCCGCGCTTCCGGTCAACCGGCTGTACCGCACGCAGCCGATGATCCAGTACAGCGCGTACGACGTCAAATAAGACTCCTGTCCCGGGCACAGTCCGGCCGCCAGTCCGTCCTCGCTTCTTCTCCGGTAAGAGGCCTGCAGCAGTCCTCTTCGCACCAGCTCCAGGCTGCCGTAGACAACGCTCAGCGTTTCCATTCCGGTTACCGCCGCATCTCCCAGCCACTGTCCCCGCTCCCTCGTCGGAGTATCGATCAGCGCGTCCTCGCAGCAGGCCTGCAGCGTCCTGGCGCCCAGGCTCCAAATCTCGTTCAGGAGCGGATCGGCGCATTGGAAGCTTCCCGCCGGACGGTCGTAGAGCGTTCGCATCGCCCCTTCCGCCCGCAATACCCGAGCCTCGGACGAAGGAGCGGCGACATGCACCTCCAAATACCGAAAGCCTCGCGGAACGAACGTCTGCAGCGTCTGCCGCCCTCCCTGGGCTGCCCAGCGATCCATGTTGCAGGAGGCGCTGGCGGAAAGCGTGATGACGGGATGCACCTTCCCGTCAGTTAACGTCTCGCCGTAGCCCGCCTCCACAATCGTCCCGGCGGGCGCCTCGATCTCGATTCGCGGCCGGTACAGGCCGATCCGGCCCAGATCGTAGCGCACCCAGAAACCGTCGGCCGGAACGTCCGGCCGCAGATCGCGGCTGAGAAACCGCAGCGGAGGATCGTCGTCGACGTAGCCGAAGCGATCGGCGTACGCGCCTCGGGCGATCTCTTCCGCCTCCACGGGCAGGCTCAGACAATCTCCGATCGTCTTGGGGCCGTACGCCGCTTCCCCAAGCGGCTTCGCGACGACGACCGGCTCCGTCCAGCCGGCTCCGTCGAAGGCCAGCCGCAGGTCCGGCAGCAGCCGGGTGTCGCAGTTTTCCATCCAGCCCAATTGTCCGTTCACCCTGCGTTCGGTCGGCCCGAAGGCCGACAGCTCCCGACATTTCCACTCGAGCGGCAGCGCCCCGTCCGGTCCGATCGCCTCGCATTGCAGGAACGGCGGAATTCCGCCCATCAGAATGCGCGTATGCACGCCGTAATCGTGAACCATCACGGAGAGGACATGCTCTCCACCTTCTAACGCCAACTCCAGCTCGTCGTATTCCGGACGATCGGGGGAGAAGCGAGCCGGACCTTCCCCGAGCTCCTCCCCGTCCCAATACAGTCGATACAGGCTGACGCCGAAAACGCGCAGCCGCAGCCGGCCAACACCGGCTGCCGGGCCGGAAATTCGCGCCTGAAAAAGCACGTAGACGTTCTGAGACCGACTGGGCGACGGGTGCCATAGACAAGGAATGCCGATCATGCGAATCCCTTCCTTTCCTCCAATGCCGCTCGGCTTTTCCAAGCCGTCAAGGTCACCGGACCGATCAGACCGGCCGGCGCCGGGACGTCCCTGCGGAAATCGTCCTCCCTGAAATACGGACCGAGCGTGTTCGTCACGGTCGCCTTGACCCGGTTTTCGCCGAGCCTGAGCGCCTCTGACGGAAGCTCCCAACGATACGGAGGGCACAGCCTCGGAGTCAGCTCCCGGCCGTTCACCGCGAGCGCCGCAACTTCTCCCACCTGCCCCAGATCCAGCGAGAAGCTCTCCTCCAAGCTGTCCAACCGGAACGACGCCTCGTAATCGACGCTGCCGCAGAACGTCTCCATCCCCTCGATTCGGCCCCAATCGCCAAGTCCGGACAAGCAATCCACATTGGGCGCTTCCGGCAGCGGGCTGCGAACGGCCGTCGCGCTCCATGGCTCGATCCGCCGTTCCCCGCTTCGCATCGCCAGCCGGAGGCTTCCGTCCTCCGACCGCTGTGCCCGATGCCATTCTTCCTTGGAGAGCCCCAGCTCCGCCGCGCCCTCTCCATGTCCGGTCCTGTCCGGATCGACGACGATAAAGCACGATTCGTACGGCTCCAGACGAATCGGAGCGCGAACCCGGTCTCCCGTTCGTTCGTACAGAGGCAGCGCTTCGATTTTCCCGTCCATCGGCGTCCATCGCTCCATCGCTCCGCTTGCCGGAAACTCGACAATATCCTCGAACGTCTCTTCGACGCTTTCGTTGTTGAGGAAAAAAATCTGCAAGCCGCTTTTCTCGTAATGGCAGAAGCGAAGCTCCGGGAACGGCTTCGTCGTTCCGACGCCGGGCGCCAGCCAACCGGACAGGCGCTCCGCCAACTCGTCCAGTCCGACAGGCTCCCCGCCTTCCACGGCCGCCCGGTTCACCGATACGACCTTTCCTCCCGACCGGATGAAGGCCTTAAGCCGTTCGCGGACCGGAGCCGGAAGCCGGACGATCCCTGGCAGCACGACCACGGAGAATCGCTCGCCCCCGATCTGCAGCTCTCCTCCCTCAATCCTGCACCGTTCCTCGTCGACCAGCAGATCCATCGACAAAATATCGAAGTCGTACTGGCTCCGCATCAACGCTTTGCACACCCCGTCCAGCTCGTTCGTATCTCCCGCCCAGTGCGCTTCGGCCGGATAGAGAACGGCAATCGGGGCGATATGCCGCGCCTCTCTGAGCATCAGACAGGAACGGTTCGCATAATTCCCCCACTGTCTGAAATAAGGCCACTGCGGATTGCGGCCGCCCGCATAGAAGTGAGGAGGGCAATCCGGGTCCGGAAAAATCGGGGAAAACGCGTGCGGCACATACCAGTTCGTCCCCCGGACGGTCATCCAGTCGGTCAACCATTTCATCTCTCGCAGTCCGAGATCCCAGCCGTACGCGCCGAAATTCTCGCACATGACCAGGTCTGTGCCAACCTCCAGATGCGCCGCCGATTGGGCCAGCTTGGCCAGAGTGTAGTGGAAGAAGTCGGGGTAAGGAAGATCCCGGTATGTTCTGAACTGCGGAAAATGCTCCTCGTAGGAGGCGATTTTCTGCTCCGAATCGACCTGGCGCAGCACAAAGTCGTAGCCGCCCATATCGAAGTGCTTCGTCACGCGAAAAAAATGCCCGACGCCGAAGCCATGATTCATATGCGCCCGATTATCCTCGACGACGTGTCCGATGAACTGCACGCCGTTCGCATGGCACCAGCGCTGGATGCGGGCGAAGAAATTTTCCGAGAACAGCTTTGTCAGATGGTCCATGAAGTCGGTCCGGACCTTCGCCGTCTCCTCCGCATCGCCGTCCAGCCACAGCGTCTCGACGCAGCTATACAGATCGTACCCGCACCGTTCCTCGAAGGTGCGCCGCACCGAAGTCGGCCACGGAAAGCAGGGCGTCTCCTCCCCGAACGACACGTCGTAGGACCCGAAGTTTTCGAAGCTCGTCTCGTCTCCGAAAAAGCCCTTTAACGTCGTGCCCCAATATTCGGGAAAACGTTGTTTGGTCGCCTCATAGGTCAATCCGATGAAGCAGTCCGTCACTTCGGGCGACAGGTAATCGACCATCTTGTCGAACATGCGCCCGCTCCAGGAGGGCTTGACGCCGATGACATGGACCGTCCACGAAGCCGTCTCTCCCGCTTCCCGGCGCTCCCGTGCCCACGCCTGCCATTCCGGCCACCGTGAGAAGGCGGCCCGTTCTCCCTTCGCCTCGGGAACGCAGACGATTTTGAACAGCTCCGCATCCAGAGGCATCACCCCAGGCTCTTCCCCGTCGGCGCTCCACAGGAAGCTTGCCTTCGTGAGCACCTCCATTCTATAATCGGGCATCTGGTCCAACACTTTGCCCCCGGCGATGCCGGACGGATAATATTCCTCGTCGAACATCCATACGTCCATGCCCAATCTTCTCGCTTCGTCCAGACAAATGCCGACGTCCCGCCACCATCCCTCTCCCAAATAATCCGCGTGCGGGCGCGATTCGATGACAAAGCCGCCGCAGCCGGCCTCCTCCATCGCCCGGATCTCGCGGCGCAGCGCCTCCTCCGTCTCCTCGGGAGCCCCGTGCAGCCACAATAACGGAAATAAGCTGCGCGGCGGCTCATGGGAAGCGAAGCGCTCGCGCAGCAGGTCGGATGATTTCATACAATAGCCCTCCTCCGTCGATCGTAAGCCGATTGTAGCAGTCGGCCGGTTCGACCCGGGAGGGCGCGGCTATCGAATTAGGTGGAGAATACGCTCATTTTCCGGCGAGGAAGTGCTCGCGGTACTGCCTCGGGCTCATTCCTTCGCGCTGCCGGAACAAGCGGCTGAAGTATTTGCTGTCCTCGTAGCCGCAGGCGAAGGCGATCTCCTGCACCGACAGCTTCGTTCCGAGCAGCAGCCGCGCCCCCTTCTCCATTCTGAGCTTGGTCGCGTATTCCAGCGGCGCAAGCCCCGTCTGCTCCTTGAACAGACGATGAAAATGGGAAGCGCTGAAGAACACGTCTTCCCGCCAGCGATTGTGGATGTCGCCTGCGTTCGCGTTATCCCTTACCGCATCGTGGATTTTCAAAATATAATCGGTAATGTCCGCTCTGCCCTTCGACTCGGCCTTCGTTCTCCTGTCGCTCAGCAGCGCATGCGTCAGACGGCCATCGCGAAGTCCCTCCGCCAGAGCAAGCAGCAGCCGCAGCATGACGGATTGCAGCTCGAGCATGCGGAAGGGCCGGTCTTCGCGGAAAGCCTCGACGACGCTCCCGATCAGCCTGCGGATTTCCTCTCCGCCGCCGTCGATTCTCGCCAGATTCGGCAGCCAGACGGAGCCTAAGCTCTCCGCCTCTCCCGGAGCTTCGTCCGGACGAATCGGTCCGGCTTCTTCTCCGACAATCTGCAGCAGCTCTTCCTCCGAACGCGGCTCCCAATCGAAATGAATGGCCCAATGCGCGTATCCGGACGAGGCGTCGGGATCGTCCCGGAAAGAGTGCAGCACCCCCGGCGGGATCATGAGCAGGCTCCCTTCCTCGTAAGCGTGAGAGCCGCTCTCCGTATACAGGACTCCCCGTCCCTTGTCGACCAGAATAAACTCATGGTCGCGAATATAGCGAGAGGGCACCTCCAGCGGAAAATCCGTATAATGGGCAAAGCGCACGCAAGGCCTGATCTCCCGGAATTGCGCCAATTGAACGAAGGGCAGCATTGTCATTCCTTCTCCTACCGTATGCAGAATGAGTTCCCTATAAAAAATTCGCAGCGCCTGCCCGGATTCCTCCCCGTCCCCGATCTCCCGGCCTCTCCGTCTCCCTCCGCCTCTCCGGTCTCACTCGCTTTGGCTTTGCCCTCCAGTCTCTCCCCCCTGCCGACCAACGTCCCATTTGTCCGCCCCGCGAAATTTTAATCGCCCAATCCCTTGCATTTTCAACCTTCATCCCCTATAATAACTCTTGCTGTACTTAACGAGCGCCCGTGGTCCAACGGATATGACGCAGCCCTCCGAAGGCTGAGATTGAGGTTCGATTCCTCACGGGCGCGCCACTCAATCGACAACGCAACCGGCCGAGATTCTCGGCCGGTTTTTTTCATTCATTTATCCTCCTCCCGAACAGAATCCGTTTTTCCCGATCGCCTCCCCGCTCTCCGAAAAACTCTCTCCCGAGACTCTTTGACTTTCTTTGACTTTTGTCTTCGGATTCGTTATGATAAGAAAACGAAAGAACAAGAGGAGGGACGCCAAACATGAGTTTTGTACCTATGGTTGTCGAGCAAACCAATCGAGGAGAACGGGCTTATGACATCTATTCCCGCTTACTCAAAGATCGAATCGTATTTCTGGGCACGCAGGTGAACGACGTGGTCGCCAATTCCATCATCGCTCAGTTGCTGTTCCTGGCGGCCGAAGATCCGGAAAAGGACATCCATCTCTACATCAACAGTCCCGGCGGTTCGATAACGGCCGGTATGGCCATATACGACACGATGCAGTTCATCAAGCCGGACGTCTCCACGATCTGCGTCGGCATGGCCGCGTCGATGGGCGCTTTCCTGCTCACGGCCGGCGCCAAGGGCAAACGCTTCGCCCTGCCGAACAGCGAAGTGATGATCCATCAGCCGCTGGGCGGGGCCGAAGGCCAGGCCAGCGACATCGAAATCCGCGCGCGCCGAATTTTGAAGCTGCGCGATAAGCTGAACGGCATCCTTGCGGAACGCACGGGCCAGCCGCTCGAACGGATCGAGAAGGATACCGACCGCGATAACTTCATGGAAGCCGAAGCGGCCCGCGAGTACGGACTGATCGACAAGGTCATCGAGAAAGTCGGCTAAAACGTCCAATTCTCCAAGAGGCTATTCCGACGACATCCGAGGATGACGGGAATAGCCTCTTCCTTTTCGCCCCAATACCACAACTCCCACATAATGTCAACATAAATTCAAAACTTTGAATACCCTCTCTGCTAGTCCGCCAAAGCATGTTATTCTGTTAGATGTAAGAATTCCATTAAGACCCAGTTCTAGCGATCTCTTAGGAACTTTGGAAGAGAGGAATTAACGTATGATCGACAGACCTTATCCGTACCTTGTAACCACGTCGTCCGAGGATCTTACCACAGCAGGGAGAACGAACTCCTCTCCCGTCGATATGGTTGCAGCTCGTCGGCTGAGCGATAAAGCGTCGTTGCTTCGCCCGCTTAAAGATGAGCACCTGCTTGAGGTTTACAGAGAAGCCAAGAAGATGAATTTGTCCCACGAATTCATCGAGCTCCTGGAAGAGGCTCTGTCCATTCGCCAGTTGAGCCACTATAAAGAAGCCTAATAAGAGTCGGCATCTTTGTTCAGACATCGTCCTGATCCGCCCGCCAATCTGGCAGGCGGTTTTTTATTTTCTCCGAACCTTTGGAAATACATTCAAGCTTCGCCCCCGCGAGTCGCCCCCGGTTGAATCAATCCCTTTCTTATTTTCAGAGAAACCCAGAGCAGAAGTCCGCACATGATCAACAACGCAACGTAAGAGCTTCGATAATTCCCCGACACGTCGCGCAGCGCGCCGATCAGCATCGGACCGAGTCCGCTGATCAGACTGCCGAACAGTTGAATCATTGACATCCACGCGCCCGATTCAAGCGCCGATTTCGTATGATCGAGCGGCATCAGAAGAGATAAGGAAAACAACCCTCCCGAGCCGACGCCGAGCATGACGGCCGACATCCACGGCCCGTATGCGGGCGGCAATAAAATAAGCGGCAATACTCCGATCAGCATGACAGCGCTCGAGCCGATCAGCCAGGGAGCCCGACTCGGCGAACGTTGGACGAAAATCGCAATCCCGAAGCCGCACAGCGTCTGCAAGCCGATGTACACGGTCAGCATGATTCCGGCGATATAATCGCTGAACCCCGATTCCTGGGCGATCGGCGCAAGCCAGGTCGCGACAATAAAGTGAATGCAAGCCTGCAAGCCGTAAAGAAACGTCAGAAGCCAGGCCGTCTTGTTTTTTACCGGCAGCTTTACAAGGCTCGCAGCAGACGCATCGGGCGCGGAAGCGACAGGTTTCCTCCTGAATATCGGCAGCCAGATTACAAATGTCGCGAGAGGAAACAGAAACCATATCCCCAGCCCCGTCGACCACGATCCATGAAACGCCTGCTGCAGCGGAATCGTAAGCCCCGATCCCATGGAAGCGCCGATGCCGACGCCAAGCGTATAGATTCCGGTTAAGATCGCCGTATGTCCCGGGAAGTTCCTTTTAATGAAGCTGGAAAACAACGGACTGGCCACCGACGTACCGATTCCGGCGACAACTGCCGTCAACAGCAAAAACAAGGACGAATTTGCGGCAAAACGCATCGCCGTTCCCGCGCCAATGAGCAGCAAAGAGAGTCCGATCGCGCGTTCCGCGCCCCAACGTCTGCCTATTCTCGCCGCGAAGGTCGAAGTCAGGCCGATGCATAAAATCGGAATGACGGCCAACAGACTCAAGGCCGTGCTGCTCATGCCCAGATCGTCTCTGATGGTGACGAGCAAAGGAGGAATCGACGTATTCGAAGGACGCATGCTCGCGGTTACGAATGTCATGGCCAGTATCATCCAAATCAAATTTCTTTTGCTCACGCTCCGACACATCCTTACGATAAAAAAATCGACCAAGTCCCTTCGCCGCGCAGGCGAAGGGATTTGGCCAATTCATGCGAATTCAGGAGAACAATCCGTTCGATTTCAAGTAACCGATCGAGCGATCGAAAGCTTCCCGAACCGTTAAGCCTTTGGTTTCCTCGTCCACGATCAGCCATTCCCGGTAATCCCATTCCCGCAATTTGGCGATAACGGATTGAAGATCGACCGTTCCCGTACCGAGCGGACAGAATGCCCCGTCGGGCGTCAAATCCTTCAAATGGATATTGTTCACGAACGAACGGTAGCGTTCAAGCGCTCCGGCCAGATCGGCAATGCCGCCTTTGACCGCATGGGCCGTATCGAACGTAAGCCCGCAATACGTCGGATCGACGTGTGCGAACAGCCGCTCGATATCGTCTATCGTTTCGAAGATCGCGCCGTCCGAATGGTTGTGGAGAGAGACCGTCGCCCCGACGTCTTTCGCCTGCCGCCCCAATTCGTTCAGCACATCGGCAACGCCCCGCACGCCGTCCCCGTCCAGATCGCTTTCGCGAACGTTGGCGCACACGCAGATTTGTTCTCCGCCTACTCCGTGGACAAAAGACAGAAACGCCGGGAAACTTTCCTCCCATTGACGATAGTTCGGTCCGAGGTAGACGATGATGCCGCCCCGGGCCAGATAGGCGCGGTCCCCGTAAACCTGCTTAAAACGATCGGGATCCAGATGAAGCGAATCGTACTGCTGCGGCTTGACCTGAACGCCATCCAATCCGTATTCCTGTGCCAGCCGGAAAATCTGCTCGCTGTCCTGCGCTTCCCACGACGGCCTTGAAAACCCGATCAGCATCTCTCAGTCCTCCTCCAAAAACACCGTTTGGCCCGTTTCGATCGACTTTTTGATCGCCTCGTAAATTTGCGGAGCATGGGACGATTGCTCGATATGGGACACGGGCTGGCGATTTTCGCGAATCGCGTCGATAAATTCCTGAATTTCTCCGGAAAAGCCTTGTTCCACGATCGAATGGGAGCGGCCCATGGCAAAGTCGGGGCGATACGCGCCGATCGGCGCGCCCTCCCGGAAAGCCAGCATGTCGATGGAGCCGTGCACCTGGACGATCGTGCTTTTATCCGTGACGATGGTGACCTCCTCGTACCTTCGCGGTCCGTTGATTCGATCCGTCAACGTCATCGTGCTGACAGCGCCGTTGCGGTGCTTCAGCGAGATGGCATAGGTAGCGGGTTCCTTATGGGACGCGTACAAGCTTTTCACTTTTCCGAAAAAATAATTGCATAAATCGATCGGATGAACACAGGCGTCGAGCAGAAATTGCGTCTTGGGATCGTCCGTATTTTTCATGTTGTTCTCCGTGCGGATAAACGACATGATTTCCGGCTGCCCGTTTTCCGGGTTGTCCAAAATTTCCTTCGCCTTCCGATAAGCCGGAGCAAATCTCTTTTTCAACCCCGTCATGCATATTTTCCCGGTTTCCCTGCTGACGGCGACGACCTGCTTCGCTTGCTCGTACGAAACCGCGGGCGGCTTCTCCGTATAGACGTGGTAGCCCGCGCGCATCAGTTCCATCGATACCTTCGCATGGAAATCCGGTCCCACGCATATGAGCACGCCGTCCGGCTTATGCTTCTCGAGCATCTCGCGATAGTCCGCGTACGTATGCTCGATCCCGCACTGGCGGGCAAGCGCTCTCGCTCTTTCCACATTCAGATCGCAATTGGCGACCACGTTCGCGCCGTGAATAAAGGCAAAGCTCGGATAGACATTCCGGCCGGCATGCTCCCCGGCGCCGATCATGCACAGCTTAAGTTCATTGGACTTGACGTTATTCATTTCCGATAGCTCCCCTCATTAAGGGAAGGGATTCCCCTTCCCGCTCCTTGATGCGGCCGCTCCCGCTCACTTCAACTGGTCGGAATATTCCTGAACGATTTTGTCGCCGCCTTTTTTATGCCATTCCGCGACGGCGTCGTTCCATCCGTTCTCGTCGATCATCCCCATAATGTATTTGATGCGGGCGTCTTCGATAATTTTGGTCAGCTCCGTGCCTCTCTCCGCGTAAGTATCGGAAATATAGGCCAAAGACGGATCTCCGACCACCTTGTCCTCTTTCTCCTTAAAGTAGGTCAGCACCTTATCGACGTCGGGGGAATTGACCCCATCCGGCGCTTCGGACATTGTATGCGGTTTCAATCTGCGCAAAATGTTGATTTCGGTCTGATACCGCGCCTCGTCGATTTTGACCGGTTTGCCGTTTTCCATTTTATAATGAACGTCTTCCAGCCCCCACTGCATGAAGGTTTGAACGCGCGGATCGGCAAGATCCTCGAAGAACTGCAGCACCCGCTTCAATTCGGCCTCCGTTTTCACGCTGCTTTTCGGGATGAGATACAATCCGGTGTACCCCAGGGACGGCATAAGCCGCTCGCCTTTGGGACCCGCAAGATTGCCCATCTCCATATCCGCGTCGGGCACCGTTTTCCGGATAATCGGCAGCCGCTCCGTGATTTGATAAGCGTAGGCGAACATCATTCCGCCCTTGCCGTTCTCGATCAATTCGCTTCTTTGCTCTTTATTGATTGCGGCGAAATCCTGGTTCACCAGCTTTTCGTCGTACAGACGCTTGTAGAAATCCAGCGCCTCCCTATATTCCGGCGTTTCGAAATACGGGACAAAAGCATCGTTCTCCACCAGCCATTTGTAGGGCCCGCCCAGAAGCAGCACGACCTGATCGAACCCTTCGGGGTCGTTGTGCTCTATGAGTCCGTAGGTGTCCGGCTTCCCGTTGCCGTCGGGATCGTTATGAACCATCGCCTTGGCCAACTCGTAGACGTCTTCCAATGTAGCGGGCGGCTGCATGCCGAGGTCCTTCACCCAATCGGAACGATACACGAACCCGTTGGAGGCCAGATCCAGGTGGCGCGGAATCGCATACAGCTTTCCATCTACCAGCACGTTGTTTTTCAGCACGGGACTCATGGCCGCAAGCCGGGGGTAGTCCTCCAGATAAGGACCGATCTCCCAGAAGACGCCCGAGCGGATCGCATTGATAATCGCCGGCGTTTTAATGTCCAGGCTGACGACGACTTTCGGCATCGTGTTCGAAGCGATCGTAGCGTTCAGCTTCTCGGTGTAGCTCGTTCTGGGAACCCAGGTAATATCGATGTCGGTCTTGGTCGTCTCCCGGAGGAACGTCATGGCGTCGCTCTCCGCCGGAGGGTTCTCCGCCGTGAAATTGTCCAGCATAATCGTCAGCTTGTACGGCTCGTCGAAATCGCCCGATTGCGGCTTGCCGCCCGAGGTCGAGCTGCCCGCCGGATTCGCGTTGCCGGACGATCCGGTTTCCGTCTTGCCCGAACACGCAGCCAGCAAGCCGCCCAGCAGGAATGTGCACAGAAGCAGATTTGCGAGTTGTCCGGGTTGAATCCGATCTTTACGTCTCATTCATAATCCCCCTTGAATTAAGAATCAACCTTTAACGGATCCGATCAGCGCGCCTTTGGCAAAATGCTTTTGCAGGAACGGATAGATCAGCATGATGGGGAGAGTCGAAACGACGATCACCGCCATCTTGATAGTTTGGGAGGGCGGAACGACCCCTTCGGCCGAAGTGTCGGTAAACCCGCCCGTGCTCATGAGCACAATCTGTCTCAACCACACCTGCACCGGCCATTTATCGGCATCGTTAATATAGAGAATCGCATTAAAGAAGGAATTCCAATGCATCACTCCGTAAAACAGCGCCAATGTCGCCAACGCGGGCATGGACAGCGGCAGCACGATGCGGAACAAAATGACCAGATCGTTGCAGCCGTCGATTTTGGCCGCTTCCTCCAATCCTTCGGGAAGCTGTTGAAAGAAGCTTCTTAATATAATTAAATTAAAGGCAATAATCGCAATCGGCAGCACGAGCGACCAATAAGTATCGATCAATCCGAGGCTTTTAACCACAATAAACGTAGGGATCATGCCGCCGTTGAACAGCATTGCGAATACGACGAGAAACATGATTTGCCGCCGTCCCGGCAGATCCCGGCGAGACAGCGGATAAGCCATCAGCGAAGTCAGCAGCAGATTGATCAGCGTGCCGAACACCGTGACCAGTATGCTGACAAGCATGCTGCGCGGAATGGTAGGCGCGGAGAAAATATAGTGATACGCCTCCAAGGAAAACTCCGTCGGAATGAGGACAAAACCTCTCTTGGCCAGCTCCGTCGCGGAAGTGAACGACCCGGCGATAATGCTGATAAACGGGATTAATGCCAACAGCGAGAAAAACACCAGAAAACCGTAGATGAACCCCGTCCACGCCTTGGTTCCCCAATCTCTTTCCAGCCCCATACGCCCCTCCTCCTTCCTCTCCGGCGTTCGTTACATGATTCCTTCCTCGCCGAGCCTTTTGGCCAGCCTGTCCGCCCCGATCACGAGAATCAAGGCCACGACGGACTTGAAAAGTCCCACGGCGGCGCTGTAGCTGAACTGGCCTTGAAGAATGCCGATTTCGTACACATAGGTGTCGAACACGTCTCCGACTTGATTGTTCAGCGGGTTCAGCATCAGGAAAATCTGTTCGAATCCGGAGTCCAGAAAGGTTCCCAGGCGAAGGATAAACAGGACGACGATCGTGCTCTTAATGGCGGGCAGCGTAATATGCCACAATTGATGCCGGCGATTCGCGCCGTCCATCTTCGCCGCTTCGTACAGCTGCGGGTCGACGCCGGCCAAAGCCGCCAAAAACAAAATCGTGCCCCATCCCGTCTCCTTCCAGATCACTTCCCCGATCACCAGCGGGCGAAACCACGTCTCGCTCAGGAGAAACTGAATTTTCTCGAACCCCATGGCGGCAATCAGCTCGTTGACAATGCCTCCCTCGGTACTGAAGAACAGGTAAGCGATGCCCACGACGACGACCCAGGAAACGAAGTGAGGGATGTACACGATCGTCTGCACGGTGCGTTTGAACCCTTCCTTGCGCACCTCGTTGAGCATTAGCGCCAATACGATCGGCAGCGGGAAGAAAAACACGAGATTGTAGATCGCCAGAATCATCGTGTTGCGGAACAGCCTCCCGAATTCCGCCTCGAAGAAGAAGCGATGGTAATGCTTGAATCCGACCCAATCGCTATGGAGTATCCCCAAATTCGGCCGATAATCCTGGAAGGAAATCAGAATTCCCCACATCGGCAAGTAGCGGAAAATCAGGAAATACAGCACCCCGGGAATCAGCATCAGATACAGCCAATAATATTTAACGACCGTTTTCCGAAGCGTCGCCGCGTAACTTCTCCCGACGTTCCCTTCCCTTGCGTAAACACCGGCATCGCTCATAGACGGACCAACCTCCTTTCCAATGTGATAGTACGATTGCGCCGGACGACTGAACTGGCGGGATCGTATTTCACACTATAAGGAGTGCCGGCGGCGGGTGTCTATAATCTGTACAGAACTACCTGGAGCCCGCTTGCTCCGCGCGTTTCGGGCGTTTCGCAATCATTTGAGAACTTGCCCATAATCATTTCCTCACCTTGGTCCGATACGCACCTGGCGTCATCCCTTCGATTTTGCGGAAGCTGCGGATCAGGTTTTGCGAATTTTGGTAATTTACCTTTTCGGCGATTTCGGATATTCTCATATCCGTCTCGGCCAGCCACTTCTTCACCTTCGCCATCCGGTAGCTCGTCAAATAATCGCTGAAATTGACTCCCGTCTGCTGGCGGAACACTCTGCGAATATAATTCGGATGATAATTCAACTGCTCGGCGCAAAATTCCAGGGACAAATCGGTGTCGTAGCGCTCGTGGATCATCTTGATGATATCCTGGGATATCTTTGCGGATTGATCCGTTTTTTTGCTCTCGTTATACCGGACAATCGGTTTGATGACCCGATCTCTCAGCCACGCTTCGATCTCCGGCTTGGTCGTCAACTCGAACAATTGATCGTATACGGATTGGCCGTCCTTGTGCCACTCGCCGAAGCACTCTTCGATCCCCGGAACCTTCGTCGTCAAGTGGTACAGCAGCTGCGACAGCATAATTTGATAGTCCCTCGGGTAACGTTCCTCGCGGAACAAATCGCCGATAAACAAGTCAAGCGCCTCGACGACGGCCCGTTCGTCGCCGAATTTGACCGTATCCAGCAGATTGCTTCCCGATTGCTCGGGGTATTCGAATTTCCCCCGCGTTTTCGGCTCCAGCTCGTCGATATAGAGAATCGCTTCCTGGCCGTGGCGGATGCGGTATTTCAAAGCCTCCAGTCCTTCCCGGTAAGCGTTGGGAGTTTCTTCGATGCGTTCGTAAACGCGGCTGACCCCGATGCTGATCTTGAGCTTCAGATATTCGCGCGTCGTCTGTCGAATCTTCTCGGCATAACCGTCTATGAGCGCGTTAAATCCGTCCGCATCCCCTTCGGAATCCGCGATAATCGTAATTTGCGCCTGGTCGGTCAACACCGGGTTCAGCCGATGCGGAGGAGGGACGATTTCCGAAACGATATTGTTAATGGCGAACATCAACAAGTGCTGGTCGCTCGACTTGTAAGCCGTTCCCTCGAGCGTATCGATATCGATAGCGAAAACGGCAAATTGCCGCCATGCCAGCGAGTGGCCGTATTGCGACAACTTTTCGGCGATTTCGGTTTTATTCATGCCGCCGTTCACCAATTTCAAGCTGAAATAATCCTTCAGCTTCGGTTTTTGCGCCTCCAGATCGGCATTAAGCTGAATGCGATAATCCAGCAGGCGCGTAACGCCGCTTTGGATCACATTGATTTCGTTTTTGCTGCGTACGGATTCCGTCGTATACAAAATGTTGCTCAAGGTTTGATACAACCTGGAGATCGGGTAATACAGCCTGCGCGTTCCCAGAGCGATCAGACTGAGACAGATGGCCAGCATGCCCAGCACAAGGTAGACCGTCGCCCAGCCGATCGCCCGCGATTCGGAATCGATCCGTTTGAAGGGAGTCGCTTTGATGTAGGTCCAGCGATTGTACTGCGAGGTTTGATAAGTTAAGAGATATTTCTCTTTATCGATGTAAACGCTCTCAATTCCGGATAAGGAACGATCTTGATTCTGCGGCACGACGGAACGGAAAAAATCCGGCTCCATCATCCGCGTCGCATTTTCGTAGTTGGACGTTAACAGGCGATTCTCCTCGTCGACGATGAAGAAATAACCGTCGGTCACGATTTGCGACGCCACCGTTTTGATATAGGAGCAGGGAATGTCCGCAATGAGAAGCCCGGTCGGCTGGAGGCTGTAAATGGGAAGCTTCTTGACCAGCTGCAGCTCGCAGGAAGCCGTTGAACCGGAGAAATCGCCGGAATAACCCCAGAACGAATTGGCCGGTTTTTGGCCGAATCGAACATAGGGATGCTCCGGGCTCAGCTCGGGCAAATCCCTTTTGCCGGAGTTATTGACGAACCATCCGTTCTCCAAATTCACGAACGTCATATCCGCGATGCCAAGATCGAAAATTTGCATTCTGAACAATTCGTCTTTGAGATCGCGCAAGGTTTGAAACTCCTCCAAAGCCATTTTGGAATTGAGCGACGAATAGGCGAGCGGAGAAGTCAGAAACTGCAGCATGAAGCGGTCGGTAATGCCCACGATCTGCTCGACTCGGGCATGCGTTTGCCGGATCGTCTGCAGATTCATTTCCACCGCCTTGGCTCGCGCGTCGACGGAAGATTTATAATAAGAATAACCGCCGATTATCGTTGTAGGAAGGGCGCTAAGAACAAATCCGAACAGGACAAGCTTCTGCAAATAGGACAGCGTTCTCGTTCCGATTTTCATGGGCACCGTTCCTTCTACTTGATTATTTTAATTCAACATTGTTGAATAGACTGTCGCAGATTCAGTATATCAACGAAAGACTTAACTTGCCAGAGCCAATAATAGGCCGCATTTTCGCTCGCCGGACGCCTGGATTCGGACGCCGAGGTTCCACCGGGACCTTTTGGACGAACGCGCAAAAAACAGGCGCAGATACGCCCCCGGATAGCTAAGGAAGGACATATCTGCGCCTGTTCGTTATATTGCCCGTTAACGCGCCTCTCGCGTGCCTTACTGCATTTCGTACTGAACGGTTACCTGGGTGCTGATCTCGATCTGACCCGACTGGACCGAAGTGGCGGCGCTGCCAGCCGCGTCGGACATCATGACTTTAGCCTGCTCGCGGGCATACAGGATCGGATTGTTCGAAACCTCGCCCTGTACGATGTTCACGACGCCCTTCAACTGACGGTTGGCCGACGTCGCCAGCACGCCGGCTTTGGCGGCCGCGTTCTCCATCGCTTTCTTGAGGGCATCCAGCTCGTACTGCTCCTTCTTCTCCGTGGAGAACTGCACGCCGTCCAGCCGGTTCGCTCCGGATTCCGTCAGCGCGTCGAACAGCTTGCCGATCTCCGGCAGCTTCCGATAAGTAACCTGGATCGAATGAACCGCGATATAGCCCTTCAGCACGCGTCCGTTCTTCTCCGTATAGTCGTATTCCGGCTGCACGTCGAAGCCGGTCGTCGTAACGTCCTTCTTGGCGATGCCGAACGTCTCGTACAGCACCTTCTCCACTCCCGCGAACTGCTTCGCGTTCGCTTGCTGCGCCTCCGACGCCTTCGCCCCGCGCGTCTCGACCGCCAGACGCAAATAGGCGACGTCCGGCTCCACCATCACGGAGCCGCTCGCTCCGACCGTCACCGTATAAGGCGACGTTTGCGCAGTCGAAGTTTCAGCGGACACCTCGTTCCCCTCCCCTTTCACGAATCCGAACCATCCAATTACCGCCGCGGCCAGAACGACCGACAACACTTGCAAAGCGCTTTTTTTCATGACCAAGCCCCTTTCGATCGGTTTGTCTTTATTAACGCAGCCCAATAGCCAAATGTTTCACCTGCAGGAATAAAAATGTTAAAACGCAAAAAGCCCCTCCCCGGGGGCTTCATGCAAAAAAATCTTATTGATTTTCCAGTTCTTCTTTGCTCACGAGTTGGACTAAAGCGGTTACAGCCTGTTCTGCGTCCGAACCTTCCGCACTGATCGCAACTTCCGTCCCGGAGCTGATTGCCAGGCTCATAATGCCCATGATACTCTTCGCGTTAACCTTCTTCTCATCCTTCTCAACAAAGACATCGGAAGAGAATTTATTGGCCTCTTGCACGAATAGTGCCGCCGGTCTGGCGTGAAGACCTGTTTTAAGCCGAACGACTACCGGCTGTCTCGTCATGGACCGGATACCCCCTATCTTCAATTCGTCCCGCGTATCGGGACCCCCGTGCTCCAGTTCTACATTATTATAACATTGTTATGAACAAATGCGCCATACGCTTTATGCGCCGCCGTTTCGGATTTTTTCCGCCAGCTCGTCGAGCTTGCGGAGCCGATGGTTAACGCCCGATTTACTGACGCGCCCTTTCAGCAAATCCCCGACCTCCTTGAGGTTGATATCGGGGTGCTGGAGCCGGACTTCGGCCACCTCCCGCAGCTTGTCCGGGAGATTGTGCAGGCCGACCGACTTTTCCAGCAGCTTGATGTTATCGATCTGCCGCACCGCGGCTCCGATCGTCTTGTTCAGATTGGCCGTCTCGCAGTTGACGATCCGGTTCACGGAATTGCGCATGTCCCGCATGATGCGGACGTCCTCGAACTTGAACAGCGCCTGGTGCGCGCCGATAATGTTCAGAAATTCGATGATCTTCTCGCCTTCCTTGATGTAGAGAATGAACCCTTTTTTCCGTTCGATAAACCGGGCGTTCAGATGGAACTTGTTCGCCAGCTCGACAAGCGCCTTGCAGTGCTCCTCGTACATCGACGAAATCTCCAGATGGTAGGAGGAGCCCTCGGGATTGTTCACCGAGCCTCCCGCCAGGAACGCGCCCCGCAGATAGGCCTTCTTGCAGCAGGGCTTGCGCACAAGCTCCTTGTCGATGCTCGGGTGGAAAAGAAAGCCTTCCGAGACGATGCTCAGATCGTTCAGAATCGCTTCCGCTCCGGCCGGAATACGAACGACGTAGACGTTGTTTTTTTTCAGACGCATTTTTTTGCGGACAAGGAGCTCGGTCACGACCGAAAAATGGCGCTTCAGCAGCGTGTAAATCCGGCGCGAAATGGCGGCGTTCTCCGTGGCGATGTCCAGCATGACTCTGCGATTTGACAGCGAGATCGTGCCGTTCATCCGGATCAGCGCCGACAGCTCCGCTTTTTCGCAGCAGCTGTCGCTCTCGTGCATCGTGAGCTCCTTTTTCGTTTGCGCCGCAAAGGACATCCCTTTCTCACCCCTTTCTGAGCATCCAGTTATCGACCAACTGATAAATGTGCTCGCTTAGTTTCTCCGCATCGTGGCGCAAGTACGTACGGAACAGGACAAGCTTGTCCGCGATCACCTTGTAGCCTCGGCGGGTCACCTCGTCCAGGTCCAGATGGACGGCCTTGGCTCCCTGCTCGGCATAGAGGCTTTCCACTTGCGGCGGAATTTCCCCGTCGTTCACAATGACATAATCGAATAAATGATGGCCGATGTGGGCGTGAACGGCGGCCAGATGGTCGCTGACGGAATAGTTGTCGGTCTCTCCCGGCTGCGTCATGGCGTTGCAGACGAACAGCTTGATGGCCTCCGATTCCACGATCGCTTCCGCCAGCTCCGGCACGAGCAGATTCGGAATAATGCTCGTATACAGGCTCCCCGGACCGATCAGGATCGCGTCCGCTTCCTGCAGCGCCTGCACGGCTTCCGGAAGCGCCTTGACGTCGGCCGGCTCGAGGTAGACCCGGCGGATCGCGAGGCCCGACTTCGGAATCGCGGACTCTCCCTCCACGATCGAGCCGTCTTCCATCTCGGCCTTCAGCACGATCGCCTGGTTCGCGGCCGGCAGCACCCGCCCCCTGACGGCGAGAATCCGGCTCAATTCGGTAATTCCGGTCACGAAATCCCCGGTAATATCGGTCATGGCGGCCAGAATGAGATTGCCGAGGCTGTGTCCGGCCAATCCCGTTCCGTTCTGGAACCGATATTTCAGCACTTCGGCCATCAGAGGCTCCGTATCCGCGAGCGCGGTCAGCACGTTGCGGATATCCCCGGGAGGCGGAATCTGCATCTGCTCCCGCAGAATGCCGGAGCTGCCGCCGTCATCCGCTACCGTGACGATGGCCGTAATGTCGAGCGGCTTCCGCTTCAAGCCGCGCAGCATGACGGACAGCCCGGTGCCTCCGCCGATCACGACGATCCGCGGCTTGCGGGCGAGGCGTTGTTTTTTGCTCATTCCCTCACCTCAATGCCGATCGCGCTCGGAATCGCGATGGCTTACTCTTACCGATTCCGTCTCGCTGGAGCCCAGCCTGCGTCCCAGATACTCGGCCAGCGCCACCGATCTGTGCTTGCCGCCCGTGCACCCGATGCCGATCACGATCTGGCTCTTGCCTTCCTTGTGATACATCGGAATCAGGAACTGCAGCAGATCCATCAGCTTCGCCAGGAAAGTCTGGGTTTCCGGCCACTTCATCACGTAGTCGTACACTTCCGGGTCCGCGCCCGTCTTCGGACGAAGCGTGTCGACATAGTGGGGGTTGGGCAGAAATCGAACGTCGAAAATAAGATCGGCGTCGATCGGCACGCCGTATTTGAATCCGAAGGACGTCACGTTGATCGAAATATGATTCTGGCTCAGGTTCGTGAACCGCGAGACGATCTTTTCCTTAAGCGCCGCGGGCTTTAAGCTGCTCGTGTCGATCACTTGATTGGCCCAGCCCTTCAGATCCTCCAGCAGCTTGCGCTCCAGGTGGATTCCGTCCAGCGGCAGGCCGTCCGGCGCGAGCGGATGGCGGCGCCGGCTCTCTTTGTAACGCTGCACGAGCACCGAGTCGGTCGCGTCGAGGAACAGAATTTCGTAGTGAATCGTGTTATGCTCCCGGATATGGTTAAGCGACTCGGACAGGGCGGTAAAAAACTCGCGCCCGCGCAAGTCGATGACCAGGGCGACCTTGGCGATTCTTCCTTGCGACTGATCGATCAGATCCGCGAACTTCGGAATAAGCACCGGCGGCAGGTTATCGACGCAGAAGAAGCCCAAATCCTCCAGGCTCTGAACGGCAATCGTTTTGCCCGCCCCCGACATCCCCGTTATAATGACGAGCCGCGGCTGCGTCGTTATCGTATCCATGCGTTTCCCCTTCCCATGCGCGCTTGTTGGCCCCGATCCCGCCTCTTGGGCAAGCGATATAGCGAAGCGCCCGGACCGCCTCAAGAGCGTGCGGAGCCGAGCGCCTTGCTGGATTTATGCCCGGAGGAACAACCCGGCCGCTCCGACGATTCCGGCATTGTTGCCGAGCTCAGCCGCCACAATCTCCACTCCGTCTCTCGCGTTCTCCGGCGTCAGCTTGTTGAAGGCTTCCCGAATTTGCGAGAACAAATACTCTCCGGCCTTGCTCACCCCGCCGCCGATAATGAAACGCTCCGGATTGACGACCAGCGCGACGACCGCCATCGACTTGCCCAGGTAGTAGGCCGCCCGGCTGACGATTCTCGCCGCCGCTTCGTCGCCCTCCTTGGCCGCATCGAAAATATGCTTGGCCGTCAGCTCGCCCTCCACAAGGGCAAGCGACGTCTTGTCTCCCCGCGCGACGGCGTCGTTGGCCATGCGGATAATCCCGGTGGCCGAGGAGACCGTCTCCAGACAGCCCATTCTGCCGCACCCGCACTGGATCGCTTCCAGATCGGGCACGATCGAGATGTGCCCCAATTCCCCGGCCATGCCCGAAGCCCCTTCGATCAGACGGTCGTTCAGGATAAGGCCTCCGCCGACACCCGTGCCGAGCGTATAGCAGACGCAGTTCCGAACGCCTCGGCCCGCGCCTCCCCAGGCTTCCCCGAGCGCCGCCACGTTGGCGTCGTTGTTGATCTTCACCGGCTTGCCCAGCTTCTCCTCCATAATGCGTTTGGCCGGCACGTCCTTGAACGGAAGATTGGCGGAGAAGCTGATGATGCCTTCGGGAATGTTCAGGAAACCGGCGATTCCGATGCCTACGCCGACAACGGCCTCCCACTCCTCCGTTCCCGGGGGCACGAGCTCCCGGACATAAGCCGCGATATTGGACAGAACGGCATCCGCTCCGCCGGAAGCTTCCGTAGGTCCTTCGTAAGTGCGAAGCAGATCTCCCGCCTCGTTGCACAGGCCGACCTTAATCGAAGTTCCGCCCAAATCTACGCCTACGAACAATGAATCTGACATGTTTGTCGACACCTCATAAAGAAGAATAAGATCCGTATGTGTCGTTCCGCCGCCGATTGGGCGGCGGAACGACGGCCAAGCTTACAGCGATTGGCTCCAGTCGTGCGTCGCGGAGCCTTCCAGGAACTTCTCGCAATCCAGCGCGGCCATGCAGCCGCTGCCCGCCGCCGTGATCGCCTGGCGGTATTTGTGATCCTGGACGTCGCCGCAAGCGAATACGCCCGGCACGTTCGTTTCCGTCGAGCCCGGCTTCACCTTGATGTAGCCGAGTTCGTCCGTCTCGATCTGGCCGCCGAGAAACTTCGTGTTCGGCGTATGGCCGATGGCCACGAACAAGCCCTGCGTCTCGAGGATCTCTTCCGCTCCGGTGGCGTTATCGAGAACCTTGAGTCCTGTAACGCCCTGGTCTCCGGCGATTACCTCGAGCGGGGTTTTGTTCAGTCCCCACGAGATCTTGTCGTTCTGGCGCGCCCGATCCTGCATAATCTTGGAGGCCCGCAGCTCGCCGCGGCGATGAACGAGCTTCACCTCGGAAGCGAACCGCGTGAGGAAGCTGGCCTCCTCCATCGCGGAGTCTCCCCCTCCGACGACCACGATTTTCCTGCCGCGGAAGAAAAAGCCGTCGCAGGTCGCGCACGTGCTGACGCCGTAGCCGACGTTCTCCCTCTCCCCCGGGATGCCCAAATATTTGGCGGAGGCCCCGGTCGAAATAATCAGCGTCTCCGCCTCCAGCTTCTCCCCGCCTTCCAGCGACAAAGCGAAGGGCCGCTTGGACATGTCGACCTGCTCGATCCATCCCGTTCGGAACTCCGCGCCGAACCGTTCGGCCTGCTTACGCATATTCGCCATCAGCTCGGGTCCCATAATTCCTTCCGGGAAACCGGGAAAATTCTCGACCTCCGTCGTTGTCGTCAGCTGGCCTCCGGGCTCCGGTCCTTCGATGACAAGCGGCGACAAATTCGCGCGAGCCAGGTAGATCGCCGCCGTCAGGCCCGCCGGCCCCGTTCCGATTACGATTGTTTTGTGCATGGATGCTTCCTCCTCGTAGCGCGACACGATCTCGAGCCCGTCGTCCTGCGCGCGAGTTGATGATTAGTGAAAGGACGACCGCGTCAAGTCCAGCTTCTCCCGAATGCCGCAAGCTTCGTCTATCCGGTTCGCGTAGCGGCTGATGCTGGCCTGTGACACGCCGTAACGGCTGACGAGGTCCGCGTAAGTGACCGTTCTGCGGTGCATCTTGGCCGTCCAGTATTCGAGCGCCGCCGCCCATCCCGTCGATTTGTGCAGCTTCGGCACGTCCGGATACACGCGGGACAGATAATCGACCCACAGCGTCATCATATCGTGCTGCTGCACGACGTCGTAGCGCCCGGACATGCCTTCGAGCGCCTGTTCCAGCACGGTTTGCCACGCGCTGTCCCACACCGGCAGCTGAGCCGATTTGCGGCGCGCCTCCAGCGTCAGCGTCCGTCCGCCGAACACGACCGAGAGCGAGTCCTGAACTCCGATGGAACGAAGCACCAGCACCGCCACGCGCTTCAGTTCGTCCTCTTCGTCCGGGTCGATCAGGAAAGCCTTCAGCGCCTCGATCACTTCGTCGTCCGCGACCAGTCCGAGCGCCTGGATCACCTGCACCTTCGTGCGCCGGTCGCCGTGTCTGAGCGCCCAGAAGAAGGAAGAGCGGATGAGCGGATCGTTCTTGAGCGCCTCCGTAACCTGCCCCGGATTGTTTTCCCACTGCTTGAACTGCTCCTCGAACGGAAGGTGGTAATGGTAATGCGTCGGCGGAGTCTCCTCTCCCGCGCGCACGCGCTCCAGACGTTTCAAGTGAAACGGAGGAACCTGGGATTCCGGATCGAGCCTCTCCGCATGCTGCCAATGCTTCTTGGCGTCGTCGTAACGCCGCAGATTCACTGCCGCGATCGCCGCGAAGTGATGCAGGCTCGGCTCTCCCGACAGCTCTCCCGTGCGCAGCAGCCGCCGGAAATGCTGGTAAGCCTCGCGATGCTCTCCTACGATCCCGAGCGTCGTCGCCATTTTGAACACGTGCTCGGGATGGAACGGAATCGTCTTGTTCAGCTTCGCGACTAGCGCCTGCAGCTGCTCCTTGCGGTTCGAGTGCTGGTAGAAAATCGCCAGATTGCATAGCGCGTGCAGATTGCCCGGCTCCGCGTCCAGCACCTCCGTAATCGTCGCCACCGATTTGTCGAACAGCCCCATATAGTAGTATGCCAGTCCCAGGTTGTTCCTAGCGGCCAGGAAGTCCGGCTGACGTTCGATAATTTCTTCCAGCATTTTGACCGCCTCGGCGAACCGGCCTGCCTCCAGCAGCTCCCGGGCTTTGTCGTGCGCGTAAATATTCTCTTTGGCCTTGATGGTCGACAGCTTCGCGGGACGATTCAGCTCGTAATGAAGCAGGTCGAGCAGTTCGTCCGACTCTTCCAGGAATTGGCCTTCGGTATCGTTCTCCAGGTACCGGACAAGGGCTTCCTCCGCGGCTTCGAACAGTTCCATGTTGGCGTAGTTATTCGCTAAGTAGTAATAGCATTCCGTCATCGCCGGATCGATCTGATCCAGCACCGAGCGAAGAATGACGTTCGATTCCTCGTACCGCCCCATCTCGGACAGAATGCCGGCCATGTTGCAATGGTTGACCGGGTTCTCCGGTTCGTACTCCACCGCGCGGCGAAAATACTTCAGTGCCTTGTCGTAATGGTACCGATCCAGCGACTGTACGGCACGCTCGAAGAAGAAAGTCGCATCCAATCTCATCGGGATGACTTTGGGACGCCGGTTTTTCGCCGCGCGCTTTCGCTGGCTCATCGCAAGGCACCTCCTGCCGATTTCAAACTCGTCATCCAAGATTATAACACAGCCTGCGCATTCCATAAAATAAAACCCATTGCGTGAAGCCGGAACCTCCTGCCGATCGGAAGTTTAAGGAAGGATTATCAATTTTTATGTCGAAAAAGGAAGAGAATTGCGGATAATTTAGGGGGGCTTGGCGCTGCTGATCGTTCTGGATCTCATCCTTCTTACGCTCCAAGGGACAATCGTCGCTTGGGCTTTCGCTTCCATTCACCGTCCCGACACTCGTCCGGGGCTCATAGCCGTGCTCGCCGCCGGCTGGATCGGGCTGTACGCGTCGCACCTCGACTGGGGACCGGAGCCCTGGGTCAGAGCGACAGCCGCGGTCCTGTTCGCACTGCTGATCGTATGGCTGCTCGGCGGAGCAGCTTTATTGCGCAGCCTGTTCAGCGTCTGCACGGTATCCGCCGCCGTCGTTTTGTGCGAATTCGTCGTTACGTTTTCCATCCATTCCGTTCAGCCCGGCAATGCGTTGGGAGATCCCCTCGCTATGCTCTTCAAGCTGCTCACCGCTCTGTTAATGGCCGCGGTGCTGCCTCTGATCGTCGTTCTTTGGCACGTATACGTGGACAAGCTGCCCCCCAAAAGCCTGCATATGTTTGTGCTTGTGCCGGTCAGCCAGCTATTCGCAATCACGATCATTATCGTAAACATCAGCATTAACCGCAGCAATTTGACAAGCGCGATTTTGGGAATTCTCTCCATCCTCTTCTTTCTGGCGGTCGACATCGGCCTGTTTCGCTCTGTCAGGCAGACGCGCCGCAACGAAGAGCTTCTGCATATGAACCGTCATATGAAAGACCAACTGCAGCTGCAGTTCGCGCACTACAAACAGCTTGCCGCCGCTACCGACAAGCTGCAGAAGCTGCGTCACGATATGATTAATCATTTGGAGACGATCCGTCTTCTCCTGGCCGACCATCCCGACGCAACGGCAGGCAGCATGCTGACGCACTTCTCCTCAGACCTGGCCAACGCTCGCATGTTCCATTATTGCCGCAACCCGATCGTGGATGCCGTGCTTAGCAATAAAACGGAAGATGCTCAAACAAAAAACGTTGCATTGGAGCTGAACGTGGAATGGCCGGCCTCGGCATCCTACGACGACCTCGATTTATGCAGCTTGTTCGCCAACCTGCTGGACAATGCCATTGAAGCGGCAAGCCACTCCGGACTCCTCGCCGCCGAACGAAAGGTTCGATTGGATTGCTACACGCAGAGCGGCTTTCTCATCATCCGCTGCCGGAACGGCAAAGCTCACGGGATCCGAAGAAACGAGAAGGGCCGGCTCCTTACGACCAAGCGCGATCCCGCCTCCAATCATGGGATCGGTCTGACGATATTGAGCGATATCGCAGCGAAATACGGGGGCGAATTAAAGACGGAAGACGGGGAAAGACATTTCCTGACGACGGTCTATTTATTGGAGGAGAGCGCATGATTCCGTTATGGATGAAATTGCTGGATGTGGCTGCCATACTACTGCAAACGACCATTATGGGGTTATATTTCAAGTCTGTACATAAAACAACGGCTGGCCGATCATTCGTTATTACCTATGCCTTGTGTACAACCGTTCTTACCCTCATCTTCATCCTTGCGGGTGCGTCAGCCTTGATCAAGCTATCTGTCGGCGGTCTTGTTACTGTATTCATTTTGCGTTTTAGAGGCGGAGTGGGATGGATTAGAGCACTGTTAAGCTACTGTCTGATGTCCATTGTTGCACTCGGCTGCGAGGCGATATTAATGCTTCTGTTATATTCGTGGCTGGTTAACGTCACCGAGTTTGATCTTCGGCTGGGAGCACCGATCGCCATGTGGCCGAAATGGCCGATGGCAGCCATTCTGGCGATTGTTTTCCCGCTCCTGTCCGCACTATGGCGCACCTTTGTCGAGAAGCAAGCCCTCCCTCTCCCGCATATGTTGGCTCTGCTGCCCGTTAGCCAGCTGTTTGCTTTAATGACTCTCTGCTCTCCGTTCTTTGAAATCGACTCGAATTTCGTGTACCAATTCGAAGCCGGTCTGACCCTGGTCATGCTGCTTGTTTTCACCGTATCCACAGCCGGCTGGTTCTACGCCATGCGCCAAACGCTGCGCCACGACGAGATGCAGCGCGAGAACGCTTTGATGAACGACCAATTGCAGCTCCAGGCCAAGCATGAGAAAGAACTGGCGGCCAGCCGGGAACGGCTTCTGCAGCTGCGCAGCGAAATGAGGTCGCAGCTGGATAGCATCCGATCGTTCATTCCGGAGTCGCCAGAGCATCCCGCCGCTCGCGCTTTGATTAACAGAGTATATGAAGAATTGGATCTCGCGTCTTCAACCGACGAGGAGAGCGCTTGATTTCAGCGCTCTCCTCGCCTGCCGGTTCCATATACCAACCTGCTGTAACCCTATCGCTTCATAAACGCCGTAATAAGCTCAGCTATTTTCTCTTTTGACTGATAGTCCGTCGTAACGTTCACGATTTCTCCGTCCGGATTCACATACACAACCGCTGGGAGGGTAATTTCTCCGGTTATCCCCAAATTGTCGAGTACTTCGAACATAATCCCGTTTCCGCCGCTGAATGTCGAAATATTTTTCCAATCTTGTTTAGAAACAAAATTAGTGACGCTTGAAGAGGGCTGATCAATATCAAAAAATAAAATATTCACTTTATCCTGCAGCTTATTTTTGCTTATAAAATCATCCGCGGCAGGCAGGTAGTACAAGGTATTGCCGCAAATAACCCTTCCAAAAACGACAATATTGGCTTTGTTTTCAATATCCTTATAGGCAGTGTTGTTGCCCACGGCCTTCTCAAGAGGGAGCGAGCGCAGGAAGTCCTTTCCGGCAACATAGGATAGCGCGCTCGTCTCATTTTCGACCCTCTTGCCGTTATGATCTATGTACATCCACTGCCCATTTTTTCTTACCATGGCCAAGCCCATGCGAAATGGCCAAGCGCTCTCAAATTGCAGCGGAATCGCTTCCGCTCCCTTTTCGTTTACATACCCGTATTTCCCCGCTCTTCTTACCAAAGCCAGACCTTCGCTAAAATCCCAAACATCGCTGTATTTTAAAGGAATCGCTTCTTTGCCGCTTTTATCAATGTAACCGTAATTTTCCCCTTTGTTCACCCGAGCAAATCCGTTGATGAAATCCTCTGCACGATCATATTTCGCAGCAACGACTTCTTTACCGCTTCTATCTATGTAACCGTACTGGGTACCTTTCCGAACTATCGCCATGCCTTCGCTAAACCCAAATGCAAAATTGTAGCTCTTGGGCAACAAAATAACTTGCTTCCCGTTCTTATCGATATACTTCCATCTTTCGTTTTCGCTTACCGCGGCGAGCCCCTCGCTATACCACATGGCCATGTCGTATTTCAGGGGAACCGCTTCCTTGCCGCTTTCATCCATAAAGCCGACTTTGGTGCCTTTCCATACTCTGGCCAAGCCTTCTCTAAAACTGTCCACGTAATCATACTCTGCACCGCTAGTTGCTTTTACGGTTGCTAACGGCAACGCGGCAGTCAGCATACTTATGATTAGTCCGCAGAGAATAGGAATGCAGGTCTTTTTCATGGTCTATTCTCCCCTTCCTTTCCCTCCGATGTATTCCAAAAAGGCGTCAATCGATTTGCGAGCCATAGATTGACTGATCGGAATTTCCTTGCCGTTCTTCAGTACGTACACATACCGCTGCCTGTCCAGATTTCGGATAAAGTCCATATTGACGATAAAGCTTTTATGGCATTGATTAAACCGCCCGTCCAATTGCCGCATCGTATCCTTAACGCTGGCGTAGGTAACAAGCGGCTCTCCGGCAACGATGAGCTCGTTCTTGAAATAGATATGGAGCTTCCGCTTCTCGCTTTCCATGTACAGAATTTCGTGAAATCCGACGACCGTCTGCACCGCGCGATTTTTGACGACCATGCATTTGGATTTCATTTCGCGATCGCGCCAGGCCGCGGCGTTTATCGCTTTCCCGACGGCCTTGACGAGCTCGTCTTCGTTAACGGGCTTTCTCAAGGCGTACACATGATTAGCGTCGTAGACGTTCCAACGGCGTTTATCGTCGCCCGTTACGAAGATAACCGGCATCAACCATTGGAAATCATGTATTTTGTTCACCCAGTCAATCCCGTTATCCGTTCCCAGATTAATATCCATCACGAGTACGTCGATATGGTTATTCTGCGCGTAATTCATCAGCTTCTGCGGCGTGTCGAACGAAATAAATTCATGGTCCCCACCGTCCGCAACTTTCTTTAGAAGATCAATCAGATATTCCAATTGTCGCTGTTCGTCTTCGCATACACAGAAGATCATCGTCGTCCAGTCCCTTTCACATCACGGTTCTTCTAAGAAGTTTCGAAACAAATCCGCCTCCCCCTTCTCAAGTCATGGGTACAAAAGCGCAAGATCAGGGTCCCATAACTTTTCGGGAGCTTTCGCTCCCCTTATACTAGACCATTGTCCTATATTTTGTGAATCTCAACGTAACAAGTGAGGAGGATTTTGTAATAACTCATCCTCGTTTAAGACCCCTGTTTCGTCAATCGATATTGACTCCCTGCATATTCCAGCTGCAATGCCGCATGATCAATCAAGGTAAGCCGCATTTTAGGCCCGTCCGGGTCGTCCAGTAAAGTCAATTCCATTTGCGTATCGGAGCGTCGCATGTAACTGAAAGGCCCTCCGGACACTTCGCCATCCGCTATAAAACGGATCAATCCTTTCGACTCATCCACGAACGCGATCGTAAAATCGTACTCCGTCAACTCGTGATTTCTCCATTTTCCCGCAAAGGGCTCCAGCTCTCCGTCCTTTTTCCCCTCGGTATTTTGCCGCATTTGGGCAAAGGTCTTCCAAATCATCGTCGCCGCCTGGGCGCGAGTGACTTGCCGGTTCGGTTGGAACGTCCGATCCGGGTATCCGCTGATCACGCCTTCCGAGAGAGCCTTGGCAATATAGGGACGGGACGAAGCCGGAATCTCCGTCTCATCTTTGAAAGCCGTCAGCTCGGACAAGCTGTAATCGGCATCGTAACCGAGCAGACGGCCGATTGCGACGACGGTCTCCGCACGGGTAGCCGATTGCTCCGGCTTGAATACCGACTTTCCGTTGATCGTATATCCTTCCAGATAGGAGCTCATCGCATAGACGCTGTCTTTGTACCACTTATTTGAGGGGACATCTTCGAACTGAATCGAAGCCGCCCCCGGAGTCAGCGCAAGACTTGCGGCCTTATCCAAAATGGCAGCCAGTTCAGCTCTCGTAACCGGCAGGTTAGGCCGGAAAGTCTGATCGGGATATCCCGTCAGAACGCCCTCGGCCACCAAAGCCTGGATATCCTCCTTTGCCCAGTGGGTGCCGCTTACGTCCCGGAATCCGGCAGCAAACGCAGTCGCGGAAACGACCAGCGATACGATAACCAACAGGCTGAACAGGGGCGCAAGCTTATGTATTCTCCTCTGCACATTGCAACATCCTTTCTTCGTAGGTAGCGTCGGCTCGAGTTTCAAGGTCAAAGGATTTTACGCCTTACGCATTATTCAACTTATATTTAGAAATCTATATAACCAAAAACATTCCCATCTATAAATTCCTGAATGGAACCATCATCCTTTAACCGATATATTTGATGATCTTTGGAATAGTAAATCCATCCATCGCCTGGAACTTCGAACAAATCAGAATTCGATTCCCACTTGTGGATCATATACTCATCTGATAATTTAACCTGTTCTTGAGTGACTATATTTTTCTTGAACATTCCTTGCAGTTCTGCATCAATATAATAAATCCAGTCCTCGCTTATTGCATGCGCACGCACCTCATCACCCAATCGTAGTCCAATACTTGATTGATAGGTTAGGATATTGGAAGTATCTCCTGTTTCTATATCTATTAAAACGATTTCTTTATATCGACCTGAATCTGAGTCGTTATTCACTTCGGCAAAGAGGTGGTTTCTTTGCGAGTCCATCCACAAATAGCCGACTCTGGAAATCCCCTCTTGAGAAGTACTTTCCAGTCTATTAATAAAATCATTGATTCCCATCAATTTTTGACCATCGTCTAAGTTGTAAAGCAAATACATATTGTCAGCGTATTCAATCAATAATTGGTACTCGTTTGCTCCATATATTCTTCCTTCGGTAACAAAACTATTTTCTCGGCTACTTAAATTGAATTTTTGAACACTATAGTAATGTCCTGTAAATAATTTGGCGCTTAGTTCCTCGGATTTAGGCTCCTGCCTTGTGTAGTAAACACTGTCCCCTATAACAATAAAAGGATACTTGGCGGCATTGGAGTTATATTCTCCATTAAATACATTCGAATACAACTCTTCAACAACCGTCTCTACTTTCGAGCCGTCTGTGCTCGCTCTGAGCAAATCGTATTTGAAGTAGTTATCGCAGCAATCTGATGTTATTTTAGATTTTATTTTATCTAGGCCCACATAATAAACCCAATCTCCAACGACATTAATATAAGCCTTTGAGGGAGAACTCCCCCCTAGAACAGCGTAATTGTTATTCTCAATCATCGAGTCGCCTATTGTATCTTTTCTAACGTAATCTCTAGGCACCAAATAGTAAAGTTCGTTGCCTTGTCTCACGAAGGTAGAAGTATAGTGTCCGATATTAATTGGCAGTGTGCCTAGCATATTGCCCTGCTGAGGTTCGGGAGTTTCAATGTTGTTAGTTGGATCGACTCCATCGACTATTGACGTCGTTCTACTTTGCAAAGACTCAGATAAGCCTTCATGTTCAGGATTTGCCTCTCTTTCTTGACCGTAAGTCAACATTATAGAAACAACAATTACAAGTATAAAAATAGTAGTCAACCATGCATACTTTTTCAACTGCTTCATCCTTTCTCTCAAGATGGTATATTGACTTCGCGGCCGTTCTTATCGACAAAACCAAGCCTTCCATCCCTGTCGCGTACAATGGCCATTCCTTCGCTATAGCTCCAAACCCGCTCATAATCCCGCCCCGTCTGGACCTTGTTGGCAGCCTGTACCGGAGTTATTCCGACAAGCAGCGCAATGGCCATCGTCATGCTCATGAATATGCCGATTTTTCTCATCTCGAAGTCCCCTTTCCCCCGCCGCATTCGAATCGGTTTCGAATTTTCCCGGGACACAATAATTGTTGCCTTCATCATATCCACCTCCTGTCCCCAGAGAACAGTCATTTGTAACAATTCACTCGATTCTCGTAACAATTCATTCGGCCGAGTGAGCATGACGAGAAGCTTGCTTATGAGGCACGCAGATGCCCGGATATATGATTCACATAAATAAAAGACACCCATTGGGTGCCTTCATACTCTGCATATTTACCCTACAGCTGCTCGAAGCTCGGCAGAATCAATGATCAACCTAGTGTAAAGCAGAGGCATTCTATTCCTAGTCCGCTGCACTTTGCACGTTTTTATGCATTTGAACGATATGTTCTTCATCCATTCCGACAACCTTGCTGATCACTGAAACCGGGATGCCTTCTTCCAGCATCTTCAGTGCTATTTCCTTTTGACGCTGTTCGCTGCCCTGCTTCATCCCCTGTTTTAATCCCCGTTCCAACCCTTGCTTAATGCCCCGCTGCTCGGCATCCTCCACCAGACTGGCCTGATCATGCAGCGCTTTCTCCCGCATTCTGTACAGCCCACGCGTCTCCTCATCACTTGCCAAATAATCGAGCCGCTCCTCCGCTTCCTTGATCACCTCGTCCACTCCCATCAACTCCTTCAATTGTTCTCGCGTCGTGCTCTGCTCCAGAAATCGCAGCCATCGATGCAACGGGTCGTGAAGATCAAACGCCAGTTTTCGAAATTTAGGACACTCTATGAAATGCAACTCGAGAAGGTCTGTCAACAAATAATCGCGCTGCTCATCCTCATACAAATGGAACGTGCTGTGATATTTATCTAACGGTAAATAGACATGATCCAGAATGTTGATACCAATCGCGCGCTTCACACTGGAATAGGGCTGGCCTTGCCGAAGCGAATCACCAAGCATGCCGGACACGTAATACAAGCTGCGAGAATCCATCCGCTCATACCGGCGGATTTGCATCTCCACATTTACGTTTTCCTCACCTTCAACCTCGCACTTGATGTCCATCACCACTTCTTTGTTTTCCACCAGTTCACGGCTCAATCGGGTGTCGTCCACGATGATCACGTTCGTAATACGCGCTTTTCCATCTCTCCGTAATACTGCATTCAACAAGCCGATCAGCAGCGGCTTTCCTGCTTCCTCGCCGAAAAGTCGCTTGAACAAAAAGTCATTTTTGGGATTTAGTCTTGCCTTATTCTGCATCGTCGTCTCCTCCTCCATTATAACACGGCCATATCCAACCCTACAGACGCAAAAAAAACACGCACACCTCCTTTCCGAAACCTTCCGGAAAAGTGAATGTGCGCGTGCTTCGCGTCACCCCGCGAGCGAAGGACCTTGTCCTCTGCTCGCGGCTCCTGCCTAACGTATGCTTTTATACGCCTTGCGTCTTGAACAACGTGCTGATCGAGCCGCCTTCCATGATGATGCGCGTCGCTTCGGCCAGCATCGGCGCGACCGAAATCACCTTAAAGCGATCGGAGCGGTCTTCCGGCAGCAGAATCGAGTCGGTGACCACCACTTCCTTGATGTTCGGGTGGTCGAGCCGCTTCAGAGCCGGGTCGGAGAACAGCGGGTGCGTGGCGCACACGTACGGGTCCTCCGCGCCGCGCTCCTTCAGTCCTTCCACGACGTTAACGATCGTCGTGCCGGTATCGATCATGTCTTCAATGACGATCGGGGTAAATCCTTCGACGTCTCCGATCACGTGCGTTATGACGGATTCGTTGTGCGCGGGGCGCTTCTTGATCATGATGGCGAAGGAGCAATCCAACTGGTTGGCCAGCTTCTCGGCCGTCGAAGCCCGTCCCGCATCCGGGGAAACCACGACGGGATTACGAATGTTCTTCGACTTCAGATAGTCGCTGATCAGATCCAGCGCCGTCAAGTGATCGACCGGAATGTCGAAGAAGCCTTGAATGGCCGGAGCATGCAGATCGATCGTTACGATGCGATGAGCGCCGACCGTCGTCAGCACGTCGGCAACCATCTTCGCAGAGATCGGTTCGCGAGGAGCGGCTTTCCTTTCCTGCCGGGCGTAGCCATAGTACGGAAGCACGACGTTAATCGTGCGTGCCGAGGCCCGCTTGGCGGCGTCGATCATCACGAGCAACTCCACGAAGTAATCGTTGATCGGATGGGATAGAGACTGGACCAGGAAAACGTCGCAGTTGCGAATCGTCTCCTCGTAATGAACGTACACCTCGCCGCTCTTGAACCGGGAAAGCTTGATTTTCCCCAGCGGCAACCCGAGATTGTCGGCGATTTTCCCCGCCAATAGCGGATTGGATGATCCCGAAAAGATACGAAGCTTACTGCTGCTGTACATGTGCCCCTCCATATTTTGGCGATTCGACGCTCCATGTGTCGAAATCCGTCAGTCGTCATTCCCATTATACATGAGTACGGGCCGTTTTTAAAAAGGTTTCATTTCCCGTTTACGCTCCGCAAACACAGCCAGGTGCGTGTACCCGGCTTTTTTCAGCATCTCTTGCGCTTCCGCCCCTTTTTGTCCGACTTTATCGGGGTGGTGGGCGTCGGAACCGTACGTGACCGGAATGCCGCAAGCGCTCGCCCGCTCCAGAATGGAGACGGAGGGATACATTTCCTTGCATGGCGCGTAGAAGCCGGCCGTGTTCAGCTCGAAGGCGAGATCGTGCTGCTTGACCGCCTGCAGCGCGGCGTCCTCCAGGGCGGTCACGTCCTCCTCCGGACGATAGCCGAAACGCTTGATCGCGTCGATGTGGCCGATGTAATCGTAGAAGCCCGTTGCCGCGGCTTTCGTGATGGCGTCGAAGTATTGCTCGTATACGTCGACGACGCGCCGCCCCTCCCAACGATTGATCTGGCGAAAATCCGTCACATCCCACGTTCCGAGAAAATGAACCGAGCCGATTACGTAATCCCACGGATAGCCGTTCACGATCCGCTCGATTTTATCCTCGTATCCCTCGACGTAATCGCCTTCCAGGCCGACGCGCACCTCGATGCGGCCCTTGTACTTTTCCTTGAGCGCAAGAGCTTCTTCGACATAGCGGGGAAGCTCGTCCATCGGCATCGCGGAATCGGGATTGTCCTTGTCGGACACGTGCAGCAAGGGCATGTGATCGGACAAGCCGATCTGTTCCATGCCTTGGTTCAGCGCGCTGACGACATAGTCCTCCAGTTGGCCGACCGCATGACCGCAGCGCGCATGGTGCGTATGGTAATCGATAAGCATGCCTTTCTCTTCCGCTTGGGTCATGGCCGCTTCACCTAATCCTTCTTGACCGGCTTCCGGTGACGGAACTCCAGCTCCCGCAGCACGTCGTCGAACGGAATGCCCTGTTCGCGAAGCAGCACCATCAGGTGGAAAATGAGATCGGCGGACTCGCAGCGCAGCTCTTCTCCGTCGCGGTTTTTCGCGGCGATGATGACCTCCGCGGTTTCCTCGCCGACCTTCTTCAGAATTTTGTCGAGACCTTTCTCGAACAGATAAGTCGTGTAGGCCCCCTCCGGGCGTTCCGCGTCGCGCTGCGCGATCGTCGCTTCCAGCCGGCTGAGCGGACCGAAGCGGTCCTCCTGCTGCGGAGCGGCCTCTGCCGCCTTCGACATGCCTTCGCGATAAAAGCAGCTGTACGCTCCCGTATGACACGCCGGGCCGTTCTGGCGCACCTTCACCAGCAGCGTGTCCCCGTCGCAGTCGTAATGCAGCGACTCGATCTGCTGCGTGTGGCCACTGGTCGCTCCTTTATTCCACAGCTCGCCGCGCGACCGGCTCCAGAACCACGTCTGGCCGGACTCCAGCGACTTTTGCAGCGATTCCTTATTCATGTAGGCGAGCATGAGCACTTCCTTGCTCAGCGCGTCCTGCACAACCGTCGGCACCAGCCCGTCGGCGCTCCACTTGATTTGATCCTGCCATTGCCCTTGCTCCTGCTGCGTCATCTGACGTTCACTCCTTTGCCGCGTAACGTTTGCTTAACCTCTTGCACCGTAACTTCCTTGTAGTGAAAAATGCTCGCCGCCAGCGCCGCGTCCGCCTGCCCTTCCGCGAACACGTCCGCGAAATGCTCGGCGTTCCCCGCTCCTCCGGAAGCGATGACCGGGATGCCCACGCTCGTCGATACCGCTCTGGTCAGCGCGATATCGAAGCCGTCCTTCGTGCCGTCCGCGTCCATGCTGGTGAGCAGAATCTCGCCCGCGCCCCGGCGCTCCGCTTCCTTCGCCCACTCCAGCGCGCGAATGCCCGTCGAATTGCGTCCTCCGTGGGTGAACACTTCCCATTCTCCCCATTCGGCGTTAAACTTCGCGTCGATCGCCACGACGATGCACTGCGCGCCGAACGTTCGCGAGCCGTCCGCGATCAGGTCCGGATTGCGGATCGCCGCCGTGTTGATGCCGATCTTGTCGGCGCCCGCGCGCAGCAGCCGCTTCATGTCCTCTACCGCCGAGATGCCGCCGCCGACCGTAAACGGAATCGTAATCTCCCCGGCCGTCCGCCGCACCACGTCGACCATCGTCGCTCGGCCTTCCACCGACGCGGAGATGTCCAGAAACACCAGCTCGTCCGCGCCTTCCCGGTCGTAGATCGCCGCCAGCTCCACCGGGTCCCCGGCATCCCGCAAATTCACGAAATTAACGCCCTTAACGACCCGCCCGTCCTTGACGTCCAGGCAGGGTATGATTCTTTTAGCCAACATGCGGCGTTCCTCCTTTTCTCGCGTTATCCGTTACGACGACCGCGACGGATCGCAATAGGCCACGACCTCGCTGTAGGGAAGAGTCCCCCCGAAAATATCGAGAGCGCTGCCGATCGTAATGTCCAGCTTGCCGCTCGTCAACTCGCGGAATCGCGCCAAGTCCGCGAGCGATCGCGCGCCGCCTGCGTAAGTGGTCGGAATCGTCGCCCATTCGGAGAGCTTGGCCGCCAGCTTCTCTTGGACGCCCTCCCGCTTCCCTTCGACATCGACCGCGTGGATCAGGAACTCGTCGCAGTAGCTTTCAAGCTCCCGGACAGTGGCTTCGTTGACTTCCAGATCGCTGAACGTCGTCCACTGGTTGGTCACCACGTACCATTTGCCGTCCCGTTCCTTGCAGCTGAGATCCAGCACGAGCCGTTCCTTGCCGACCTCCGCAACGATCCGCCGCAGATTGTCCATCTGAAGGCGGCCGTCCCGGAAAACGTAAGAAGTAACGATGACGTGCGAAGCCCCTTCGCTTAAGTAATCTGCCGCGTTCTCCGCCGTAATGCCTCCGCCGATCTGCAAGCCGCCGGGATAGGACCTTAGCGCGGACAGCGCAGCCTCCCGGTTGCCGCCGCCGAGCATAATAATATGCCCGCCGGTTAACCCGTCCTGTTTATACAGCGAAGCATAATCGTCCGCCCCCCGTTCGGAGACGAAGTTCTCCACGACCTTCGAGGCGTCCGCTTGCAGCGTCTCCCCGACGATCTGCTTCACCTTGCCTTGATGGAGATCGATGCAAGGTCTAAACTTCAAAGCCCTCAACCCTTTACAGAGGTAGTTCAAAAAGTCCAATTTTGATCACGAAGGGAATTCAAGAAGCGGGTTCGACATCGAATCTTGAATTCAGCCGGACATCCGGTACTCATGTAGGTCCTACACTTTGCTATCGCTTCCTCATCACCGGTCTTCATTCAACCTTCCCGGATGCATGGGCGAGCAGTTCGCCGTAGGCGAACGACCAGCCTCGGTGCTGAAAATCGAACTTTTTGAACATACACATATTGTAGTTTGCACGGCAGTCATATCCGTGAACTTGCGGAGCAGCGCCATGCCGAGCTCGCCGCTCTTCTCCGGGTGAAACTGCATGCCATACACCGAGCCCCGGCCGACGATCGCAGTCACCGGCTGATCATAATCCGTCACCGCCAGCAAATCCGACTCCCGCTCCGGCAGCGCGTGGTACGAGTGCACGAAATACACGTACCCCGGCTTCACGCCCTCGAACAACGGGCTCTCTTGCTTAAACGTCAGCTCGTTCCAGCCCATATGAGGAATCTTGTAGTTCCCTTGGAACCGCACGACCCGCCCCGGCAGCAGATCCAGTCCTTGGTGCGTCCCGTGCTCCTCGCTCTCGGTGAACAGCAGCTGCATGCCGAGGCAGATGCCGAGAAACGGCTTGCCCGAAGCCGCGTAGGCCTTGACCGTATCGACCAGCCCGGTCTCGCGCAGATTCGCCATTGCGTCGCCGAAAGCGCCGACGCCCGGCAGAATCGCGCCGTCCGCCTCCAGAATCTCCCGCGGGTCGGACGTGACGCGAGCTTCGCAGCCGAGTCGCTCTACGGCTTTGCCGACGCTATGCAGATTGCCCATGCCGTAGTCGATAATCGCGATCACTTACAGCACTCCTTTGGTCGAGGGTACGCCCTTCACGCGCGGATCGATCGAAGTCGCTTCGTCCAGCGCGCGTCCGAGCGCCTTGAACACGGCCTCGATCATATGATGCGTATTGCGTCCATAGTGGACGATGACGTGCAGCGTAATGCGCGCTTCCAGCGCCAGCTTCCATAGAAACTCGTGCACGAGCTCCACCGTGAAGCTGCCCACGGAAGCCGCCGGGAACTCTCCGCGCAGCTCGAAATGCGGCCGGTTGCTGATGTCGATGACGACCTGCGCAAGCGCCTCGTCCATCGGCACGAACACGCTGGCGTAACGCTTGATGCCCTTCTTGTCGCCAAGCGCCTCGCGCAGCGTCTGCCCCAGGCAAATGCCGATGTCCTCGACCGTATGATGGTCGTCGATATCCACGTCGCCGCGGGCTTCGACCTTCAAGTCGAACTGGCCGTGCTTGGCGAACAGATCAAGCATATGATTGAGGAAAGGAACGTCCGTCTCGATCGACACCTCGCCGCTTCCGTCCACTCCCAAGGACAACTGAATATCCGTTTCGTTCGTCTTGCGGTCTACGGCCGAGGAACGGCCGCCCAACACCTTCTCTTCGCTCACTTCGTCTCCCTGCCTTCCAATCGGATTTCCACCGCGCGCGCGTGACCCTCCAGCCCTTCGTGCCGGGCCAGCGTCGCGATCCCCGCGGCGTCTCTAAGCAGCGCCTGCTTGCTGTATCGGATCAAGCTCGATTTCTTCAGAAAATCGTCCACGTTCAGCGGCGACGAGAACCGCGCCGTGCCGTTCGTCGGCAGAATGTGGTTCGGTCCGGCAAAATAATCCCCCACCGGCTCCGAGCTGTACGGGCCGATGAAGATCGCCCCCGCCGTCTCGATGCGGCCGATCAGATCCATCGGCTCCTCGGTCATCACTTCCAGATGCTCCGGCGCCAGCTTGTTGACCACGTCCAGCCCTTCGTCCAGACTGTCGACGATCAGAATCGCCCCATGGCGCTCCAGAGAAGTGCGCGCGATGTCGACCCGCGGCAGAGCCGCGACCTGGCGCTCCAGCTCCGCCTGCACCGCCGAAGCCAAAGTCTGCGACGGCGTCACCAGCACCGCCGACGCCATCTCGTCGTGCTCCGCCTGCGACAGCATATCCGCGGCCACGTACCGCGGATCGGCGCCGTCGTCCGCCAGCACGACAATCTCGCTCGGGCCCGCGATGCTGTCGATGTCGACCGCGCCGTACACGGCGCGTTTCGCCAGCGCCACATAGATGTTGCCGGGCCCGCAAATCTTGTCGACGGCGGGAATGCTCGCCGTCCCATAGGCGAGCGCCGCTACCGCCTGCGCTCCCCCGACCCGGTACATCTCCGTTACGCCCGCTTCCGCGGCAGCCACCAGGATGTACGGGTCGATCCCTTCCCGGCCGCCGGTCGCCGGCGGAGTCGCCATCGCGATCTCCGGCACGCCGGCCACCTTGGCCGGGAGCACATTCATCAGCACCGACGACGGATACGCCGCCTTGCCGCCCGGAACGTACAGCCCGACACGCCGCAGCGGGCGAATCGCCATCCCCAGCATCGTGCCGTCGGACGCCACGTCCATCCACGAGCCGCGTTTCTGCTTCTCGTGGAACGCCGTAATGTTTGCCGCCGCCTGCCGCAGCGCCGCCAGAAACTCCGGCTCCACCTTGGCGTACGCCCCCTGAATCTCCTCTTCTGTCACCCGAAGCTGTCCGGGCGTCAGCGACACCTTATCGAACTCCGCCGTATACCGCAGCAGCGCCTCGTCGCCTTCGCGACGCACCGCTTCGACGATTTCGCGGACCGCCTCGTTCTGCTCCGGAGAGCCGTACTCGCTTTCCCGTTCCAGCCGGAAGCCCTTCGCTTTGCCTATATACATCCCCGCGCCCTCCTCGCTTAACCGTATCCGTTTCCGCACTGCTCCGCGCGTGCCGTGCCGAGGCCGACTCCCCCTCAGCCTCGTCCATTCCCCGCGCTTCAGACCGCAGCGCCGATAATCGCGCCCAGCCGGTCGCACAGCTCCTGAATCGCCGTATTTTTCAGCCTGTAGCTCACCCGGTTGGCGATCAGCCGGCTCGTCACCTGGAACAGCGTCTCCATCTCCACGAGCCCGTTTTCCTTTAATGTCTGGCCCGTCTCCACCATGTCCACGATCCGGTCGGCCAAGCCGATCAGCGGCGCAAGCTCGATCGAACCGTTCAGCTTGATCACTTCCACCTGCTGTCCCTGCTCGCGAAAATATTGCGAAGCCACGTTCGCATACTTCGTAGCCACGCGGGGATTGATGACCGGCTTCCAATCCGGCAGCCCGATAACCGACATCCGGCACTTGGCGATGCCGAGATCGATCAGCTCGTAGACGTCCTTGTTTTCCTCCATCAGAACGTCCTTGCCCACGATGCCGATATCCGCCACGCCGTATTCCACGTACGTCGGCACGTCGACCGGCTTCGCCATGATGAACTCCATGTTCGCCTCCGGCACCGGAATGATCAGCTTGCGCGAGTCGTCGAAATCCTCCGGAATCGGCAGTCCCGCCTGTCGGAACAGCTTGCTGGCCTGCTTATAGATGCGCCCCTTGGGCATTGCGACCTTTAACGTGCCGTTATCCGTCATGCCAACTCCCCCTTTCCCGCGTCCAGCGAGATCAGCTTGTCGTACGCCTTGCCTTGATGAACCAAGCCAATCAAGCCGCCCCTGCCGAGCTTGCTTTCCATAACCGACACCTGCAGCGCTCTCAGCTCTTCAGCCGATACGAGCGCCGTCACGACGATCTCGCCCTGCTCCCGCAGCTCTCCGGCCTTCACGAGAGCCGCCTGACGCTGCGAGCCCTCATACGCAACGAGCGTCCGCGTGCGCTCCTCGGCGGCGTCTTCCACGACCTCAAGAATCCGCGTCGTCTTGAGCGCAAAGCCCGTCGCGTGAGCGGGACGTCCGAACTGTGCGAGCAGGTTGTCGTACCGTCCTCCGCTGCACACCGGGAAGCCCAGATGCGAGGCGTAGCCCTCGAAGGTCATGCCCGTATAATAGGAGAAATCCCCGATCATCGTCAGATCGATCAGCACGTGCTCCTGGATGCCGTAAGCCTCCAGCACGTCCCACACTTCGCACAGATGCCCGATCGCCGCGCGGGCGCCTTCGTTGGCGCTAAGCTCCAGCGCCTGCGCGCACACTTCCTGTCCGCCGCGCAGCCGCAAAATGTCCTCCAGCTCCCGCTTCCACGAGTCATCCAGCGACAGCCTGCGAATTGCGTCCCGATAGCCGACGTGATCGCGCTGCAGCAAGCACGCCTTCAGCGTCTCCTGCTCGTTCTCCAGCCCCGGCAGCGTCTCCTCGAACAGTCCGTTCAGGAAGCCGACATGGCCCATGGCGATCTTGAACGCGGGCACCCCCGCCGCCTTCAAGGAAGCGACGGCCAGCGCGATCATCTCCGCGTCCGCCTCCGGTGAGGCGTCCCCGACCAGCTCGACGCCGGTCTGATAAAACTCCGAGTCCCTTCCGCCTTCTTCCTCGAACGCCCGGAACACATTGCCGTGATAGCTGAGGCGAATCGGGAACGCCTCGTCCTTCAGCAGCGAACCGACGACGCGCGCGATCGGCGCCGTCATGTCGGACCGCAGCACGATCGACGTGCCGCGCCGGTCCAACAGCTTAAACAGCTTCTGGTCCGACGTCGAGCTGGCCATTCCGACCGTATCGTAATATTCCAGCGCGGGAGTCATGATCTGCTCGTAACCCCACAATTGCATGCACTCCAGCACGCTGCGCTCAATCTTTCTCAGCTTCGCTACCGCATGCGGCAAATAATCTTTAACCCCGGTCGGCTTCTCGAACACCTTCGGTTTCGTCATCCTGCGCACCTTCTTCTTTTATTCCTCTATGAGAGAACGGAGCGGTGCTTAACGCAAGGAACCTTACGCGCCCGCTTCGCCGAAATACTTCATCACATTAAAGTGCTACCATATTACCATACTGCCAAAATAAAGTGATTAGTCGTATATTACCACGCCCCCTTTCCCTCGTCAAGCTTGGGTTCAACTGATCCAGAAAGCAAAAACCGCCCGCTGCCGAGTACGGCAACGAGACGGTATGGGCACGCCGACAACCTACAGCTCCCGCAGAGGATTGCCTCCGACGCGGGCTCCCGGAGCGACGTCCTTATGAACGACCGAACCGGCGGCGACGATCGCATCGTCTCCGATCGTCACGCCGGGCAGGATCGTCACATTAGCTCCGATCATCACGTTGGAGCCGATCCGAATCTCCCCCAGGCGATACTCCTTGATCAAATATTCGTGCGTCAGCAGCGTCGAATTGTAGCCGATGATCGAGTTGTCTCCGACCGTGATCCGCTCGGGGAAGAACACATCCACCATCACCATAAGCGCGAACGCCGTATGCCGCCCGACCTTCATCCCGAGCACGCGCTTGTAAATCCAGTTCTTAACCGGCAGGATCGGACAGTACCGCGCGATCTGGATAAAGACGAAATTGCGCACCGCCTTAAACCGGGACACCGTGCGGTAAACCTGCCACAGCGCGTTCGGGCCTTCTACCGGATACCGCTCCACGTTCCTCAACCTTAAGCACCCTCATTTCCGATTCCGCATAAGGCCAGCAGCTCGTTCATCTCCTTCACGATGTACGAGGCGCCCGAATCGCGCAGCAGCTCTTCGCCTTTCAAGGACCACGCCACGCCGACCGGAACCGCTCCGGCCCGGAGCGCCGATACGATATCGACGGAGCTGTCGCCGACCATCAGCGTCTCCGACGCTTCCGCGCCGAGCGCCGCGACCGCTTTCGCCACGGGCTCCGGATGCGGCTTCGCGTTCTCTACGTCATCCAGCGTCACAATCGCATCCATATAAGAATAAATCTCCAGAAGCTTAAGCGCGCGAATCGTCGTTTCCCTCATCTTCGTCGTCACGATGCCGAGCCGGATGCCCGCGCGATGAAGCCGTTCGATCGTTTCCTTGACCCCGGGGAACAGCGACACCATCTCGTCGTGCTTAAGCAGGTTATACTCCCGATAGGCGCCCACGAGCGTCGCGATGTCGTCTTTTCCGGTAAACTGCTTGATCTGCATGGCCAGCGGCTCGCCCATCGACGGAATGATCTGCTCCCGTCCGAACCCTTCCGGAACGTGGCCGCTTAGCGCATGCATGAAAGATTGGATAATCAGTTCATTCGTATCGATGATCGTCCCGTCGAGATCAAACAGGACGGTCGTGATTTTCCCCGGCCGCTTCCGAACCGTCATCAGCGTCACCGGTGGTCGTGTTTGCGTCATTCTTGCTGCTCTCCGTTTCTGCGCGCGTCTCGGACGCGGTTTTCCCGGTTTTGAAATTCACCAGCGGATCGTTGTACCTTGTCGATACGACTCCCAGCACGCGCCGCACGACGATCAGAACGATGCCGCCTACGACAAGCAGCAGCGCCAGCAGCTGCGAAACCCGGATATTGCCTTCCGCCGGATTCAGATACCCTTGCTCGAATACGGCCGTCATCGGGGACCACAGCGCGTCCAGCAGCGACTTCAGCCACTCCGGCCCCTTAAACGCCAAGCTGTCGGTGCGAAGCGCCTCGATGAAAAAGCGGCCGATGGAATACCAGATAAAATAGGTAAGCAGCAGCTCGCCCGTCTTCAGGAATTTGCGCCGTCTGATGACGAACAGGATAATCAGCCCGACCAGACTCCACAGCGATTCGTACAGGAAGGTCGGGTGATGGAAAATCCCCTGGACGTTCATCTGGTTCACGATAAAATTCGGAAGGTGCAGCGTCTCGCGCAGGAACGATTCCTCGACCTCTCCGCCATATGCCTCCTGATTGACGAAGTTTCCCCACCGTCCGATCATCTGGCCGATGAGCAAGGACGGAGCGCAAATGTCGGCGATTCTCCAGAAGCTGTAGCCTTTCTTCCGTATGTAGAAAAATCCGCCGATAAATGCGCCGATCAACGCGCCGTAGATCGCGATCCCGCCGTTCCAGATCTGGATAATCTCTCCCGGATGATCCCGGTAGTAATCCCACTTGAAGGCCACGTAATAAATCCGCGCCGCGACGATTGACGACGGCACCCCGATCAGCAGCAGATCCAGGAAGAAGTCCGCGTTCAGTCCGAAGCGCTTCCCCTCCTGCACCGCAAGAAGCAGACCGGCCAGCGCCGCGGTTCCCAGAATGATGCCGTACCAATGTACGACCAGGGGGCCAATCGAGAATGCGACCGGATTGAGCAGCATCGTAAACATCGTTATCCTCCACTCGTTTATTCGTAATCGTCCTCGGATATCGCTTCGGTCAGCTTATTCGTGAATTGCAGAGCCGCGTTGTAGCCCATCCGCTTAAGCCGGTAATTCATCGCGGCCACTTCCAGAATAACCGCCAGGTTCCGTCCCGGTCTGACCGGAACGGTGAGCAGTGGCACCTCGGTCTCGATAATCTTCGTCGTTTCCTCGTCCAGTCCCAGACGGTCGTACTGCTTGTCCTGCTGCCAATTTTCCAGACGAACGACAAGGCTGATGCTGGTCTGGTTCTTCACCGCGCCGGCGCCGAACAGCGTCATGACGTTCAGGATGCCCAGCCCGCGGATTTCCAGCAGATGACGGATCAGCTCCGGGGATGTGCCGAACAGATGATTGTCGGCCGTCTGACGAATTTCGACCGCGTCGTCCGCGATCAGGCGATGGCCGCGCTTGACCAGCTCGAGCGCGGTTTCGCTCTTGCCGATGCCGCTGCCGCCCGTAATGAGCATGCCCACGCCGTACACGTCCACGAGAACGCCGTGAATCGTCGCCGACGGCGCCAATCTCTTCTCCAGAAAATTCGTAATCCGACTGAGCAGAATCGTCGTCGCCACGGAGCTCCGCAGCACCGGAAAATGGCGCTCGTTGGCGATTTCCACCAGCTCCGCCGGCGTATCCAGCCCCCGCGTAATGATAAGACAAGGCGTCTCCTCGTGGCACAATCTCTCCATCCGGTCGCGCCGTTCTTCCGAAGTCAACGTTTCCAGGAACGCGAGCTCCGTACGGCCCAGCATCTGCGCCCGTTCAGCCGGATAGTAATTGAAATAACCGGCCATCTCCAAGCCCGGCCGATTTAAGTCATCCGTTACAATGGTGCGTCGCAATCCGTCTTCGCCGGCGACAATTTCGAGGTGAAATTGCTGCACGAGCTCGGATACTCTCACTTTCTTGGCCATCGTACAGCTCCTTTCCTGTTTTCACCTATTTATCGTATCGAAAATAATCGGACAAATCAATTTATACTTTGGCGACAACTGCGTTTCCTATCCCTGCCGGAACAAAAAAACCGTCCAGCCCATGGCTGAACGGTTTCTGTTCTCGATCTATTAGCTCTCGAATACGTTCTGTTCCGTATCCTTGTCGAAAATGTGGACCTTGTTCATGTCGATCGCGAGCTTCACGTTTTGGTTCTCGCGCAGACCGGAACGTCCGTCGACGCGTGCGATGACGTTCTCTTTGCCCAGACCGTTCAGGTACAGGTATTGCTCGTGACCCAGGTTCTCGGCAACTTCGATCGTCGCGTTAACGACCGTGTTCGGGGAAGCTTCGATGAATACCGGCTCTTCGTGCAGGTCTTCCGGACGCACGCCCAGAATGATCTCGCGGCCGATATAGCCTTTAGCGCGCAGCAGCTTCGCTTTGCCTTCCGTAACTTCGACGTTAAAGCCCGTAGCGCGGAAACGTACGGAACCGCCTTCTTCCACCAGTTGGCCCGTGATGAAGTTCATCGCAGGAGCGCCGATGAAGCCGGCAACGAACAGGTTGACCGGGTGGTTGTACAGAACGTCCGGCGTAGCGGCTTGCTGAATGAAGCCGTCTTTCATAACGACGATACGGTCACCCATCGTCATGGCTTCCGTCTGGTCGTGCGTTACGTAGATGCAAGTCGTCTCAAGACGCTTCATCAATTTGGAGATGTTCGCGCGCATTTGCGTACGCAGCTTGGCATCCAAGTTGGAGAGCGGTTCGTCCATCAGGAACACTTGAGGCTCACGAACGATTGCGCGTCCCAAGGCGACACGTTGGCGCTGACCGCCGGAGAGAGCCTTCGGCTTACGGTCGAGCAAGTGCTCGATTTCCAGCGTGCGAGCCGCTTCGCGTACGCGACGGTCGATCTCGTCCTTGCGGAATTTGCGCAGCTTCAGACCGAACGCCATGTTCTGATACACGTTCATATGAGGATAAAGAGCGTAAGATTGGAATACCATCGCGATGTCGCGATCCTTCGGCGCAACGTCGTTCACGACGCGGTCGCCGATGTACAGCTTGCCTTCGGAAATTTCCTCGAGACCCGCGATCATCCGCAGCGTCGTCGATTTGCCGCAGCCGGAAGGACCGACGAGAACGAGAAATTCCTTGTCCTGGATGTCCAGATTGAAGTCGGTAACCGACGCGCTGTCGGAACCCGGATATTTTTTATACACGCTTTCTAAACGAACGCCTGCCATGTACATTTCCCCCTAAACTTCGTTTGAAGGTACACAGATATCTTACCTTAAGGCCGGGCCGGATGACTATGCACAAAGCGTACAAAAAATTCATTTCCTTTTCGTGACTTTGTACAATAGCAATAAAATCCTCACGAGTACCGCGTCGTTGAACGACCGTACGTCAAGCCCCGCTTCGTGTTTGATTTTATCCAGCCGGTACAGCAAAGTATTGCGGTGAATGAACAGCTTTTTCGCGGTTTCGCTCACGTTGCAGTCCATCGAGAAGAACGCGTCCAGCGTGGCGACCGTCTCCGAATCGGTGAACAGGTCGGGCCTTCCCATCATCTCCTCGACGAACCGGAAACGGACCGTTTCGGGTATGCCGCTGAGCAATCTTTCCAGATGAACGAGCCAGGGCAGATGAATCTGCATGCCCACGTGGAACTTGCGTCCGAGAAAAATCGTTTCCCTCAGTGTGGCGACAATGCGCACGACGTTTTCCGAAGGAACGATCGGCTCTCCGACGGCGATATGGCATTCCCCGCCCCATTCGGTCGTAATCAGCTCGTGCAGACCCTGGGCCAGCGATGCAAGCAATTCCTTCGTCTCCTCGTGGCCGATCTCCTCGTCGCCGTCCACATCCGCTTCCGACAGCACGCTGTCGCTCGTGAGCACCAGCCATTCGTGCTCGCGAAGCGGAATCAGCAGAGTGTCGTCCGGAATGTACGTCCGAATCGTCTTCTCCAACTCCCCGTACGACGGCTCCTTGTCCTCCTCCTGCTCGCACGACAGCAGGAAAGGCACCATGCCCTCGAACAGCCGATTGCGCAGCTCCATCCGTTCGGGCACCTCGGCCCGCCATTCTCCGGCGGCCACCGACTGCTGAACCCATTCGCCGAACCGTCTCGCCTGGCGCTCCAGATCCGACGCCGTCGAGACCGGCCGAATGTTTCCCTGGCGGATCGTCCAGCCCAGAAGCCGCTTCTCCAGCGGAGTGAGAGCGGCCGCGATCTCCACGCAATGAAGCTCGGAACCGTTAACCCGCGCGATCATCAGGCAACCCGCGTTCGTCTGAATGGAATCTCCGGCTTCGGGATGCTTCTCCCCGCCCGCCTTCTCCCACTCGGCTCCCGTCAGCACTTTGGCGACAACCGTCGCGTCCAGCAGTCTGCTCAGCTCCTGCAGCTTGGTTTTGTTCATCGTTGAAGCCCCTTGTCAGCGAAAATAGCGATATGCGTCATATGCGTTATTGTACCATATTTGCCGGGGGCGAAGCGCGGATCAGCGCAGGATGAGCAGCACCACGATGGACAGCAGCGAGAATACCGCCGCGATCAAATAGAGGAAGGACACCGTCTGGACTTGCGTAAGCCCCCATTTCATCAGGCTGTGATGCGTATGCAGATTGTCCGCCCGATGCAGGCTCTTGCCCTCGAGCAGCCGCCGCGAAAATACGATCATCGTATCGAGAATCGGCACGCCGAGCGCCAGCAGGGGGACGGTCAACGAGAGCAGCGTCGCTCCTTTGAGCGTGCCGTCCACGGCCGTTACCGCCAGCGTGTATCCCAGGAAGGTCGCCCCGGCGTCGCCCATGAAGATGCGGGCGGGATGGAAGTTGTAGGCGAGGAAAGCCAGACACGCCCCGGAGAGCGCGACGGCTACGAACGCGGTGTCGTTATGCGCGAAAATAAGCGACGCGGCGAACAAGGTCAGGGAAGAGATCGCCGTCACGCCGGAGGCCAGTCCGTCGACTCCGTCGATGAAGTTCAGCATATTGATAAGAGCGAATACCCAGAGCAGGGTGAAAAAGGCGGCCCATCCCGGGGAAAACAGGATCATGGCCGAGCGGGACGGCGCCGATATGCCGGCGATCGTAATGCCGAAAGCGGTCGGAATCAGCGATACGCCCAGGTAAGCGATCAGTCTGGGCCATACCGGAAACTCTTTGCCGTAGGCCTTGAAGGCGTCGTCGACCAGACCGACGGCCACGAGGCATCCTCCGCCCAGCGCCAACGCGCCTAGCAGAGGGCCGCTCCCAAGGAACGCCCAGACGGTAACGATGACCGCTCCGTAGAGGGCCACCCCGCCGCTCAGCGGAATCGGCTGCGAATGCACCTTCCGTTTGGTCGGACGGTCCACGAATCCGATTTTAAGCGCGAACTTCCGGACGACGGGAACCGTCACCAGCACGAGCAGAAACGAAAGGGCAAGCGCGTATAGATAGCTCATCGGGAATCCTCCTGATCGGCCGACCGGCGGTTTCCCTTACTTTTCCCCAATCGCGGCAAAATCACCCTTGCTTCCGGCTCCGCCTACAGATCTCCCTGCCGCCTAAGCGCCATTTCCTGGATTTCGATCGCGCGGCCGATGCCGAGCGAACGCAGCTCCGCAACGCAGTCGTCGAAGCTGTCCGGAGGCTCGACTCCAAGGATGATTCTCAGCGACGTCTCGTCCACCAGCGTCTCGACGTCCTGCATGATCGCCGACAGCTCCGCGTTTTCCTTCTCCGACAAAGAGACGCGCGGCATCCTGTGCTCGGCGGCATCGGTGGCGAACCACAGGTCCATCGCCTGCCGCTGCTCTGGCAAAATGTAGTACTGCTCGATATAGCGGCCGTCCTGCACGAACGCGCCGAAATAGCTCGCTCTCGTGTACATGGCCAATGCCTGGGAGGGAGCAAGCTTGTCCGGGTTGTCCAGGATCAGCTCGGTATAGGTCGGATAGCCGTCGATCATCTCGAAGCTCTGCCCCTCGATGCCAAAGTTGAACAGCAGATGCCCTTGCTCGCCGTAGCCGTAATCCAGCATGCGCACAGCCTGCTCCACGTTCGGGCTGTTCGCCGAGATCGCGACGCCGCCCGTGCCGACGTAGTCGAGGCTTCTTTGCCCGAATTTCGGCCGCTCTCCCTTGTTCAGCACCGGGTAAGGAGCCGGGGCGAGACGGACCTGAGGCTGCTTCTCCTGCATGAACGGCTGCCAGGTGCCTATGCCCGCTCCCGCATTCCATATGCTGGCCCCGCTTCTACCCGTCACCATATTGGCATCCATTGTTTTCGTGTCCACGGTGGCGATATTTCGATCGATCAAGCCGTCGGCGTACCATTGCCGGAACAACGACAGGAACTGTTTGTACCCCGGCTCCAGCGGACCGAACTTCACGCGCCCCTCGTCGAGATAGAATCCTTTCTTGACGCCGAACGCGCCGATGAACGCGCCGCTCTCCAAGCCGAACAGCGGATGGGGAACGCCCAGGAAGGTCAGCGGAGCGGCGGCCCCCTTGCGTTCCTTGAACGCCGTCAGCGTCCGGCTCCAATCCTCGATCGTCTCCGGAATCGGAAGGCCGAGCTCGTCCAGCCAATCCTTGCGCACGATCGGGCCCTGGTACGTCAGCAGTCTGTCGTCGCCGCGAATAAACGGAAAGACGTAATAGCTGCCCGAGCCGGTCTTGATTTGCTTGTCGATCTCCGGATGCTCTCGCAAGTAGCTGCGCAGATTCGGGGCATACTTCTCGATCGCGTCGTTCAGCCGCAAAATATAGCCGTCGGCGATCGCCTTGTCCGGTCCGCCCGGAAACGTATCCCATTCGAACTCAATCATGTCCGGCAGATCCCCGGAGGCGAGCAGCACGTTCAGCGACTCGCGCGCCTGATTCGCGGGCGGTTGAATGAACGTCAGCTCCACTCCGGTCTGGCGCTGCCACTCCCGGAAGAACGGAACCTGCTGGAAGGTCGGAACGATGCTGCCCGCGTTGCCGTTCAGCTCCGCCCAATAAGTCAGCTTCGGGACGGAGCTTGAAGAAGCGCGTTCGGCTTGGGAAGACTCCCGCCCATGGAGCCCGGTCTCCCGGCCCGGCTTCGCCCCGTCCGGCCGCAGGCAGGAGCCGAGCGGCAGCAGCGCGGCTGCGGCAAGCAGCAGAAGCGCCGCGCGGCGTATGACGTATATGCTCATCCCCGTTCCCCCTCGCTGATGTGCGGGAACGCCGTTTCAGCCCATTTCCTTGAACTTGCCCGGCGTTATGCCCTCGTATTTCTTGAATACGCGTATAAAGGTCGCCGCTTCGTTGTAGCCGACCCGCTTCGCGACGTCGGCGATCGAAGTCCCCCTGTCCCGGATCATCCGCTTCGCCCTGTCGATTCTCAGCTTGTTGATGTAGTCCGGCAGCCCTTCCCCGGTCTCGTTCCGGAACAGCTTCGACAGATAGCTGCCCTTCAGCTCGAAGCGCTCCCCGAGGGAGTTGACGCTCAGGCTCGTATCGTCGTAATGCTCCTCGATATGGCGAATGACCTTCGCCGCCAGGTGGCGCAGCGACTCCGCCCGCTCCTGGGAAATGCTCTTCTCCCGCTTCGCGGCGGCGAAGGCGCACACCTCGTCCAGCAGGGCCAGCAGCTCTCCCCTCATCTCCTGAATCGTATCGCAGGCGATGATTTTGTCCATCCATAGCGGATGGCCGCCGAGAATGCTGCTTTCCCCGTCGCCGATTTCGTTGATCGCCTTCACCATCGTGCCGACGAGGTTAAAGATCAGACATTTGGCGAGCGTCAGCGTCACGACCGGCTTGTTGAAGTTTCGCTGCATAATCTCGTCCATCGCCCGAGCGGCCTCGCCGACGTCTCCGGCCTTGATCCAGTTAATAATCTGCTGCTCCAGCTGCAGCGGATAGTAGTAGCCGAACTGCAAATTATCCGCCGGATCGATGCGGATATCGTCGTAGGTAATGATCTCCCGCTTGCCCCGGACCATCTTGTATTCCATCGCGTCGACGGCTTCCCGGTAAGCGTCGGCGATTCCGGCGAACCCTTCGTGAACGCCGCCGATCGAGATCGTCAAATCCAGACGGAACTGCACCAGGAACAGCTGCGCCTCCGTCGCGATCGCGCGCAATTCGTCGCGGAATTCCGCAACCTCGCCCTCGGAGAAATTGACCAGGCAAACCATCATGTCGTCGATCTCCGTCACGTAACCCGCGTGATCGTGGCGTCCGACCAGCTCCTCGACGACGTTCGTAAGGATGAACTGGGCCAGCTTGCGGCGTTCGTCGCCGTCGATGCCCGGCAGCACGGAAGCGAGATTGTCCGCGTTCTCGACGACGAACAGAATCGTCGCGAAGCGCTCGGACAGCTGCTTCATCCCGAAGGACTCGAACGCTTCCTCGTAAGGAACGAGAGAATCCATCCTTCCCTTTAGCAGGCGGTTCAGCATGTTGGAACGGAGGGCGTGCTGATGGAGCTTCAGCTGCAGGGCCATGCGCTCGGTCTCGTTCTTCGTCTGCGAGATGGCTCTGCGGATGAAATTCAGCTCGTTGCCGTCCGCGCGCTCCGCGTGAACGCTCTTGTCGGTTACGGACCGCACCAGCTCTTGAATCGGGGAATAATTCCTCCGGACGAAAAACCAGGTCAGCACCCCCGCGCCGAGCAGACTGATCGCGATGCTGGCGTAGGTGAACTTGCGAACATATTCGGCCTTCTCCCAGAAAATGCGGCTGGGAATGACCAACGCGTACTTCAGATCGGATACGGAGGACGGGATCGACAGCAGCTCGAAGTCTTCGTCGTCCGCCGGGTAACCGCCCGCAAGCTGACGAACGACCTTGTCCTGGACGTCCGCGTCCGCCAGATTGGACATCAGCACCTCGTTAGCCTGGTTCAGGATAAGCACCTGCCCTCCGCTAAAGCCGGAGATGCTCTCGATCGCCTCCTGAAACCGGGACAAATCTGTCATCACGACAACCGTCCCCGTCACCCTGCCGTTCAAATCCTTGGGCAGATGGGTCAAATACGCGATCGACGTTTTCGGATACAGAGCGTCCATGTGCGGCAGCAGCAAAAACCGGTTGCTGGTCGAGGTCCGAATCGTCTCCAGCCATTGTCCGTAGCTGATTTCTCCGGTCGCGTGAATTGTGTTGAAAGCGGTTTCGAGTTCACGGACGTTGCCGGAACGCAGAATCGCTCCCTCCTGCTCCCAGGTCACGTAAAACTCGTCGACCGTAGCGTACGAGGTCTGATACGTCAGCAGGTCCTTCGCAAGCTGGTAAGCGGTGAATTGCGCTTCACCTTGGCTTTTCGTAGAGTACATCAGGCTTTGCAGCTTGGCATTCCACGTAATCTCCATGTTGAGCCGCTTCATCAGATCGATCTGGGTATCGATCGTATAGCGGGCCTGCTTGAGCAGAGAGTCGTTCGCCCGATGAATCTCGCTTCTCAGCGCGTCGCTGGACTGGGTGTAAATGATCAGGCTGATGAGCCAAGGAACGAACAGAACCACGCTGTAGGAGACGATCCATGTAAATACGACGCTTTTGCGTTTCTGCCACAAATATCGAATCTTCAAACGCCTCTCCTCGCATTCGTCTCTGGGGCGATTGATGACTGCCTCCCTTTTTCGTTCTTTTATTATAGCCGCCCGGCTCCCCCCTGGACATACGCAAAAAGTTCAATGCGATTGACGAATTATCCAAGCAAAAACGCCTGCGGCGTCCTTAGGGCGATGAACGCGTTTTTGTCGGAGTCGATTCAGGATAAGCTTAGCGAATTTTTTACTTTCTGAGTCGTTAAGAAACCCGTCCCTCGCGCGAATTCGCGGCTCCGATCCGAGCGGAAGAGGCCGCCCCTTTCGCCTGCGACAGCGAATAAGGACGGCCTCCGGACGGCGCTTGGCGCACCGCCCCCGCTTAACCTTTAAGCGAACCGATCATGACGCCTTTCACGAAATAACGCTGCACGAACGGATACACGAACAGGATCGGCGCGGTCGCGACGACGATTGTCGCGTATTTGATCGTCTCCCCGATCTGAAAGCGGTCTCCGGCATCGGCCCCCGCCGTCATGCTGTCCGTCGAGTTGGAGATCAGGATTTCCCGCAGCACGAGCTGCAGCGGATACAGATCGCGGCTCTTGATGAAGATCGAGGCGTAAAACCAGCCGTTCCATTTGTCGACCGCATAATACAAAATCATCACCGCAATGACCGGCATGGACAGCGGCAAAATAATCCGCAGCAGAATGGTCGCGTGATTCGCCCCGTCGATCTTGGCGGATTCCTCCAGACTGTCCGGAATTCCCATGAACGACGTGCGCATGATGATCAGATTAAAGGTGCCGACCGCGAAAGGGATAATGGTCGACCACAGCGAATCGAGCAATCCGACCCCTTTGACGATCAAATACAGCGGAACCAGCCCGCCGGAGAAAAACATCGTGAATACGATAAAAAACATGATGGCATTGTTCCAGAGCACATTTTTGCGGGACAGCACGTACGCCCCGAGCGCGGTCATGACCAGGTTGACGGCTACGCCGGCGACCACAATGAAGAAGGTATTCCGGTAGCCGATCAGAATGCCCGGATTGCGGATCACGCTCTCGTACGCGCCCAGGTTAAAGCCGAGCGGCCGCCAGAGGAAGCCCTTGTGCGTAATGAACTCCCCCGGCTCGCTGAACGAAGCGAACAGCACGTACACGAGCGGATACAGCGTCGCAAGGACCAGCGCGGACAGCGCGGTATAGACGAAGACGTCGAAGAGCCTGTCGAATATTCCTTTTTCTCGTTTCACGGGCTCACCTCACCATAGACTGCTATTGTTAACCCGGCGGCTGATCCAGTTGGCCGAGATCAACAGCGCGAGATTAATGACGGAATTGAACAATCCGACGGCCGAGCCGTAGCTCCAGCCGAACTCCAGCAGCCCTTTCCGGTAGACGAAGGACGAGATGACGTCCGCGGTCTCGTAGGTTACCGGGTTATAGAGCAGAATGATTTTCTCGAAGCCGACGTTCATCAGATTGCCCATCCGCAGAATCAGCATGATCGCAATCGTCGGCATAATGCCCGGCAGCGTAATGTAGAGCATCTGCTTGAGCCGGCTCGCGCCGTCCATTCGCGCCGCTTCGTATTGCTCCATGTCGACGCTCATGAGCGCCGCGATGTAGATAATCGATTCCCAACCGATCCTCTGCCAAATTTCGGACAGCACATAGATCGGACGGAACAGCTCCGGCCTCTGCAGCATGGCCTGGCCGTCGTAGCCCAGCAGCATGAACAAGCGGTTAATGACGCCGTCCGCGTTCGTAAAATCGGTAATGATCCCGCAGATGACCACAAGCGATATAAAATACGGCATGTACGTAATCGTCTGCGCCGTGCGCTTGAACGCCTTGTTGCGCACCTCGTTGATGAGAAGCGCCAGCAGAATCGGCGCGGGGAACTCGAAGACCAGCGTATACAGGCTGATCAGAATTGTGTTTTTCAGAATCCGCCAGAAGTAATAGCTGTTGAAGAAATCCTCGAAATGCTTCAGCCCGGCCCAGTCGCTGCCCAGAATCCCCTTCATCGGGGAATATTCCTTGAACGCGATCAGGGCGCCGTACATCGGAGCGTAATGGAACACGGCGTAGTACGCCAGCACCGGCACGATCATCAAGTACAAATACTTGTTGGTCGCGAAATCCTTGATGACGCGCCTTCTTCTCGCCGAGTTTCCGGACGGTCTTTCCATCCCAAGCGCGGTCCGCGCGTTTGCCATATCGGGCGACTCTCCCCTCGATTCGGAGGAAGGGAGGGCGGCGGGGCCGCCCTCTCCTTGCATCTGCCGTCTTATCTGTTTTCGTACCGCTCCCAGGCGGCGGTCTGAATCTCGATAGCCCGATCCAGCTTCAGCGACTTCATCTTCTCGACGTAGCCGTCGAATTTGTCCACGGATTCCGTTCCGAGCACAATCTTGAGCGTCATCTCGTCGACCAGCGTATTGATGTCGTTCATGATCGTGGCGTATTCGGAGCTTTCCTCCGGCGTCGGCGTCAAGGACGGCAGCGCGTAATTGGATACGTCCGTATTCTTCCAGACGTCGATCGCGTCGCGCTGCGTCTGCAGGGCGAAGAATTGCTCGGCATACCGTTTATCCTGAATGAACGGACCGTTATAGCTGCCGCGAATGTACATGGACATCGCTTGCGCCGGAGCCAGCTTGTCCGGGTTCTTCATCAGCAGGTCGGTATAGGTCGGATAACCGTCCACCATGTTGTAGCTGACGCCTTCCGTGCCGAAGTTAAAGAACATGCGCCCTTCCTCGCCGTACCCGTAATCGAGCAATTGGACCGCCAGCCCGGGATCCTTCGCGGCCGCCGTTACGGCGACGATGCCTCCGCTGGAATAGGCGTTGTCCTTCTGGCCGAATTTGGGCTTGTCGCCTTTGTTCAGCACCGGATACGGCGCGGCGACGAGAACGGCGTTCGGGCTGTTCTGTTCGACAAGCGGCTGCCATCTGCCGATGCCTCCGCCGGCGTTGCCGACCGACGCGCCCGTCTGTCCGGAAGCCCAGTTGCTGTCGATCGATTTGGCGTCCGCGGTCGCGATGTTTTTGTCGAGCAGCCCTTCCTTGTACCATTGCTGGAACAAAGCCAGATAGTCCTTAAAGCCGCTTTCGGCCGGACCGTATTTAATGACTCCGTTCTCTTGATAGAAGCCGCGGTTGACTCCGAACGCTCCGAGGAACGCTCCGTTGTAGGAATCATTGAAGAAGCGCGGCTTGCTGTTGACCGTGAACGGGGCCGAAGCGCCCTTCTTCTCCTTGAACGCGCGCAGCACGGCCGTCCATTCGTCGATCGTCTCCGGCACCGGCAGGCCGAGCTCGTCGAGCCAGTCCTTGCGGATAATCGGTCCCTGGAACACCCGTAAATACTCGTCTCCGCGAATGAACGGGAATGCGTAATAGCTGCCGTTGTCCGTCTTGACCATTTTGTCGATATCCGGATTGTCCTGCAGGAACTTCTTCAAATTCGGAGCGTACTGGTCGATCAGATCGTTCAGCTTCAAAATATAACCGTCCGCGATCGCCTTCTCCGGACCGCCCGGGAAGTCGCTGAGGAAGTTATATTCGATCATGTCCGGCAGATCGCCGGAGGCGAGCAGAATGTTGAGCGCTTCCTTCGCTTGGCCCGCCGGCGGCGCGATGAAGTTCAGCTTGATCCCCGTTACCTTCTGCCACTCCTGGAAAAAAGGCACTTCGTCGTGCGTGGCTTTGACGCCTACCAGGTTCCCCGTCAACTCTCCCCAATAGCTAAGCGTCTTGTCCGTCTGAAGCGGATACGTCGCCGTCCCTCCTTCTTCTCCCTGCTGGCCTTCCGAAGCTCCCGTCGTCGCGGACGGGCTGTTGGCAGCCGCGGGACTCTCCCCTTGATTTGCGTTGTTGTCTTTGGATGAACAAGCGATCAGCAGCGTGCCGACCATCAGGATGGCAAGAGCAGCCATGAGCAGTCTTTTCATTTCCCAAACCTCCGCCTGTCGAATAGTGAGATGCATCTCGCTTTCAGACTAACGGAGACAAGGCCGAACCCGATATGGGCAAAAACTAAAATCCGATGGCGATTTTCGCGCCGGGGGAATGACGTTTTCTCCAATTCGATGGACAAAATGCGCAACAAAAAACGGACCGAAAGGCAGACTTTCCTTGTCTGCCTTCGATCCGTTTGCCTGGCTTGCGCCTCTGCGCCGCTTCCGGCCGACTTGCCCTATCCGATCCTTGCGCCCTCGAAATTGCCGGGACTTATCCCGGGTTTTGCAAAGCTTCGTCCACGGAAAGCTCGCCGCCGGCAACCCGTCCGATACGATCCGCGAACATTTCCAGCAAATAATGAAACAAAGAGAGAACCTCCAGCAGCTCGTCCGCCGATACGGTTCGGGACGACGGAACCGTGTACACATAGCGGGCGTATACTTCCCCGTCTTCCTTGATGCCGAAGTGCCCGAGCGGAAGCACGCCGTTGACCGCAAGCAGCAAGCTCTCCACCGCCGGCCGCCTGTCCGGCGCGATTTCGCAAGGAACGACCGTATAGAGCTGAAGCAGCCTGATCCATGCGATGTCGCTTTCCGGCAGCGGCACGAAATTCAGGTTGACGATCCGGTCGCGGCCGCGGTCGTCCTTGCCAAGCGGCACCAGCAGCACGTGCAGCGGAATATCCGCGGAACGTTCCAGCAATTCCGAGCGGAAGCCTTCTTTCTCGAGGCCGGCTTGCAATCCTCCGAGCTCCGCCAGGTGCTTCGCGTGCTCCATATCAGATACCATCTGGCCACTCCTCCGTCCGTTTTTCTTATTTTTGTTAGCACCATTAAGCTCTCAACTTGTTAACCCGGTTAATCCCTCGACTTCATCGCTTCCATCAACAGCTCCCGCTGCTTGCCGACTTCGCCGTTCGCCTTGAACAATGCCTTCTTGTCGCATCCGGTTGCTTCAATGAAGTACATGACCCGCTGGAATTGGCCTTTTGCCTCGATCGTATCGTCGCTTTCCGGGAGCTTGGCTACCATGCTCAGGATCAGGTCGGCGTCGTTGGCGCGTTTGGCATGCTTCTTGTCGGAGGACTTCTCCGCGTTGAATACGGAGGACCATGCGCTGTCCGGACCGGATTTTGCCGCCTTGTCGCGACCGTATTGCTTAACTCGGCGGAACAGGCTCAGGCCGGTTTTCGCTCCGCTTGCCGCCGCCTTTAAGCTGATGCCGACCGCCGCGCCGGCGCCGCTTAGCGTCGCGATATCGCCGGCCATGCTGACCATCTCGAGACCGGCTTCGATGCCCGCGCGCGTCATGCGTTTTTGATTGATCGATTTCATTTCCTTGGCGATTTCGTAATGTTCGATATCGTTAAGCTCATCTCGCGCCTGCTTCTTGGCTTCCTCCGTAGCGCTTGTGTTCGAATCGTCCACAATATCCAATAACTCGCGCCGGTAATCGTCGATCTTCGTTTTATCCGTGCCTTTCGATTGGTGAATCGTTTTGCCGAACAACGTGTATGTATTATCTTTGACTATGCCCAAATGCTTATATTTGTCTTGGGAGTATTTCTGTTTGAAATCGGCTTTGATCTCGGTCATCTTCTGCTTGGAGGCGTTCCACTGCATCATGTTAAACACTTTAATTGTAACCTTGATGCCGCTGATTGCAATACCGATCGCCGGAATCGTCTCCGTCAGCTTGCCGACTCCGGACTCCATAACTTCCAATATGGATTTAACGGTTTTGACCGCCGATTGGGCCGACTCCAATCCGTTCTGGAGCGCGCTGAGCCCGCCTTTGACCGCGTCCTCTTTGGCAATTCCGTCCTCCGAAAAGCATTCCTTGAACAAGGAGTAAATATCCTTGACGAGGAAGAATGCGCTCTTGATGGCGGCAAGAGCGTCCCCCACGCTCCCGCCGTAGCCGGACACCGCTTCCGAGGAACCGACGCCCTCCTCGCTTCCTTCCAGCTTGGCGGCGTTGTCGGTGATTTTCGCGGCGCCTGCGAAAGCCTTTTGCACGCTCTCCAGCCCTTCATACAGGGCGCCGGCCGTCTCCGCTTTGCCATCCGCTTCCTTGATCGCCTTCCTCATATTGATCAAGCCGACAAAGCCCGAGCCTATGTCCAGTACCCCGGATGCGACGCTGAGCTTCTGATTTTCCCGGTCGACTTTCGCTTTATCCGCTTTCAGCGACGAGGTGTCCTCCCCGGCTTCTTCCGCCTTCTCCATTCGGTCTTTCAAGCCGTCGGAGATGTCCTGGTAATGATCGGACTGTCCGCCGACGCCGGAATTCGAAATTTCCGACGTATCGTTGGCGTTGTCGAATACGGTCCTCTCCGCTTCATGATCGTCCGCTTGACCGAATGTGCCGTCCTCTTGCGCTTTCTGCACCTTGAGGCGCATCGCCGAAAGCCCGATCCACTGCGGATCGATCGCGCTTGCACCCGGGCCGCCCGTGCCGGGCGCCGTCGGAGTCGGAGCGACCGCCGCCGGTGCGCTTGTCTGCGGCGCAGGCGTCGACGGAGCTGCGGCCGTCGTGGAACTCGTCGACTGGGATGCGGTCGCCGGTGCTATCGCTGTCGGCGCTACGGTTGTCGGGGCTGCCATTGTCTGCGGCGCAGACGCCAATGGGACCGCAGTCGTCGCGTTCGTGGACTGGGCCGCTGCCGGATCGCCGGTTCTTGCGTTAGAATTGCCGAGCATTCGCTGAACCTTGGCGCTGCTTGCCAAATGTTTGGCTATCTGTTGTATGGGCTGATTCCCGTTGGCCGCCGCTCGGCTCGCCATATTCAGCAGCGCCTGATTGCCGATCGTCATCTGCAGCAGACGGAGGCTGTCCAGGCTCTGAGCGTTCAGTGAAAGAGCGCCCGAAGCTGCGCCGGATCGCGAAGAGGAACGTTGTGCTGCTTTTAACGAGGCGCCGCTTGGACTGCCCGCAGCGTGGTCGCGTCCCATAGCATCTCCCCCTTTTAACATAATCGATACCAGAGATACCGGAGGTTGAAACAGGGCTTTGGGCGAGTATTCAGTCCATTATAGGTTGGTCCTGCAGCGATTCCCAGTGAGCATCGTCACGGATTTTGTCATATGACAAATTGAATATTTCTTCCATTTCCAAAAGCTCCATCGGATTTTTCCCGGTAAAATCAAAAAAAGCAAACGCATAAGCGTTTGCTGTCGATTCGAAACTGGTGAGCCATGTAGGACTCGAACCTACGACACCCTGATTAAAAGTCAGGTGCTCTACCAACTGAGCTAATGGCTCGGGTACTGGTGGAGGGTGATGGATTCGAACCACCGAACCCGAAGGAAGAGATTTACAGTCTCCCGCGTTTGGCCACTTCGCTAACCCTCCATGTATAACCCGCCGGTAGAACGCACACCTGATTGGCTTGCTAATACCGGATAAAACAAATGGTGGCTCGAGACGGAATCGAACCGCCGACACGAGGATTTTCAGTCCTCTGCTCTACCAGCTGAGCTATCGAGCCTAATTGGATCAATGTTACGGCATTCCGCTCTGTACTCGGAATTAAAAATGGCGGAGCCGACGGGATTCGAACCCGCGGTCTCCTGCGTGACAGGCAGGCATGTTAGGCCTCTACACCACGGCTCCGCGATACTAGGGGTCCCCGAAAAGTAATCGGAATATGCTGCGAAGGCATTCTTCACTTTTTGGGGTACTTTTATGGTGGAGGCTGAGGGGATCGAACCCCCGACCCTCTGCTTGTAAGGCAGATGCTCTCCCAGCTGAGCTAAGCCTCCATGGGAATAAAGATTTGGTAGCGGCGAAGGGACTTGAACCCCCGACCCTCCGGGTATGAACCGAATGCTCTAGCCAGCTGAGCTACGCCGCCACATCGTTAATTTCGATTCGGCACGATAGCTGAACCGATATGCACTCATCATGCATGCAAGGCTTGCGCCTTGAAAACTGGATGCGAACCCAACTTACGCGAAGAAGAAAGGTGATCTTGCCTTACCAGGCCCACCTGTTAGGATAAGCCCTCGACCGATTAGTACTCGTCAGCTCCACACATTGCTGCGCTTCCACCCCGAGCCTATCTACCTGGTGTTCTTCCAGGGGTCTTACCTACT